>NZ_DATCUY010000304.1:0-8168 GCF_036567245.1 Achromobacter sp. | reverse complement strand
CTTGCTGCGCACCGACCTGACGCTGGCGCGGCCGACCGAGCCCGCCTCGGTGGAGTTCGTCACGCGCGATCACCTGCACCGGGACGACGCGCCCGTGCACTACGTGGAAAACGCGCTGATCAATTCGCTGTTCGGGCTGCTGTGCTGGCCGGCAGTATTCGCGCCCTTGCCGGGCGCCTTCTTCCATCCGTTCCAACGCGGTCCCGCCGATCTGGACGCGCCGGATTTCCACCAACGCCGTGCGGCGTTGTTCACGCAATGCCTGGCGCAGCTGGACACGCCGGGCTACCGCGACCTGATCCTGCAACGCTACGCCGACAAGTCGGGCCTGCAGTCGCCCTTCGTGTTCTGGGGCTCCCTGTCTGAGGATCTGCTCACGCAGGCGCTGGACTGCCTGCCGGCAGCCCATTTGAAGCTGTATTTCGAGCGCCTGCTGCGCGACGTCAAGATCAACCGCTCCGGCCTGCCGGACCTGATCCGCTTCTGGCCGTCCGAGCGCCGCTACGAACTGATCGAGGTCAAGGGCCCGGGCGACAAACTGCAGGACAACCAGATCCGCTGGCTGCAATACTGCGTGTCGCACGGCATGCCTGTGCGGGTGTGCCACGTCAGCTGGCGCGAGGACGCGGCATGAGCTACGCGGTGGCGGTGCGCGCGCTGTGCGAATTCACGGCGCGGACAGGGGACCTGGACCTGCGCTTCACGCCCGCGCCCACGGGGCTGGAGGGCATGGCGGGCCACGCGACCATGACGGGCCGTCGCGGGCCGGACTACGAGACCGAAGTGGCCCTGTCCGGGCAGCATGAAAACCTGCTGGTGCGCGGCCGTGCCGACGGCTACGACCCGGTTGCCAATCAGCTCGAAGAGATCAAGACCTACCGCGGCCAGCTGGACAGCGTGCGCGATAACCACCGCGCGGTGCATTGGGCGCAGGCGAAGGTATACGGACATCTGCTGTGCCAGGCGCGCGGACTCGAATGCCTGCGCGTGGCGCTGGTGTACTTCAACGTGGTCACCGAGGAAGAGACGGTGCTGGTGGAAACGCACGAGGCCGCGGCGCTGGAGGCGTTCTTCCGCGAGCAATGCGGGCGTTTCCTGGCGTGGGCGGCGACCGAGCTGGCTCACCGCCAATCGCGCGATGCGGCGCTGGAGGCGCTTAAGTTTCCACATGGCGAGTTCCGCGCCGGGCAGCGCGAGCTGGCCGTGGCCTCCTATCGCACGGCACGCGACGGCGGTTGCCTGATGGCGCAGGCGCCCACCGGCATAGGCAAGACGCTGGGCACGATCTTCCCGCTGCTCAAGGCCAGTCCGGGCGCGGGCCTGGACAAGATCTTCTTCCTGGCGGCCAAGAGCCCGGGACGCGGCCTGGCGCTGGAAGCGCTGGACACCGTCAACGCTCAGCCCGCCGCGCCCGGCCTGCGGGTGCTGGACCTGCAGGCGCGCGACAAGACCTGCGTGCATCCGGACCTGGCCTGCCACGGCGAATCCTGCCCGCTCGCCCAGGGTTTCTATGACCGCTTGCCACAGGCGCGCGAGGCCGCGCTGACGCACGCGCGGCTGGATGCCGCCACCGTGGCGGCGACTGCGCGTGAGCACCAGGTCTGCCCGTATTACCTGTCGCAGGAACTGATCCGCTGGAGCGACGTGGTGGTGGGCGACTACAACTACTACTACGACGCCACGGCGATGCTGTACGCCATGACCCAGGTCTACCAATGGAAGGTGGCGGTGCTGGTGGACGAGGCCCACAACCTGGTCGACCGGGCGCGCCGCATGTATACGGGCGAGCTCGATCAGGCCTCGCTGGCGGCGGCGCGCTACGCCGCGCCCAAGGCGCTGAAGAAATCCCTGGACGGCCTGCAACGCTCCTGGAATGCGCTCAACAAGAAGCAGGCTGAACGCTATCAGGCCTATGACGAGGTGGCGGCCGGGGTGCTGGCTGCAGTGCAGAAGGCGGTGGGCGCGATCATGGAACACATGGCCGAATCGCCGCTGCCCCAGGACGACCCGGTGCTGGCGTTCTACTTCGAGGCCCTGCAATTCATGCGGCTGGCCGAGCAGTTCGGTTCGCACGCGTTGTTCGATGTGACCCGGTCGGATGCAAGCGCCGCCGGCGCCAAGACGCCGCCTTCCGTGCTGTGCGTGCGCAATGTGATCCCGGCGCCGTATCTGGCGGCGCGCTACGCGGCGGCGCACGCTACCGTGCTGTTTTCCGGCACGCTGAGCCCGCAGCAGTTCTACCGCGACACGCTGGGCCTGCCTGCGGCCACGCCCTGGCTCGACGTGGCTGCGCCGTTCCAGGCCGAACAGCTGGCGGTGAGGGTGGTGGGCAACGTGTCCACGCGCTATCGCGACCGCGAGCGCTCGCTGGAACCCATCGTCGAACTGATTGCGCGGCAGTATGCGGAGCGGCCAGGGAACTACCTGGGCTTTCTC
The DNA here is from genome assembly GCF_036567245.1 of Achromobacter sp. GTDB lineage: Bacteria > Pseudomonadota > Gammaproteobacteria > Burkholderiales > Burkholderiaceae_B > Achromobacter. Next base: position 5,732 of record NZ_DATCUY010000304.1, on the reverse strand, counting down.
AGCAGCTTCGACTATCTGCGCCAGGTGTCGGACCTGATGCGCGAGCGCCACCCCGCCGTGCCGATCTGGCTGCAGACCCCGGGCATGGACGAGGCCGGCCGGGCCGCGTTCCTGGCGCGCTTTACCGAAACCGGGCAGGGCGTGGGCTTTGCGGTGCTGGGCGGCGCTTTTTCGGAGGGCGTGGACTTGCCCGGCAAGCGCTTGATCGGCGCTTTCATCGCCACGCTGGGACTGCCGCAGGTAAACGCCGTGAATGAAAACATGAAGCGCGCCATGGACCAGCGCTATGGGGTCGAGAACGGCTACGACTACACCTACCTGTATCCCGGCATGCAGAAGGTGGTGCAGGCGGCGGGCCGCGTCATCCGTACGGAACACGACGTGGGCACGGTGCACCTGATCGACGACCGCTACCGCCGCGCCAAGGTGCGCGGCTTGTTGCCCGGCTGGTGGCGCGTGGATTGATCAGGCGGGGCGCAGTTCCGTCAGCGGCTGGCGGTGTCTCGATCTGGCGCAAGGGATTGCGCCTGCCTCGCGTATCATCCGGCCTTCGTTTTTCTGACTTCGGATGCATCGATGACCGGTTCCCGTTTCCTGGCCGCTTGCGGCCTGCTCTGCGCCTTGGCGTCCAATCCCGCCTTGGCCCGCGAGCGCGATTTGCCTTACACGGATGCGGACCTGTGGTCCAAGAAAAAGGCGGGCGACCTGATCACGCTATGCCGGAAGGAAACGCCCGCGATCCTCAAGCAGATGGTCGCTGAAGACAAGAGTTCGCCGTTGTACCAGGCGACCGACCTGGACGTTCCCGACGTCTACGACGTGATGCAGGACGTCGGGCCGCTGGTATGGATGATCAGCACCGACTACACCTTCACGGACGCCAGCGGCAGGAAACGCGAGTTTGTCGCCTCCTGCCTGTTCGACAGGAAAGGAAAGTCAGGGTTCGACACGGTGTCCAACGAGCCCTCCTGATCCGCGGGCGTAGTATTGTCTGCCTGCGCGACCGGTGTCCGGCCAGCGCCGCCCAATATGACAAGGCGCCCCGTTTCGAGGTGCGCCATAGAGGAGACAAGCATGTCCATCGCCGCCCCGTTGAACGACATCGTGGCCATGCCGGCCCACGCGCTGTCCGAGGCGATCCGGCAGCGCCAGGTGTCCTGCCGCGAAGTGATGACGGCCTATCTGGCGCACATCGACCGGATCAACCCGAAGCTCAACGCCATCGTCGCCCGGCGCGACAGCGACGAGCTGATGCGCGAGGCGGATGAGCGCGACGCGCAATTGGCCGCGAGCCAATGGCTGGGCTTTCTGCATGGCATGCCGCAGGCGCCCAAGGACCTGACCGCGGTGCGCGGCATGGTCACGTCCATGGGCTCGCTGGTCTACAAGGACCAGGTCACGGCGCACGATTCCATCATCATCGAGCGCATGCGCGCGTCCGGCGCCATCTTCATCGGCCGCAGCAACGTGCCGGAGTTCGGGCTGGGCTCGCATACCTACAACCCGGTATACGGCGTCACCGGCAACCCCTACGATCCGTCCAGGACCGCGGGCGGCAGCAGCGGCGGTGCGGCCGCTGCCCTGGCGGCACGCATGTTGCCGGTGGCGGACGGCAGCGACTTCGGCGGCTCGTTGCGCAATCCCGCGGCGTTCTGCAACGTCTACGGCATGCGCCCCTCGGCCGGCCGGGTGCCCTACGGGCCGTCGACCGAGGTCTTCCTCAAGCAGTTGGCCTACGAAGGGCCCATGGGCCGGTCGCCGCGCGACGTGGCCATGCTGCTGTCCGTGATGGCGGGGCCGGACCGGCGCGTGCCGCTGTCCCTGACCGGCGACCCCGCCCAGTTCGCCCAGCCGCTGGACGCCGACCTGCGCGGTAAGCGCGTGGGCTGGCTGGGCGACTGGAACGGCTACCTGCCAATGGAGGCGGGCATCCTGGAACTCTGCGAGCAGGCCCTGGCCGATCTGGCGCAGACCGGCTGCGAGGCGGTCGACTATCAGGTGCCATTCGCCGGCGAACGCCTCTGGCGGATCTGGCTGGCCCACCGCCACCTGATGGTGGGCGGGCAGCTCCATCCCCTGGTTCACAATCCCGAAACGCGCAAGCTGGTGAAGCCGGCCGTGGTCTGGGAAGTCGAGGGGCTGGAAGGCATGACGGCGCGGCAGGTCTACCAAGCCACCGAAGAGCGCAGCGCCTGGTACCAGACCGTGATGCGCATGTTCGAAGACGTGGACTTTCTGGCGGTGCCGTCGGCCCAGGTGTTTCCCTTCGACGCGGCGCTGGACTGGCCCAAGGAGATCGCCGGGCGTCCCATGGACACCTATCACCGCTGGATGGAGACCGTCACGCCCTGGACGCTGGCGGGCTGCCCGGTAATCAGCGTGCCGGTGGGATTCAATGCCGCCGGCTTGCCCATGGGTCTGCAGCTTATCGGGCCGCCACAAGCTGACCTGGCTGTCCTGCAACTGGCGCACGCCTACGGACAGACACGCGATTGGGTCGACTCCCGGCCGCCCGCGGCGCTCTGGAGTGAAACCGCCTGAAAACGGGTCCGGTACGCATTGTTGCGGGAAAAGACAAGCCCTTGTAAGAGGGCTTTGCTTTTTCCCGACGCAAACCGCCACATTTGGCGCAATTTCAGCGTTTTCCGTGGCTGGGGGCCTTTGCCTTTGCAATAATTGTCATCCAACTCACAACATCCCGTAATAAATGGACAGCCTTGTGTCCCTCGTTCTGTTCCAGAATATTTCGGCCCAATCGACGAGTTGATTTTGCATAGAGGTTTCCCGGCATGAACAATCTGACACTACGCCAGCGCATCCTGGCCAGCTTCCTGGCGATCCTGGCCATCATGGCGTTGATGGTGGTGATGGATTACCGGCGCCTGCTGGTCATCGAGTCGGAAGTCGAACTGATCAACAACGACGCCGTGCCCGGCATCTACTACAGCACCTCGATCCGCGCCTCCTGGTTCGCCGGCTTCGTGCTGGTGCAGGACGCGTTGAACATGGAGACGGAGCAGGAGCGCAACAGCATCCTGGCCGGGTTGCCCGGGACTGACCAATTGCTGGCGGACCATACCGAGCAGTACCGCCGCACCATCGCGCGCGAAGACGATCGCGGGATGTTCAGCGAGTTCGAGAAGGAACTCCAGGACTACAAGCGCATCCGCGCCAATGTGCTTGCGCCGGCCACGCTGGCGAACCCGGCGCAAGCGCAAGCCCTGATCAAGGCGGAGCTGCGGCCCGCGTTCTACAAGGGCCGCGACATCCTGGCCAGGATGGTGCTGGAAAACAAGAAGCAGGCCGATGAAGCGGCGGCCGCCATCAGGCAGTCGGTGGATAGCGCGGAAGTGCGCATGCTGGTGTCGCTGGGCCTGGCGATCGTCGCCGCCATCATCTGCGGCATCATGCTGATGCGTGCGATTGCCAACCCGATGCGCGCCATCGTCAAGACACTGGAAGCCACGGGCGGCGGCGATCTGACGCGGCGCCTGACGCTGGCGCGCAAGGACGAGTTCAACGCCATCGAAACCGGCTTCAACGGCATGGTGGACGAGCTGACCGGGCTGGTCGGCAAGACGCAGCGCTCGGCGGTGCAGGTGGCCACCTCGGTGACCGAAATTGCTGCTACCTCCAAACAGCAGCAGGCCACGGCTTCCGAGGTCGCCGCCACCACCACGGAAATCGGCGTCACCTCGCGCGAAATTTCCGCCACCTCGCGCGAGCTGGTGCGCACCATGGCGGAAGTCTCGGGCGCGGCCGAGCAGACCGCGGCGCTGGCGGGCAGCGGCCAGGTGGGCCTGGCGCGCATGGAGGACACCATGCGCAACGTGGTGGGCGCGGCGGGCTCGGTCAACGCGAAGCTGGCGATCCTGAACGAGAAGGCCGGCAATATCACGCAAGTGGTTACGACAATCACGAAAGTGGCTGACCAGACCAACCTGCTGTCGCTGAACGCGGCGATCGAGGCCGAGAAGGCGGGCGAGTACGGCCGCGGCTTCGTGGTGGTGGCCACCGAGATCCGCCGGCTGGCGGACCAGACCGCCGTCGCCACCTATGACATCGAGCAGATGGTGCGCGAGATCCAGTCGTCGGTGTCGGCCGGCGTCATGGGCATGGACAAGTTTTCCGAAGAAGTCCGGCGCGGCATGGCCGACATGCAGCAGGTCGGCGACCAGTTGTCGCAGATCATCCAGCAGGTGCAGACGCTGGCCCCGCGCGTGCAGATGGTCAACGAAGGCATGCAGGCGCAGGCCACCGGCGCCGAGCAGATCAATCAGGCCTTGCAGCAGCTGAGCGATGCCGCGCAGCAGACCGTGGAGTCGTTGCGTCAGTCCACGCTGGCGATCGAAGAGCTGACGCTGGTCGCCAACGACCTGCGCAGCGGCGTGTCGCGCTTCAAGGTGTGACGGCTGCCATGGCGGAGCACGCTCACTCTGCTGCGGCCGGACGCCGGCTGTATCTGCTGTTCCGCATCGGCGGCGACCGCTATGCGCTGGACGCGAGAGACATCGCCGAGGTGCTGGGCCTGCGCGAGTTCAAGCAGGTGCCGGGCGCGCCGGCCTGGGTGGCCGGCGTCATGGACCGCCGCGGCGTCGCCATACCCGTCATCGACATGAGCGCGCTGGCGGGCGGCGGTGCGGCCGCCGCCGTGACCAGCACCCGGCTGGCTCTGGTGCGCTACCGGGCGGTTCCGGACGGGCCGCAGCATCTGCTGGGGCTGATCCTGGAGCAGGCGACCGAAACCGTGCATTACGATCCCGCCGCGTTCCAGTCCGGCGGCCTGGACAATCCGGGCGCGCGCTATCTGGGCGCGGTGCTCAGCGATGCCGGCGGCATGGTGCAAGCCGTCAACGTCGACGATCTGCTGCCCGCGCCGGTACGGGCGCTGCTGTTTCCCGAGAATGCCGCAGGCGCGGCGCGCGAGGCGCGGCCATGATGCTGATCGACGATTTCAGCGCCTTGCTCAAGCGGCGCATGGGCCTGGACAGCGGCTCCATCGGCAAGGCCGCCGTGGAGCGCGCGGTGCGGCGCAGAATGGGCATGGCGGGCGTTGCCGACGAACAGGATTATCTGTGGCAGGTGCAGGCGTCGCCCGCCGAGATGCAGCAGCTGATCGAAGCGGTCATCGTGCCGGAGACCTGGTTTTTCCGTTATCCCGAATCGCAGGCGGCCATGGCCGCTCTGGCGCGGGCGCGCCTGTATGCCGCCGGCGCCGAAGGCCGTGTGCTGCGGGTGCTGAGCGTGCCCTGTTCCAGTGGCGAGGAGCCTTATTCCATCGCCATGGCGCTGCTGGACGCGGGCGTGCCCGCCGAACGTTTCCAGATCGACGCCTTCGACATCAGCGTGCGCATGGTTGAATTCGCGCAGCGCGCCCTGTATGGCCGCAATTCCTTCCGCGGCGATGACCTGGGCTATCGCGACCGCTATTTCTCCGAGACCGCCGACGGCCATCAACTGGCCGCCCAGGTGATGGGGCAGGTGCGGTTCCAGCCGGGCAATCTGTTCGATCCCGATCTGCTGGCCGGCGTGGCGCCCTATGATTTCGTGTTCTGCCGCAACCTGCTCATCTACTTCGACTCGGCCACGCAGGAACGCGCGGTGCAGGTACTGCGCCAGTTCACGCGCGAAGATGGCGTGCTCTTCGTCGGCCCGGCCGAAACCACGCTGCTGACCGGACGCAGGCTGCCCGCGGTGCCGATGGCGCGCTCGTTCGCCTTCCTGGCCAAGCC
>NZ_DATCUY010000303.1:0-1788 GCF_036567245.1 Achromobacter sp. | reverse complement strand
GTTGCTGCTGGTACCGCGTTTCGGCTTGAACGGTCTGATTGGCGCCGTGCTGGCCAGCGAGGCGAGCATGGCCGCGGCTGGCGGGCTTTTTCTGTGGCGCAGCATACAGCGGCCCTTGCCGGGGACTAACCCGGCGGTGGCGTCAGGGATCGACGCCGGCCAAGCGCAACGTCCCGGCTAGCGGCAAACAGGGCACGCACCGGCACCATCGTGCGCTGCCTCACGGCACGCAGCAGCGCGCGCATAGGCAAAAACAGCGCGCGCCCGGCCAGATACAAGGCATGCTGGGCGCGGTTGCCGGCTAGCTTGCCGGCCAGCAGCCAATGGGCGCGAGCCATGTGGTATTCGTAAAACATTGAACCGTTGCGACTGCCTGTCGATGTCTCATGATCGACAAGGGCTGTCGGCACCATGGCTTGCGGGATTCCGCGCTGTTTCAGGCGCCAGGCCAGGTCAATGTCGTCGCCGTAGAAGAAGAACGCTTCGTCGAACAGCGGTGGCGTCGCCAAGCCAGGTGCCAACAGCATGCAGCAGCCACTGAGATATTCGTATGTTCCCGGCCTGGACCTGCGCAGCATGAGGCCGGTTGAACGGTGATAAAAAATCGAACTAATCGTCCCGCCAGTGGACGACTGCTGACGAGCGGCAGCCAGCTCGTTTCCCTGCTCAATTGCGCCTCGCAGGGCGCTGTGCCCCCCCGGTCGCAGCCTTGCATCGTTGTTGATCAACAGCACGCAGACCGCGCCGAATCGTTTGCGGATTTCGGCGAGCCCCCAGTTCACGCCAGCCGAAAAACCCAGATTCCGACCCGGCTCGCAAATTGCCACATCCATGCCCTGCACGGCCAGCGTGGCCAATGCCGGACGCAGCAACGACAGCGACGTGCCGTCGTCCTCGGAGTTGTCCACCAGCACCGCCCGGTCGATACCATCGGCCTGCAACGAAGCTAAACAGGCCGCAGTGTGCGCATGGTGCCGAAAATGCAGGATCAACCCGACGGTGGGCGCAAGTGCGGTCGCGTTCATGGTTGCGCGGGCCGCCGCGCCATGATCACGGTCTCCTCGGCGCCGCCGGGCACTGCGGTTGCCGCAAGGTCGGCCAGCACCCTAACGAGTGGCGCAAGCAAGGCCTTGACATGCATCGCCACGCCGCCCACACGGCGGGCATTTTCTGCGCTTTCCCGAATCATCCGGCGTGCGTGTGCTCCGCGCCTGACCGGCGCCGGATGCGCAAAGCCGGCATCCAGGAGCAGGCGCGAGAGCTGCCGTGCAGAAGGGATAACCAGATGATACGGCGGGTGCAATTCACGCCACGCCCGCCCGTAGAGGCGTGATCCCAGACTGTCCGGGTTCGGGCAGGCCAGCCACAGCACCCCACCCGCCCGCAGCAGGCTGTATACCCGCTTCAGTTCCATTCCCGGGTCGGTCACATGCTCGATGCTGTGACTCATCGTGACCACGTCGAATTGCCCAGCCCACTCGGCGGGCGCGTCGCGTAATGCGCCTTGCACGACGTGCAGATTCTGGCCGGCGCACACGGCGACCGCCGCCGGGTCAGGGTCCAGGCCGTTGACCTGCCATCCCATTTCCGCAGCCCGCGCAAGAAAAGACCCGTTGCCGCAGCCAACGTCCAGCAGCCTGCCCCGCCGGGGGAAATCACTTGGGAACAGGTGGCGGCCGTAGTAATCGAGCTTCATCCGCCACGGAATCATCAGCCGGAACAGCCGCGCGCCTGATCGAAAGGCCGGCTGGCGCGACAGGGCGAAACGCTGATTCAAATAGCCGTGTA
>NZ_DATCUY010000302.1:0-1784 GCF_036567245.1 Achromobacter sp. | reverse complement strand
AGATCGCGCGCGGCGGCACTTTGGTGATCGAGGCATGAACGGCGCCCAAGCCATGGTGCTGGCCGCCGGCCGCGGCGAGCGCATGCGCCCGCTGACCGACGCCATGCCCAAGCCCCTGCTCGACGTGGGCGGCAAGCCGCTGATGCAGTGGCCGCTGGAGGCGCTGGCGGCCGGCGGCTTTTCGTCGGTGGTGGTCAACACCGCCTGGCTGGGCGAGCAGATCGAGGCGCGCTTCGGCGATGGCACCGGTCTCGGTGACCGCACGCCGTTGCACATCGCCTACTCCCATGAAGGCCGCGACTTCGGCGGCGCGCTGGAGACAGCCGGCGGCATCGTGCGCGCATTGCCGATGCTCGCGGACGTGTTCTGGGTCGCGGCCGGCGACGTGTATGCGCCGGATTTCGTCTTTTCCGAGGCGGCTGTGACACGTTTTGTCAGCAGCGGCCGGCTCGCCCACCTGTGGCTGGTGCCAAATCCGTCACATAACGCCAAGGGCGATTTCGGCCTGTCGGCCGACGGCCTGGCCCTGAACGACGCGCCCGAGCGCCTGACCTTCTCGACGATCGCCCTCTACCGCGCCGCCTTCTTCGCGCCGCCGCACTGCGACATCCCGCCCGGCAACCCGCAGGGCACGAAGGCCGCGCTGGCGCCGCTGTTGCGGCGCGCCATCGAAAAAGCCCAGGTCAGCGCGGAACGCTACCTGGGCGGATGGACGGATGTGGGCACACCCGAACGGCTGGCCGCGCTGAACGCCGGTCGATGAGACCGGCGCCGCGCGGCGGCCGTCAAGGGATGTTCGACCCGGAGACCTGGAACGGCCCCCCCGGCAGCGCGAAGCTGCCACCGAACTCGTAGGTACCATTGGTCGCACAGCCATTCGGCGGCTGGCACGCCTTGCCGCTGCCCTGGTTGGTCCAGAAGACCACGGGGCCATAGCGGTAGTTGGACAGCTGCTTTCCGCCGTAGTCCGCCACGGACAGGACATAGGACTCGGTGCCGTGGTTCTCGGCATCTTCGGCGGCGATGGGGTCCACCAGCCGCGTGTCGGTCAACGGGTTGGCACGGGCAACGCCGCTGTTGAAGTCGGCGCCAAACTGCACCCAGTCGATCCGACGGTCGCCGCGCGACGTGACGATGACCTCGCGTGCGAAGCCCTGCGCGTAGACCTTGTTGCTGTCGTGCGGCTTGGCGTAGGCGATGTGGGTCGGGTTGCGGCCGACGGTCACGCCGCCTTTGCGCACGATCTCCGCGGCCGCGCCGCCGCCGGAGGGCGTCAGGTAGTTGCCGAGGTCGTAGATGTGCAATTGGCCTTCCTGCGTGGCGATGAAGGCGCGCCGCGGGCCGTCGTTGGGCCGCACGCTGACGGCCGTCGGGCGGTTGTCCAGGTCGATGGTCTTGATGACCGTCGGCTTCTGCGACGCCACTGCGTCGAAGGTGTAGGGCCACTGGCTGGCGCCGGCGCCGCGGCTGGCGACCATGGCGTTGAAATCGGACTGGCTGCCGCCGAAGTACTTCTCGCGGTAGTAGCTGAACAGCGGGCGCAGGTCGACGAAGGCGGCCCGCTTCTCCGACTTGGAAATGACCACGGCGACACCGGCCCGTGCGTAGGCGGCGCTGTTGACGCCCGAGTAGAAGCTCGTGCGATTGCTCTGGTCCGTCAGCGGCAGCGCGTAGTAGTTCTGGAGGTTGTTGGTTCCCGGCGCGTAGGTGCGGTTGTAGTCCTCGAACGCGATGCCCGTGGAGGCCGAGATCTCGGTGGGTGCACGCAGGTTGTCGGGAAGATC
>NZ_DATCUY010000301.1:0-11684 GCF_036567245.1 Achromobacter sp. | reverse complement strand
GCTGGGCGCCGCCTGGACCCGCGCGCTGTCCGCGCGCGACGCCCGCGTGGTGTTCGCCATGATGGACGGCGGCCGCGATGGCGTCACGCGCGTCTGCCGCGAAACCGGCGTGTGGCAGATCGGCAATGTGCTGGATTGGGTGGCCCGCGACCCGCAGGTCTACCTGGCCTCGGCCCTGGCCGATTCGGGACTGTGCGTGCAGCGCGCCGCCGCCGACCATGCCGCGGGCGCGCTGACGGTGGGACGCGCGACCCGCTACGGCCTGGAGGAAGCCGCGTCGCTGCGGCTGGTTCTGGGAGCGAGGGTCGGCGCGGAAGAGCGCCGCGTGCTGGATGAATGGGCGGGACGGCTCGCATCGGGCGTCCTGGACATCGCCGCCTACTATGTCGGCGCGGAATTCACGCTGCCGCCTCCCCCCCTGCCCGCTACGCCGTCGCTTCGAAACCCGGGTGATACGCGACCTGGCCTTGCGCCGGGCGCGTGTACACCTGGGCCATGAAGTACTCCGGCGGCACGCCGGGATAGGTCAAGTCAGGCATCTGCGCAAAACCGAATCGCCCGTAGTACGCCGGATCCCCCATGACCACGCAGCCGGCCGCGCCCAGCGCCTTCAGGCGCTCCAGGCCCTCCCGGATCAAGGCCGCGCCGATGCCCTGGCCTTGCAGACCGGGCAGCACCGCCACCGGCCCCAGGCCGTACCAGTCCGCCGAGCCATCGCTGACCGTCACCGGAGAAAACGCGACGTGGCCTACGATGCGCCCATCCAAGCGCGCCACCAGCGACAGCGTCAATGCGCCGGCCTCGCGCAGCGCGTTGGTGATGTAGCCCTCGGTCTGCTGGCTGTGGGGGTGGTCTTTGAACGCGGCTTGCGTCAGCGTGAAGATCGCGTCGCGGTCGCCCGGCGTTTCCGGAAGGATATGCATGCCTGTGCTCCTGTAGGCTGGGACGCAAAGTGTAGCCGGGCATGGTCGCCATTCCGCATTGACGCCTGCCGGCCCGGTGGCTACAGTGGCCGGCAGCCCGGCGCCTCGTCATCGCATAGTCGCCCAGCCCTTTCCGAACCACCCGCGGCGCGCCGCGGCCCTACTCTGGACCCTTATGAACAGCTACCGCGTCGGCATCGCCGGCTTCGGCGCCATCGGCCAGGCCGTGGCGCAATCCCTGGACGCCGGCCTGCCCGGCCTGACGCTCACCGCCGTGGCGGTGCGCGATCCCAAGGCCCCGCCGGCCTTTGCCTGGACCCAGGCCGCGCCTGCCTACACCACCGTCGACGCGCTGCACGAGCATTGCGACGTGGTGGTGGAATGCGCGCCCGCCGCGGTGTTCCGCGACATCGCCGAACCCGTGCTGCGCGCCGGCAAGAAGATGGTGGTGCTCAGTTCCGGCGCCCTGCTGCGCCATGACGACCTGATCGAACTCGCGCGCCAGCACCACGGCCAGATCCTGGTGCCTTCGGGCGCCATCCTGGGCCTGGACGCCATCACGGCGGCCGCTGAAGGCGTCATCCATTCCGTCACCATGATCACCCGCAAGCCGGTACGCGGCCTGCTGGGCGCGCCCTACCTGACCGACAACAATATCGACATCGCGGACATCACCGAACCGCGCCTGATCTTCCGCGGCTCGCCGCGCGAAGCGGCGGTGGGCTTTCCTGCCAACCTGAACGTGGCGGTCAGCGTGTCGCTGGCCGGCATCGGTCCGGACAGGACCACCCTCGAAATCTGGGCCGACCCCTCGCTGGAACGCAATCTGCACCGCGTCGAAGTCGTGTCCGACTCGGCCTCGTTCTCGATGGAAATCCAGAACATTCCGTCGGCCAATCCCAAGACCGGCCGCATCACCGCGCAAAGCGTGATCGCCGCGCTGCGCAAGCTGACCGGCCCGCTGCGCGTGGGCACCTGAACGCTGCCGGGCGGCCGGCTAGGCCGCCGCCCGCTGCAGCCCATCGGAACGTCCATCCACAGGCTGGCGACGCTGCGCGGGGCCAGCCGCCACGGCCATCGGCCCGAACCGCCAGCTCCCCGTCCCATCCAGGTCCAGCCTGTCCGTATGGAAAGCATCGAGCGTGCTGCGATGCCCCACGCTGACCAGCATGCAGGATGGCAGCTCCCCGCGCAGCAGGCTGTACAACGCATGCTCCAGCCCTTCATCCGTGGCGGACGTGGCTTCGTCCAGGAAGACGATGGCGGGCCGGTTGTACAGCACGCGCGCGAACGCCACGCGCTGCTGTTCGCCGATGGAAAGGATGCGCGACCAATCGGCCACCTCGTCCAGCCGGCCGGCCAGATGCCCCAGGTTGACCTGGCGCAGCGCTTCGGCCAGGCGCGCATCGTCCTCGGGCTGCGCCAGCCCCGGATATGCGACCGCGCCGCGCAGGTCGCCCAAGGGCAGATACGGCCGTTGCGACAGGAACAAGGCAGAGGCGCCCTGCGGCCGCCGCACCAAACCCTGCGCGTACGGCCAGAGACCGGCCAGCGCACGCAGCAAGGTGGTCTTGCCGCTGCCCGACGGTCCCTTGATCAGCAGCGCCTGGCCCGGCCGCAAGCTCAGGTTCAGGTCGCGCAGCAGGACCGTGCCATCGGGCCGCGCCACCTGCACGTCTTCGATATCCAGGCCGTCGGGCAAGGGTTCGGTCTGCACCGCAGGCAGCGCGCGCGCGGCCTCGTTGGCGTCCAGAAAACCGTTCAGTCGGTCCAGGGTGGCGCGGTACTGCGCAAAGGTGTCGTAAGAGGTACGGAAGAAGGAAAGGGAATCCTGCACCTGCCCGAAGGCCTGCGAAGTCTGGATGACATCGCCCAGCTTGATCGCGCCGCTGAAGAAACGCGGCGCCTGCAGGATGAAGGGGAACACCACCGCGACCTGGCTCACCGACAGATTGAAGCCGTCGAACTTCAGCCCCCGGTACACGCGCGCCCACAGGTTGGCGATGTAGGACGAGAAACGCGTCCACAAGGTGGCGCGCTCCACGTTCTCGCCTTGATAGAACGCCACGTTCTCGGCGTTCTCGCGCAGGCGGACCAGCGCGTAGCGGAAGTTCGCCGTCAGCCGCTCGGACAGGAAATTCAGCTGGATCAGCGGACGCCCGATCTTGAACGCGAACAACGTCGCCACGATCACATACAGGTACACCATGAACACCATGGCGCGCGGGATCTCCACGCCGGCCACGGTCAGGGCGCCGGACAGGCCCCAGAGGATGGAAGTGAACGCCACCAGCGAGACGACCGCGCTCAGCGCGCCGATCGCCAGCGTGCGCGAGCCCGTCACGAACATGGCGATGTCCTGCTCGATGCGCTGGTCGGGATTGTCGACGGGGGAATCGACGAAATGTCCCCGGTAATAGGCGCCCGCGCCCAGCCAGTCGCGGGTCAGGCGATCGTTGAGCCACACGCGCCAGCGGATATCGAAGGCCTGCCCGGCATAGCTGTCGACCAGCGTGCGCACCACGTGCACACAGGCCAGCACCGAGAATATGCCCAGGAAGCGCCAGAATGCGCCCTGGTCCAGCGCCTGCAGCGCGCTGTAGAAGCCGTTGTACCAGAACGAAAACAGCACCGTCATGCGCACGGCGAACATCGCCAGGAACAACAGCAGCGCCAGCATCAGCAAGGGACGCCAGCTGCGCCGGGGATCCAGATACGGCCACGCCAGACGCCAGAATTTACGCCCCCAGTCCGTGTAGCGCGCGAGCAAGCCCACCGCCAGCACCAGCACGACGGCTGAAATGCCGAACGCACGCGCCAGCCATAGCCCGCTTTCCGCCAGTTGCTGCTGCCAGTTCAGGTCCATGAGTCGATTGCCCTCCGATACGCGTTTCTGGTTAGACGAGAGACGCGCATCGAGTTCCGGCGCACCGGCCGTTTTAAGCCTGGCTTAAGCGTTCCGGCAGGGTGAACGCAAGGTCGCTGAAAGCAAGAGGCCGGATCGCGGGAGGAACGGCGCGCCGCAGGCGGAACGTTTCCCCGGCGGCTATCATTGGTGCTTGGGCAGCAATGCCGCGGGAACAAAGAAAATGGACAAGATCCGGCTGGACAAATGGCTATGGGCCGCGCGCTTCTACAAGACGCGCAGCCTGGCCGTGCAGGAAATCGGCAAGGGCCGGGTATTGGTGAACGACCAGCCCGCCAAGCCCGCGCGCGAGGTCGCCCCCGGCGACCTGGTCACGGTGCGCAAGGAAGACCCGGCGCTGCATGTGCGGGTGATGGGCGTCAGCGGGGTGCGCGGCCCCGCCCCTGTCGCGCGCCAGCTCTACGAGGAAACGCCCGAAAGCGTCGCAGCCCGTGAGCGCGCCGCCGAAATGCGCCGCCTGGCGCCCGAGCCCGCGCTGGGCATAGAGGCCGGCCGCCCGACCAAGCGCGACCGGCGGCTGATAGACCTGATGCGCGGCAAGTAATCCGCCCGCGCCGACGACCATCAACCTTCTTATTCGCAAGCCCATCATGAAAAGCAGTTCTACAGGCGGCCTGGTCTATTCCACCGACGGCGGCCGCATGTGCCCCGAATGCCGCAAACCACAGGCGCAGTGCCTGTGCAAGCAGGCCGCGCAGGCGGTTGCCGCCGGCGACGGCGTGGCGCGCGTATCGCGCGAAACCAAGGGACGCGGCGGCAAGAGCGTCACCGTGGTGAAGGGCCTGGCGCTGGACGGCGCGACGCTGAACGCGCTGGGCAAGCAGTTGCGCAACGCCTGCGGTTCGGGCGGAACCGTGAAGGACGGCGTGATCGAGATCCAGGGCGAACACTGCGAGCGCGTCATGGACACCCTGCAAAAACAAGGCTTCCGCGCCAAGCGCGCTGGCGGCTGACATCGACGGAGTATTCGCAATGACCAATCTGCAAACCAGCGATGTCGCCAGCTGGCACGCCCATGTGTATTTCGACGCCGGCAGCCGCGATGCGGCACACGCCTTGCGCGAACGGATCGCCGCAAGCTTTGCCGGCAAGATGGAACTGGGGCGCTTCCATGAGCGCCCCGTCGGCCCGCATCCCCAGTGGAGCTACCAGATCGCCTTCACGCCCGAGCACTTCGCGGAGATCGCCACCTGGCTGACGCTGCATCACGGGACGCTGGATGTCTTCATGCACCCCAACACCGGTGACTCGATCCGCGACCACCGCGACTGCGCCGTCTGGATCGGCCGCAGCTACACGCTGAACCTGCAGGCGCTGGGCGCCTGAACGGCTACAGCGCGCGCCCCACGATCAGCGAATCCAGGGCCATCATGGGATCGCTGCTCTTGCCTTCGTACGGCATGCGGCTGAGCACGTAGCGCATCGCATTGATCCGCGCGCGCTTCTTGCAGTCGGACTTGACCACCACCCAGGGCGCGTCGGCCGTGTCGGTGTGCGCGAACATGGCTTCCTTGGCGCGAGTGTAGTCGTCCCACTTGTCCAGCGAGGCCAGGTCGACCGGGCTGAGCTTCCACTGCTTGAGCGGATGCACCTTGCGCTGCAGGAAGCGGCGACGCTGCTCTTCCTGGCTGACCGAGAACCAGAACTTCACCAGGTGGATGCCGCTACTGACCAGGTGGCGTTCAAAATCCGGCACCTGGCGCAGGAAGTCCAGGTATTCGTTCTGGGTGCAGAAGCCCATCACGCGTTCAACGCCGGCGCGGTTGTACCAGGAGCGGTCGAACATGACGATCTCGCCCGCGGTGGGCAGGTGCTGCACGTAGCGCTGGAAGTACCACTGGCCTTTTTCCGTGTCGGACGGCTTCTCCAGGGCGACCACGCGCGCGCCGCGCGGGTTCAGGTGTTCCATCATGCGCTTGATGGTGCCGCCCTTGCCGGCGGCGTCACGGCCTTCGAACAGGATCACGACGCGCTGGCCGGTGGCCTTGACCCAGGCCTGCAGCTTCAGCAGTTCGACCTGCAGGCTGTATTTCTGCTTTTCGTAGTTACGGCGCAGCATGCGGTGGCGATAGGGATAGATGCCTTCGCGCCAGTCCGCGGCCAGCTCGTCGTCGGGATTGCGGCGCGTGCGCGGCACCACCGAATTGGCTTCCAGCAGCGCACGATGCACCGCCTGCGCGTCGTCCGGCGACAACTCCTCGATGACCGAGCGCAGCGCCTCGCGCGCCTGGGCCGGCGCGCTGACGTTATAGCGACGGGCGATATCGGCCAGCACGGCCACAGTCTCCTGCCGCGCGGCATCCTGGCGGGCGACGACGCGCTTGCGCACATTGAGAGCCGGCTCGGCGGCGGCTGCCGTGGACACGGAACCGCCCGCCGCGGAATCGACAGCCGCGGGGGCCTTGGCCGCACGCGGCTTGCGGCTGGTGGTCACAGGCGTGACTACGGTTTTGACCACTGCCTTGGCGACCGGCTTGGTGGACGCGCTGGCGGTCCGCCTGGCGGCGCGCTTGCGCGGCGCTTCCGCTACGGCTTGTTCGGTGGCTGGGGTTGTCTTGTCTGTCATCGATCCTGTCCTCGCTACGCTGATCGTCCTGTCCGCGGCTGCCGGGCTTGCGCCTGCGGCCTTCGTCGGGAAAAGCGCAAACGCTACTCCGAGCCTTGCCCCGCGGATTTGACTTCGATCAAACGTTGTAACATTTTTGCAGCGACGAAGGCCGCTACACTGGCCTCCCTTCATCCGCCTCCGCGCCATGTGGTCATTCATCAAACGGTTGCTCGCCGGTCCGACACCGCCCGAGAATCCCCTACGCGAGACCGTGAGCTTCGACGCAACCGGTTTCACGCGCAGCAGCGAGCTGGCGCGCGCCCTGGGGCTGCAGGAGTTCTGGCCCTGGAGCGACATCCATGAATTCGGGTTCCGCTATACGCAGGCCGTCTACCCCGACCCCTGGTCGGGCGACTACATGGAAGGCCTGTGGTTCCTGCGCGTGCCCAGCGACGGCGGCGGGCTGATGGCCATGGAATTCGAGGCCGCGATCCTCGACGTCGAGCGCCTGCCTCCCGCCCTGCTGCAAAACATGCCCGGACTGGAAATGGGCGCGCTGCGCGCGGGGCTGGCTGCCGCCGCGCGCGGACCGCGCAACTTCGAAGAGCAAGGGGAATGGGTGGGGTGGCGCAGCGCGGCCACTACGCCCGGTCCAGGCCCTGCTTGAGATCGGCCAGGATGTCCTCGGGCGTCTCCAGGCCCACTGACAGGCGCAGCAAGCCCTCGGACAGACCGTAGCGCGCGCGGTCCTCCGGCGTGTAGCTGGCATGCGTCATGGACGCGGGATGCTGGATCAGGGTTTCGGGATCGCCCAGGCTGACCGCGATGCGGGCCAGCTTCAGGCTGTTGAGCAGGTTACGCCCGGCGGCCAATCCGCCCTTCAGCTCGAACGCGACCAGGCCGCCGCCGGCCGATTGCTGGCGGCGCGCGATCTCCGCGCCCGCCGTGTCCGCCAGGCCGGGATAGAACACCTCTGCCACCGCCGCATGCTCGCGCAGCAGCCTGGCCACTTTCAAGGCGGATTCGCTGTGGCGCTGCACGCGCAATTCCAGCGTCTTGATGCCGCGCAGCACCAGGAAAGCGGTGAACGGCGACAAGGTGGCGCCAGTGAAGTAGCGCAACCCCTGCAGCCGGATCGCATCGATGTGTTGCTTGCGTCCCAGCACCGCGCCGGCCAGCAAGTCGCCATGGCCGCCCAGGTACTTGGTAGCCGAATGCAGCACGATGTCGGCGCCATGCTCCAGCGGACGCTGCAGCACCGGCGTGGCAAAGGTGTTGTCGACGATGGTCAGCAGGCCCTTGCCGCGGGCGATGGCGGACACCGCCGCAATATCCACCAGGCGCAGGTTCGGATTGGCCGGTGTTTCGAAATAGACGGCGCGCGTCTTGGGGCCGATGGCCGCGGCCACGGTCTCGGGGCGGGTGAAGTCGGCGAACACCGCGCGCACGCCAAAACGCGTCAGGCCTTGCGTGAACAGCGTAAAGGCAGTGCCGTACACGATCTGGTCCACCACGATCTCGTCGCCGCTTTGCAGGAGCGAGAACAAGGTGGCCGAAATCGCCGCCATGCCGGAAGCGGTCACAACGCCCGCTTCGGCGCCCTCCAGCGACGCCAGCCGCTCTTCCAGCAGCGCCTGCGTCGGATTGCGGGTGCGGCCGTAGACGTAGCCCTGCTTTTCACCCAGGCGGATCTGGTCGAAGGATTCGATGCTGTCCTGGGTGTAGGTGGAGGTCAGATAGAGGGGCGGCGCCAGCGCGCCCTGCTCGTCCAGCGGGTCGTAGCCCAGGTGGATGGCGCGCGTGGCGAAACCGTGTTGCGTAGACTCGGACATGTCAGTGTTCCTGTTTTTCGGATAAGGCCGGAGCATCGGGCTGCGGCACAGAGTCAGCGTTTGTGGTCGGCGCGGCGCGACAACCATTCGCCGGTGAACTGCACAATGGAAACCAGCGCGATCAGGATCACGATCACCTCGAACATGACGCGGGTCTCGTAGCGTTCGTAGCCGTAGCGGATCGCCAGGTCGCCCAGGCCGCCGGCGCCGACCGCGCCCGCCATGGCGGAGGCGTTGATCATGGCGATGACGCTGACCGTCATGCCGCCGATGATGCCCGGCAAGGCTTCCGGCAACAGCACGTGGCGCACGATGTGCCAGCGGCGGCAGCCCATGGCCCTGGCCGCTTCCACCAGGCCGTGGTCCACGTCGTTCAGGCTGACCTGGGCGATGCGCGCGAAGAATGGCACCAGATTGGCCGACAGCGGCACGATGGCGGCCCAGGTGCCCAGCGTGGTGCCCACCAGAAAGCGCGTGAACGGCAGCATCGCCACCAGCAGAATGATGAAGGGGATGGCGCGGAAGGTATTCACCGTCACCGACAGGACCTTGTTGAACCGCGGCCTGGGATACAGGTTGCCGGGCGCGGTGACGGTCAGCACCACGGCCAGCGCCAGGCCCAGAACGATGGCGATGACGGCGGATATACCCACCATGGCCAGGGTCTGCAGAAAGGCCTGCAGGTACTTATCAAGCATCGGCAGCGACATAACCCAGCACCTTGATCTGATCGGCCACCAGCGCGGCGCGCGTGGCCTCTTCCTGTAATGCGCCCGCGGGCACGGATACCAGCAGGCTGCCTTGGGCGTGACCGCGCAGGCGGTCCAGGCCGCCATGCAGCAGCGTCGCGCCGGGGCCTAGCGCCGCCAGCGCCTGCAAGGACACGCCATTTGGGCGCCCTTGCCCCGTGAAGCGCAACCGCAGCACCGCAACGCCCGCCCGGCCTTGCAGATCGGGCACGAGCCTGGCCGCCAGGTCCCCCGGCAGGTCGTGCTGCAAGGGCCGCAGCAAGGCCCGCGTGGCATCGGCCTGGGGGTTGCCGAACACGCGCCAGACCTCGCCTTCCTCGACCTTGCGGCCGCCGTCCAGCACCAGCACCTTGTGGCAGACCTCGCGGATCACCGCCATGTCATGCGTGATCAACACCACGGTCAATCCCAGCTTGCGATTGATGTCCAGCAGCAAGGCCAGGATCGACTGCGTGGTCTCGGGGTCCAGCGCCGAGGTGGCTTCGTCGCACAGCAGGATCTCCGGCTCGTGCACCAACGCGCGGGCGATGCCGACGCGCTGCTTCTGGCCGCCGGACAGCTTTGCCGGATAGGCATCAGCCTTGTCGCGCAGCCCCACCAGTTCCAGCAGTTCCTCCACCCGGGCCCGCGCGGCGGCGGGCTTCACGCCTGCCACGCGCAAGGGCAAGGCCACGTTCTCGGCCACCGTCTTGGCCGACAGCAGATTGAAGTGCTGGAAGATCATGCCGATGCGGCGGCGCAGGCCCACCAGCGCATTCTCGTGCAAGCCGCCCACATCCACGCCGTCCACCAGCACGCGGCCGGCGCTGGGCCGCTCGAGCATGTTGATGGAACGCAGCAGCGTGGACTTGCCCGCGCCGCTGCGTCCGATGATGCCGAATACCTCGCCGCGAGCGATGGAGAACGACACGTCGGAGAGCGCGGCTACCGGCCCCTGCGCGCCCTCATAGCGCTTTTGCAAGCCCTCGAACACGATGTGCGCGCCGACGGCCTGCGTTCGCGGCGCGGCGTCGGCCAGCGCGTTCATGGAAAATTCGTGTTGCATCATTGCCCGATTCCAGCCTCAGAAAACCGGAATGACCGAACCTTCGTACTTGCTCAGGATGAACTGGCGCACCTCCTCGGAGTGATAGGCCTTGACCAGTTCAGCCACCCAGGGCGCGTTCTTGTCCTGTTCGCGCACCGCAATGATGTTCACGTAGGGATTGTTTTCCTTCTTTTCCACGGCGATGCCATCACGTGTGGCGATCAGCCCGGCCTGATAGGCAAAGCTGTTGACGATGGCCGCGGTGTCCACGTCCGGCAGCGAGCGCGCCAGCACCACGGAGGCGCTTTCCACGAAGTTGAGCTTCCTGGGGTTGGACGTCACGTCCGCCAGCGTCGCCGTGCCGGTGGCCGGATCGAATCCGTCCTTCAGCGTGATCAAGCCCTGGTCGCGCAGGATGACCAGCGCGCGCGTCTGGTTGCTGGGGTCGTTGGGAATGCCGACGCGGGCGCCCTCGGGCAATTCCTTCAGCGACTTGTATTTTTTGGAGTAGAACGCGATGGGCGAGATCAGCGTGTTGGCCACGGACACGAGCTTGTAGCCGCGCTGCTTGATCTGGTCGTTCAGGAAAGGAATGTGCTGGAAGGCGTTGGCGTTCAGGTCGCCGTTGTTGAGCGCCTCGTTGGGACTGGCGGTGCCGGTGATGATCACGGGCTCCACGGCCAGGCCGTTCTTCTTTGCGACCTGGGCCACCACCTCCCAGATCTGCTCGTCTACGCCGCCGCGCACGCCCACCTTCAGGGGCTTGGGATCGGCCGAGAACGCCGGGCCATGGAACATTGCCGCCGAAGCCAGCACCGCGCCCAGCAGGCGCTTGAAGAAACGGGAAGTCATATTGGAATCGCCTCTCAGGCTATGCGGTTATGAGAGAAACGATTCTAGGGAGGGGGACGGACCGCGCGAACGAATAGTTCGTTGAGTCCTTATTACAGGGGCTTTTGGTTATGGCGGCCAGGCATATGGTCCCGGCAAATTTCCGGCCGCGCGAATCAGAAGGGTTTGACGACCACCAGCGTCACGATGACCGCGGAAGCGATGACGGTGAACGGCGCATACAGGTCCACCAGCGGCGGACGCTTGGCGCTGCCGTCGGCCATGCGGCGCAACGCCGCGCTCTGGATGCCGAGCAGCGCCGACAGCGCCAGCGCGAAGGCCACCTTGACCCAGATCCAGGTCATGGCAAACCAGCCGAAGGTCATGGCCAGATGCAGGCCGACCAGCCAGGTCAGCACCATGGCCGGCGTGGTCACGTACAACGTCCAGCGGCGCAAGGCGCCCAGCATCTTGCGTTCTTTCGGCGCTTCTTCACTGTCCTGCGGTTGCGAGGACAGCAGGAAGAGCGACACGAACAGCGATCCGCCCAGCCAGGCGACCACGGCCGCGACGTGGAGCATTTTCAGGAGTTGATAGGTCATGATGCCCGGCATTATCGCCGGATGCGGACCGCGCCGCATATCGGCGCGCCGCAACTGTTTGCGCTACGGCAACCCGGCGCGGCGAAGCAGCCCTACTTGGCCGCGTCGGAACTGGCCGGAGCGGGGGGTTCGGGCGCTTTGGACGCAGGGGCCGCAGATGCGGGCGCCGCAGGCGCAGGCGCTGCGGCTGGGGAAGCCGTCGACGCAGGCTCAGCGTTCGCTGGCGTGGCGGACGCGGGCCCGCTG
>NZ_DATCUY010000300.1:0-1672 GCF_036567245.1 Achromobacter sp. | reverse complement strand
GCCTCCAGCGCCTGAATGCGGCGCGAAAAGGCCGGTTGCGTCACATGCCTCAGCTGGGCGGAACGGCTGAAGCTGCGCGTCTCTGCCAGGCTGACAAAATCCTCAAGCCACTTGGTTTCCATCGCCGCATTATCCGCGCGTGCCGGCGTCGCCGCCGGGCTGCGCGACGGCGGGCGCGCACAACAACACGCTCCATAATATGCAGCAGCAGCGCACACAGCGCCGCCCCCGTCCAGGCCCCTGGTGCACAACACTGCCGGGCAGAGTGACAGCATTCGCCATGTTTGTTTCCCTGAGAACCTGCCCCCATGCCACCCTCCTCCCCTCCCGGGCCGACGGCTCCTGCGTCCGTGCCCATGGCGACTGAAGACAATTCCCCCCGCTCGCTGCGCATCGAAGACTGGCTCACGGTGATCGTGATGGCGGCGCTGGCCCTCATCACCTTCGCCAATGTGCTGGTGCGCTACTTCACCAATTCGTCATTTGCCTGGACCGAAGAAATCTCGGTCTTTTTGATGATCGTGCTGGCGCTGGTGGCCGGTTCGGCCGCCGTGGCGCGCGACCAGCACATCCGCATCGAATACTTTGCCGAAGGCGGCTCTGATGAGCGCCGCAAGCTGCTGGCGCGGTTTGGTGCGTTCATGGTGGCCCTGCTGTTTGGCCTGATCGCCGTGCTGAGCGTGCGCGTGGTGTGGGACGACTACCGCTTTGGCGAAACCTCGCCGGGCATCGGCGTGCCGCAGTGGTGGTATTCGATCTGGCTGCCCGTGATCTCGGCGCTGATTGCCGCGCGCGCCATTGGTCTGTTCATCCGCCGTGGCCGCCAGGCCCCGCCCGCCGAGCACCACGGAGACTTCCAGGCATGATCGCCACCCTGCTGTTCGTGGCCTTCCTGGCCATGATGTTTGTGGGCGTGCCGATTGGCGCCGCCCTGGGCCTGGCCGGCGCCGCCGCCATTGCGCTGGCCAATGCCGAAAGCCAGTGGTTCGGCCTGCTGGCCGTGCCGCAGAACTTCTACGCCGGGCTGGGCAAATACCCGCTGCTGGCGATTCCGATGTTCGTGCTGGTCGGTTCGATCTTCGATCGCTCGGGCGTGGCGCTGCGCCTCGTGAACTTTGCCGTCGCCATCGTCGGGCGCGGCCCTGGCATGCTGCCGCTGGTGGCCATTGCCGTGGCCATGTTCCTGGGCGGCATCTCGGGCTCCGGCCCGGCCAATGCGGCCGCCGTGGGCGGAGTGATGATTGCTGCCATGTCGCGCGCGGGTTATCCACCCTCGTTCTCGGCCAGCGTGGTGGGGGCCGCAGCGGCCACCGACATCCTGATTCCGCCGTCGGTCGCGTTCATCATCTACTCGGTGCTGGTGCCCGGCGCCTCGGTGCCCGCGCTGTTTGCCGCCGGCATGATCCCCGGCATTCTGGCCGGCATCGCGCTGATCGTGCCCGCCGTGTGGATGGCACGCAGGCACAAGATGGGCGCGCTTGAAGCCACCATGCCCCGCCCACCGTTCTGGAAGAGCCTGCGCGAAGCCCTTTGGGGCCTGGCCGCGCCGGTGCTGATCCTGGGCGGCATGCGCGCCGGCTGGTTCACGCCCACCGAGGCGGCCGTGGTGGCGGTGTTTTACGGCCTGTTCGTCGGCATGGTGGTGTACCGCACCATCACGGTGCGCGACCTG
>NZ_DATCUY010000299.1:0-7896 GCF_036567245.1 Achromobacter sp. | reverse complement strand
AGCGGCGCGACGGGCGCCGGAGCGCGTCCGCGCGCGCCGCGGCCGGCGAACAGTCCCTTGGGCGCGAACATCATGAAGCCCATCAATATGACGCCGTAGATGATTTCCTGGAACGACAAGGCCTGGCGCAGCAGCTCGGAGATCAGGCCGAAGCCCAGCGCGCCCGCGATGGCGCCGCGCACCGAACCGATGCCGCCGACCACCACCATCGTCAGGATCAGGATGGTGGTCTGGAAGCCCAGGCTTTCCGGGTGGATGAAGGAGGCAAAGGTGGTGTACATGCCGCCCGCGATGCCGGCATAGGCGGCCGACAGGGTGAAGGCGGTGCGTTTGATGGCGTTGACGTTCACGCCCATGGCCTGCGCCGCTACGTCGCTTTCCCGCACGGCGCGGAAGGCCGAGCCCAGTTGCGAGCGGGACAGGGCGACGGTGGCCCAGAGCAGCAACGCGGCGATCAGTACCACGAAGGGGTAGGCCCGGGCGTCCGACACCAGTTCATAGCCGAACAGCGTGGCCGGAGAGATCCGGAATCCGTTCGAGCCATTGGTGACCGATTGCCAGTTCAGGAACACCCATTGCATTGCTTCGCCGAAAGCGAACGTGGACAGCGCCAGATAGATGTCGCGCATGCGCAGCGCCAGCGCGCCGATGACATAGCCCAGCACTGCGGCCAGTAATCCGCCCGCGACGATGGAAATGAAGAAGGGCGGATGCCACAGGTTGTTGATGAGGCCGGCGGTATAGATGCCCACGCCATAGAAGGCGGCATGCGACAGCGCGAACTGCCCGGTTTCGCCGATGACCAGGTGCAGGCCCAGCGCCAGCACCACGAACACCATCAGCAGGTTCACCACATAGATGACATAGCCGCTGGCCGCGAAAGGCAGGATCGCCAGCACCACGGCCATCAGCGCCAGCAGCGCATGGTCGATTTTCTTGCTCATACTTTCTTCACCTGCAGTTTGCCGCCCAGGAGCCCTTGCGGACGCAGCAGCAGCACCACCATGATGGCCACGAAAGGCGCGACCACGATGGCATTGGTCGAAATGAACAGCCCCACCAGGTTTTCCGCCACGCCGATCACGAAGCCGCCCACCACCGCGCCGGGCAGGCTGGTGATGCCGCCCACGATGGCCGCGGCGTAAGCCAGAATGGCGATGTGGCCGATGTCGGGGGTGATCAGGATCTTGGGCGTGATGAGCAGCGCCGCGACCGCGGAGATCAGCCCGGCCAGCGCCCAAACCAGCATGCGGATGCGGGTCAGATTCACGCCGACCAGCCTCGCAGCCTTGGGATTCATGCCCACCGCGCGCATGGCCTTGCCGACCCGGGTGTAGGTGAACATGCCGAAGAGCAGCAGCATCACCGCCACCGCGACGGCGAAGATCACCAGGTCCAGCTGGGTCAGTACCGCGTCGCCGATGATGATGGCGTCGGTCGAGGCCAGCGGCGGCAGCGAGCGCGGCGTGTCGCCCAGGCCGGTCTGCCGCACCAGGCCTTTCAGCGCATAGGCCAGACCCAGGGTGGCGATCACCATCTGCACGCCCACGCCCTTGGAGGCGATGACGCGTTCCATGACGACGCGCTGGAACAGGCCCGACAGGAGAGCCACGGCGGCGAGCGTGATGGGAATGACGACGAGGTAAGGCCAGCCCATCACCAGGGTGAGGAACAAGGCGATGTAGCCGCCGACCATGAAGATCTCGCCCTGGGCGAAATTGGGCACGTCGGTGGTCTTGAAAATAATCACTACGGCGACCGCCAGCAGCGCGTACACGCTGCCCGTCACCAGTCCCGACAGCACCCCCTGCTGCAGGAACAGCCAGATATCGGCAAAGCTCATGATGTTTCTCCGGCAGCCCGCGCGCTGCTGCGCCAACGCGCGGGCCTGGCCCATGGCGGGCCGCTGGTTTACTTCTGGTACTGCCAGACGCTCTTGAAGGCGCCAGGCACGAGCGACATGTTGGTGCCGTCGAACTTGATGTAGATCGCGGACTCCTGCGCGGCGCGGTCGTTGGGGCCGAACTCGATCGGACCGGCCATGACGCCCGAGTCGAACTTCATGGTTTCCAGCGCCTGCAAGACCTTCTCGCGGGTGGGCTGGGGGCCGGCGGCCTTCAGCGCATTGACCACCGCCATGGCGGGGGGCAGGCCATAGGGCATGTAGGTCTGCGGATGGCCCGGCTTGGAGGCCAGGTCGGGATAGGCCTGCTTGTACATGTCGTACACCCAGGTCAGCTTGGCGCCGCCCGGCACGTCGGACAGCACTTCCTGGATGTAGACGTTCTTGAAGGCGTCCTTGTTGCCCACGTTCTCGACCAGCTGCTTCAGGTCGGCGGTGCCGTTCACCGCCAGCACGATGGGCTTGTTCCAGCCCAGTTCCTGCGCCTTCTTGATGATGAGCGCGGCGGGGCGGGCATACGTGGTCAGCAGCAGCACGTCGGCGTTGGCCGCGCGGATCTTCAGCATGGGCGCGGTCACGTCGGTGATGTTCGGATTCACAGACTGCACTTGCAGCGTCGCTTCGCCCAACTGCTTGACCTGGGCCTGCGCGGCCTCCAGGTTCCAGCCGCCGTAGGCGTCGTCATGGTTGATGTAGCCGATCTTCTTGGCCTTGAGCTGTTCGGCGGCGAACTGCACCATCGAGCCGCCCACGGCGTGCTGGGAAATGGAAAAGGCGCCATAGATGTACTTGGATGGCGGATACAGTGCGCCGTCGCCCGAGGCGTTGAGCATGACGAGCGGGACCTTCTCGCGTTCCACGTATTCGCGCGAGGCCACCACCGCGGCCGAGCAGGAACCGCCGTTCAGCAGGAACACCTTGTCCTGCTCGTTCAGCTTCTTCACCGCGGCGACCAGGTCGTTGGCATTGCAGCGGTCGTCCTCGATCACCAGCTCGATCTGGCGGCCATGCACGCCGCCTTCCTTGTTGACCTTGGCGTACCACATCTTGGCGGCGTTCAGCACGTCAAAGCCGTAGGCCATGCCGCTGCCCGACAAGGGCGCGAACAGGCCGATCTTGATGGTCTTGTCGGTGATGCCCGGCTCCTGCTGCGCTTGCGCGCCCGAACTCAGCGCCCATGCGCATAGCGCGGCGGCGGCTGCGTAGCGACTGCTTTTCTTCATCTTTGTCTCCCGTTTCTTTTGGTGCGCGCCTTTGTTGGTGGATGGCGCTTTGCTGCGTTGCCGGCCTGGCCGCCGGAATGCCTTACTGCATGCGGTAGCCACCGTTGACGTCGATGACGCTGCCGGTGATGTAGCCGGCTTCCTCGGATGCCAGGAAGCGCACGGCGGCGGCCACGTCGTCCACGGTGCCGATGCGGCCCAGCGGAATCGCCTGCGCCGCGGCGGCCAGCGCGCCGCTGCTGGTGACGGTGCTGCGCAGCATGTCGGTGTCGATGAGGCCCGGCGCGATGCCGTTGACCGTGACGCCCAGGTGCGCGGATTCGCGCGCCATGGCCTTGGTCAGGCCCAGCACCGCGGACTTGGCCGCAATATACGAGGCGCTGGAGCGGTAGCCGCCCAGCTGCGCCGCTACCGAGGTGAACGTGACGATGCGGCCGTGCGCCAACGGCGCAGCCTCGCGCCGGCGCAGATAGGCGCGGCCGCAAAGGAACACGCCGCGTGCATTGACCGCGAAGCTGCGTTCCCAGATGTCCAGCGTGGTGTCCTTGATGAGCGGGCGCTCGCCGTTTTCCTGGAACAGCAGCAGGCCGGCGGCGCTGACGAGCACGGCGATGGGGCCGTGCTGCGCTTCGATCTGCTCGAAGGCGGTCTCAACCGAGTGTTCGTCGCTGACGTCGAAGGCATGCGAGGCGTGCGGCGCGCCCAATTCGTCGGCAACGCGGCGGGCACGATCGGCGTCCACGTCCGAGACCACGACGCGCAAGCCGGCGCTGGCCAGTTCCTGGCAGATGCGGGCGCCTATCCCGCCGCCACCGCCCGTGACGAGCGCAAGACGGGGAGCCGGACCCGTGCCGGCCGGCGTGGATACATTGGACATGCTGTCTCCTGGTAGCGTGCGGTCCCGCCTGGGGTGGGACATGGCCGCTGGTTTGAATTTTTTGCGATTATGTATACATGGAGTGTCCGCAGGTATAGGGGCTTACCCTGAGTTATGTTTGATTTATATCGTGTTTTATGGAGGTATTCCAAAATTCGGAATTGCGCCTGGTGGCTTATGTATTCTTCATGTATACAATGACGCTATGGACACGCTATCTCAACACGTTACCGACACGCTGCGGGACTGGGTGCTGCACGGCAAGTTCAGCCCCGGCGCCCGCCTGGAAGAAATCCCGTTGGCGGAAAAACTGGGGGTGTCGCGCACGCCGGTGCGCGCGGCGCTGGCGACGCTGGGCAATGAGGGTTTGCTGGAGCATCTGCCCAAGCGGGGCTACACGGTGCGCGCCTATGACATCGGCGAAATCGTGGCGGCCTATGAGGTGCGCGCGGCGCTGGAAGGGCTGGCCTGTCGCCAGGCGGCCTTGCGCGGGCTATCGAACGATGCCGTGGCGGTGCTGAAGAATTGCCTGGACGAAGGAGACCGGATCCTGGGCAAGGGTGTCTTGCTGGCCGAGGACCACCTGCCGTACCAGCAGGTGAACATCACCTTGCACAACGGCATCCTGGAAGCGGCGGGCAACCCCTGGGTGCGGCGCTTCGCGACGCAGGCGCAGGCCATTCCCTATGCCTCGGACCGGATCATCCTGTGGGAGGACCACGGGATCATTCTGCGATCACATGACGACCATCACCGCATCGTCAATGCGATCATTGCCCGCGACGGCGCGCGGGCCGAGGATCTGATGCGTGAACACGTGTATTACGCGGGCATCATCCTGAAGAACAACTACGAAAGACTGGCGCAGGCGTACCGGGTGTGAGGCACGCCTGCGGGCCGCGCTTCAGCCGGCCGCACCTCAGCCGGCCGCGCCTTAGCCGGCCGCGCCTTAGCCGGCCGCGCCCGTTTCCAGGCAGGGCTTGAATTCGCCGGTGGCGGGATCGCGCAGGTACAGCAGGCCCGTGGCCACGCCGAAGTAGGTGCCGTGCAGTTCCAGGTCGCCCTTTTCCACGCGGCGGCGGATGGACGGGAAGGTCATCAGATTGTTCAGGCTGTGTTCGACCGTGGCCAGTTCCAGGCGCTTCAGATTGGCCTGGCGGTCGCCGGTGCCGGGGCCCAGGCGCTGGGCCACGGGTTCGATCTGCGACATCCACTTGCCGATGAAATCGCCTTTGGTCAGCGGCTTGGCATCGTCGAAGAAGGAGCGGATGCCGCCGCAGGAGGCGTGGCCCAGCACGACGATGTGCTTGACGTTCAGGCCGTTGACCGCGAATTCGATCGCGGCGCTGGTGCCGTGGTACGAGGATTCCGAGTCAGGGTCACAGGGCGGGACCAGGTTCGCGACGTTGCGCACGACGAACATCTCGCCGGGGCCGGCGTCGAAGATGACTTCGGGCGACACGCGCGAGTCGCAGCACCCGATGATCAGGATTTCCGGGTTTTGTCCCGATTCGGCCAGCTTTTGATATCGGCTGCTTTCCGAAGGGAAACGGCCCCCCAGGAAAGATTGATAGCCTTCGGTGAGTCTTTTTGGAAACATGATCTTTTCTTCCTCGTAGCTGGAGCCAGGCGTGCTGGCGCGTCGGCGCACGCAACAAGGGGCTTCGTGTGGAAGCCCCTTTTATTGAGTCGACAAACGGAATTTTCCCATATTTGACCTTGCGCCATGCTGTCTAAACCCTGCGGGAATCAGGGTTTTTTGCCGCCGGGCAATAGGCGCTCGCAGCGCGCGCGGCGCGGCTGCCTTTCTTGGGAGGGCGGCAAGAGGAGCCTAGCGCGCGTCGACGCCCAGCGCGGTGACGCGGGTGAACTGCAGCGGCGTGACGGCCCGGATCTGCTTGATCTGGCCGGGCGCCAGCGGGCCGATGACGTCGTCTCGTACTCGACCGATCTCGCGGCCCTGCGCGTCGTACAGCACGAAGGTCAGCATGGCGCTGTTGACGTGCCGCGCGGATTGGTTGGACAGCAGGCCGGTGATGGCCGACATGTTCTGGTTGACGTCGCGCACGGCCTGAACGTTGCCCAGCGTGACGCCATAGACCATGCCCTGCGCGCCGGCGGCGCCAGACAGGCCGGCCAGCAGCGCGAACGAAGCAAGGGCAAGTTTCATCATGGTCTCCTGTGCAGCCTCGGTGCCGGGCACTATTTTCATCCGCTGAGCGGTCGTCGCCGCCTCTGGACTTGGGGGCATGCTTATCTCACACCTTTCCCGCCCTGTACACAACGGGACAAAGGGATGAATGGGTAACAGGTTGCTTGGATTGGTCGCAAATTCGCCGGCGAGCCGGTCCTGCGCAAGAGAGGCGCCGTGCGCCGGTTCAGGGCCGCGTAAGGCCTTGGCGATTCTTGACTTTCCGCACTCTTGCGCAGGGTTCGGGTTTGTTCGATCATGACCGGGCCGGCGATTGGGCCGGCGGATCGTGCGGCCCGCCTTTGCGACTGAATCCAGGCGCGCGGGCGCCAAGGGAGGAACCCATGCTTTCCCGTACCAGCCAATTGGCCTCGGCCTTTCTGTTGACCGCTTGTTTCGCCGGCGCGGCGTTTGCCCAGACCCCCGCGGCCCCCGCTCCCGCCAAGACGCCCACGCCGCAGCAGCAGCGCATGGCCGACTGCAACAAGTCCGCGGAAGGCAAGAAGGGCGACGAACGCAAGACCTACATGAGCAGTTGCCTGAAGGGCGAAACCGCCGCGCCTGCCAAGGAGCTCACGCCGCAGCAGCAGAAGATGAAGGACTGCAACGCCAAGGCCAGCTCGCAACAGCTGACCGGCGACAAGCGCAAGACGTTCATGAGCACCTGCCTGAAAGGCTAGTGCCAACGTAGCCCATCGTCTCGCAAGAAAAAACGCCAGCCCATGAAACCGGCTGGCGTTTTTTTGCATGAGGCGCCCATCAGCCGCCGGAGCGTCCCGGCCCCTGCAGCCGACCCAGCACGCTCTCCAGCGCCAGCCCGACCGCCAGTACCTTGCGGTCCTGGCCCGGCAGTCCGTCAACCTCCAATCCCACCGGCAGTCCGTCCGCCGACAAGCCCGCGGGCACGCTCAACCCGGGCAGGCCGGCGTTGCTGCCCGGATCGACGTTGCGCGCCAGCCGGCCGAAGCTCTCGAAGCTGCTGGCGTCCGGCGTGGCGGCCATCGGCTGGATCGGCACGGTGGGAAACAACAGGCCGTCCAGCGCATGGTCCTGGAAGGCGCGGCGATACACGTTGATGAGTTCGTCGCGATGCGTCGCCATGGCGCGTTCATAGAGGGGTTGCAGCGGCAGCACTTCGCCCGAGGGCAGGGGCAGCACGCCCGGCACGATCAGGCCGTCGAAAATCCCTTTGACGTCCGGGCTGGATATCTGCGCCACCACCTGCTCGAAGGTGACGCCGGTTCCATAGCGGCTGAGATAGTCCGTCAGGTCTCCCTTCTGTTCATACAGGCAGACCGGCATGCCTACCGCGGCGTTGCTGGCCTCCAGGCCCGGCATGTCGAGTTCCACCAGTTGCATGCCGGCCGCGCGCAGCTTGGCGAGCGCGGCATCCATCACGGCCTGCACCTGCGGATCCAGGTCTTTCCAGAAATAGCCGCAGAGGCCCAGGCGCATCCCGGCAGGCGGCAGCGCGGACAGCGGCTGCGGATCACCGGACAGCACCGCATCCAGCAGCACGATGTCGTCCATGCTGTTGGCTATCGGTCCGGGCGTGTCGCGGGTATGCGAGATGGGCGTGATGCCGGCGCCGTCGTAGCGTCCCACTGACGGGCGGAAACCGACCGCGCCATTCACTGCCGCGGGCAGGCGTACCGATGCGCCCGTGTCCGTACCCAGCGCGGCCGGCGTCAGGCGCGCGCCC
>NZ_DATCUY010000298.1:0-1831 GCF_036567245.1 Achromobacter sp. | reverse complement strand
GCTGGATGAGTCCGGCGCCAACCCGGCTGCCGCCGATGCCGGCGCAGCGCGGCGTGCCCAGCGGACCATTGACGCCTGCTCCGCCACTGCCGGTGCCGCGTTGAGAAGCAGCGGACCGCTAGATCAGGCCGACCCGGTACGCACGTCCGCCATTCGCATGTACGACCGGTAAGGCTCCGCCTGGACCATGCCCTCCAGCAGTTCGCGCAGGATGTCTTGCACGATTTTCACCGCCTGTGTCCGTGGCCGGTTGGATGCGGTGGCCAGCATCAAGCGGGTGGAAAGTGCTGGATCGACGATCCTGCGGGCGACGAGTTGGCCGCTGGCCAGTTCGCCCACCACCGCGGGCAGGGCCAGGACCGTGTGGGCCAGTCCGTTCAGCACGATTTCCTTCATCAATTCCAGCGCGTCCATTTCGAACACGACGTTCAAGGGCGTGCCGGCCTGGGCCGCCGCCTGTTCCAGCGTGCGGCGCAGGCCGTGGCTGCGCGTGGGCAGCGCCAAGGGCAGATCAGCCAGCTGCGAGAAGTCGATGGAGGACTGGGCCCGCGCGGCGGGCGACAGGTTCTGCGCCGGCGACACCAGCGCCAGGTCCAGTTCGGCCAGGGGATCGACCACCACGTGCTGGGAGCGCCGTGCGTCGTGCAGCACGGCGATGTCGACGCGGGCGTTGGCCAGCCATTCATGCACATAGCCGCTGTAGCCCGTGATGACGTTGAGCTGGATGCGCGGATGGCGCTTCCAGATTTCCGCCACCAGCGGCATGCCGACCATATGGGACAGCGTAGGCGTCAGGCCCAGGGTGACCTGGCCCGAAGGCGATTTCTGCTCGTCATGGAATTCGGTCACGACCCGCGCCATTTGCGCCAGCAAGGGGCGCAGGCTATCCAGCAGCTTCTCGCCTTCGGGCGTCAGGGACACGCCGCGGCCGTTGCGGTAGAGCAGGGCGCAGCCGCATTCGTCTTCGAGCTTCCGGACCTGGCGGCCCAGCGCCGATTGCGCGATGCCGAGCACCGAGGCGGCCTTGGAGAAGCTGCCCGAGTCGGCGACGTGGATCAGGTTCTCGATCTTGCGTAGGTCCATCGCGATGTCTCGCCGCCGGCACGCGCGGGCAGGCGCTCCTTGTGTGCGTTTTTTGTATATCTGATAGCGACAGTATGCCTACATGACATCCCGCCAGCCACCCTAGAATTCCAGCAAATCCGACCCGCGCCCCAGCGCGCCTGCCTTTCGCTTCCGGCCTTCCATGACGCCTGCTTCCGAATCGAATACGTCTTCCCATGCTTTGCTCGGGATCTTCGCCCGCAACGGCATCGACCGCGTTTTCCTCGTGCCCGGCGAAAGCTATCTGGGCGTGCTCGACGCCCTGCATGATTTCCCTGAAATCGACGTGGTGACCTGCCGGCATGAAGGCGGCGCGAGCTTCATGGCCTGCGCCGACGGCCGGCTGACGGGCCGGCCGGGCGTCGTGATGGTGTCGCGCGGGCCGGGCGCGGCGAACGCGGCCATTGGCGTGCATGCCGCGCAGCAGGATGGCGTGCCCATGATCCTGCTGGTCGGACAGGTGCCGCGCAGGGACCTGCGCAAGGAGGCTTTCCAGGAGATCGACTATCAGCAGATGTTCGGTTCCATCGCCAAGTGGGTCCATGAGGTGGCGGCGCCGGAAGATCTGGCCCGGGCCGCCTTCAAGGCGTTGCGGGTGGCGACTTCCGGCACGCCGGGGCCGGTGGTGCTGGTGGTGCCGGAAGACGTGCAGCAGGCGCCGGTGCCGCAACCGGACTGGGTTGCCGAGCCGGCCAGTCCGGCGCAGTCCGCGCCCGCCACGCTGGCG
>NZ_DATCUY010000297.1:0-5570 GCF_036567245.1 Achromobacter sp. | reverse complement strand
GGTGATGCGCAGGTTGCGGGTGTTGCGCTCGAACAGCGTGGTGCCCAGCGCCTGTTCCAGCCGGGCGATCTGCTTGCTGACCGTCTTGGGCGCGAGGTGCAGGTCGCGTGCGGCGGCGGAAAAGCTCTGGCGCTCCACCACATGCACGAACACCGCCAGGTCATCGAGGTTGCGCAGGGACATTTGGTCCATTCCGGGGAAAGTGTTTGTCTATTTTGGTCGTTTAAAGGATATACCGGATTCACCAGAATGAGGTTCCTTACTTCGCATGCCGCAACGCGCACGCCTCCGCTGGAGATGTGCAGCGGTGTGCTCGATCTGCTTGCAGGAGCCTCCAATGACCCAACGCATTCTTTTCGTCCTGACCAGCCACGACCGCAAGGGGCCGGCCGGCGCCGCCGATGCCGCGCCCAGCGGCTTCTATCTGTCCGAGGTCACGCATCCGCACCGGGTGCTGGCCGATGCCGGCCATGCGGTCGATTTCGTCAGCCCCAAGGGCGGCAAGACGCACGTCGATGGACTCGATCTGGACGATCCGGTCAATGCCGCGTTCTGGAACGATGCGGCGCTGCGCACCGCCACCGAAACCACATTGGCGCCGTCGCAGGTCGATCCCGATGCCTACGCCGCGATCTTCTACGCCGGCGGCCACGCGACGATGTGGGACTTCCCCGACAACGCCGAACTGGCTGCGATTGCTGCGCGCATCTACGAGCGTGGCGGCGTGGTCGCGGCGGTGTGCCACGGCCCGGCCGGGCTGGTGAACCTGAAGTTGTCCGATGGCGGCTATCTGGTCGCAGGCAAGGACGTATCGGCCTTCACCAACGACGAGGAGCGCGCGGTCGGCCTGTACGACACGGTGCCGTTCCTGCTGGCCGATGCCCTGCAGGAACGCGGTGCCCGGCATGTGCCCGCGCCGAATTTCCAGGCGCAGGTGGTCGTGAGCGAGCGGCTGGTGACGGGCCAGAACCCGGCTTCGGCCAAGGGCGTGGCCGAGGCGATGCTGCCGCTGCTGCTGGCAGCGTCCGTAGATCGGGCCTGAGCCATGAACGAGCGCATGCCCTTCGTCATCTACGTCTTCGCGCTGTGCGCGTTCGCCCTGGGCTTCACCGAGTTCGTCACCATCGGCCTGGTGTCCACCATTTCCGCCGACCTGCATGCCAGCGTCAGCCAGGTCGGCACGGCGGTCACGGCCTATGCGCTGGGCGCGGTGATCGGCGCGCCGGGCCTGACCGCGCTGGCGACCTGCTGGCCGCGCAAGCGGCTGCTGCTGGTGGCGATGGGGCTGTTCACGCTGGGCAATGCAGTGGTCAGCTTGTCGGATGCACTGACGCCCATGCTGATTGCCCGCTTTGCCTCGGGCCTGGGACATGGCGTGTTCCTGGCCGTGGCGTCCAGCGTCGCCACGCAACTGGCGGGGCGGCATCGCGCCGGCGCAGCGGTGGCCGTGGTGTTCGGCGGACTGACGCTGGCCTTGGCGCTGGGCGTGCCGCTCGGCACCTACCTGGGCAGTGTGTTGAGCTGGCAAGTCATCTTCATGGCCGTGGCCGCGAGTGGCGCCATCGGCTTTCTGGGCCTGCTGGCCCTGATGCCGACGGATCGCAACGATGCCTCGGCGCAAGCCAATGCGATGGATGGCCTGAAAGCCATGTTCAATCCGCGCCTGCTGGCCGGGGCCGGGATCACTGTGCTGGCCTATGCCGGGTCGTTCGCGCTTTACACCTATATCTCGCCGATCCTGTTGCAGGTCACGCGGGTCAGCGAGAGCACCAGCAGCCTGCTGATGCTGGGCTACGGCGTGATGGCGGCCATCGGCAACGTGTGGGGCGGCCGGCTGACCGATCGCAGGGGCGCGGACTTCGCGGTGATGACCGTGCTGGTTGGCTTGGCCGTGGTGCTGCTGGCGATCTGGGCATCGGCGCCATCGTTGCCGTTGATGGTGCTGCTGACGGGCCTGCTGGGTGCGCTGACCTATGCGGCGGTGCCGGCCTTGCAGGCAAGAGTGATCGGGCTGTCGCACATCCACGCGCCGCAGGCGCCAGCGGTGGCGGCTGGCCTGAACATCGCCGGCTTCAATGGCGGCATCGCGCTGGGTTCGCTGCTGGGCGGGGCGAGCCTGAAAGCGATGGGGCTGACCAGCACCGCCTGGGTTGGTGCGGTGGCCGTGGGGCTGGGGATCGTGTGGATGCTCTGGCAGATGCGGTGTCCCGCGTTCCTGGGCGCAAGACTTCATGGATAGGTAAATGATGGAGCTTCGGCATTTGCATCGTTCTCACGCGGTTGCCGAAGAACTTCACTTCGCTCGCGAGACCGAGCGGCTGCCTACCGGGCAGCCGACACGGCCTCAATCAACGCTCCTGCGCGGTTTGATCCTGTGTCCTGGCATACACCACCAGCCGCAGGTGCCGGTCTTCATCGACCGTCAGCGAAGTGTGCTCGAACGGCTCGGCCTTGCCGTCGATCACCAGCATGCGCACGCCGTTGCAGGGCGCATGAACGTCGTGCTTGCGCCACCACGTCTTGAACTCCGGCGACACCCGTTCCAGCTCGTCCACCAGTCCGTGAATGTCGGCTTCCTGCGTGGCGCGGGCGAAGTCGCGGCGAAAGCTCGACAGCATCAGCGGGGCTTGTTCTTCCCAGGCGTCCATGCGCTCATGCAGCAGCGGGTCGGTGAACAGCAGCCAGAGCAGGTTGCGCCGCTCGGGCGCATGCGAGCCGAAACCGAAAAGCGCATCGGCCGGCGCATTGAAACCCAGCACGTCCCAGCGCAGGTTGAGTACGAAGGCCGGATGCGGCAGGTCGTGCATCAGGCGCCGCACCAGCGGCGGCAGCACGCACCAGGTCTTGCCCGGCTCGGCGGGCGGCCGCTCGTGTGCCAGCAGGAACAGGTGGCGGCGCTCGGCGGCATCCAGTTTCAACACCCGCGCCAGGTTGTCCAGAAAGGCGGCCGACACGCCGATCTCGCGCCCCTGTTCCAGCCATGTGTACCAAGTCAGGCCGACGCCGGCGAGCGCGGCGACTTCCTCGCGCCGAAGCCCCGGCGTGCGGCGGCGGCCACCGCTGGGCAAGCCCACATCGGCAGGCGTCAACCGTTCACGGCGTGCCAGCAGGAAGGCCGCCAGATCGGAGCGGGTTCGTTCCAGGGTTCGCATCGCCTATCTCGTTGCTTTGAGTAATAGCATAAATAGTTAAATTGTAATTGCTTAAAAAGGATTTGAGAATGATCGCGTCTTTACCCTGGATACGCAAGATGACCTCAAATTCCTGCCTCTCGACGCCGCCTGCGCGCGCCGTCAGCGGCCCGCCCTGGCTCGGCTTGTCCGTGTTGCTGCTGGCCGGTTTCGTCACGATCTTCGACCTGTTCGTGGTCAATGTCGCCATCCCCAGCATGCAGGCCGGGCTGGGTGCGAGCTTCGCGCAGATCGGCTTCATCGTGGCCGGCTACGAGCTGGCCTTCGGCGTGCTGCTGATTACCGGCGGGCGGCTGGGCGACCTGTTCGGGCGTCGCCGCCTGTTCGTCGTCGGCATGGCGGGCTTCACTGTGGCTTCGGCCTTGTGCGGGCTGGCGCCCAGCGCTGGCTTCCTGATCGGTGCGCGGGTGTTGCAGGGGCTGGCGGCCGCCTTGCTGTTCCCGCAGGTCTATGCCTCCATCCGTGTCAACTTCGGCGGCGGCGACAGTCGCCGCGCCTTCGGCCTGCTGGGGATGACGCTGGGCCTGGCCGCCATCGCCGGGCAGGTGCTGGGCGGATGGCTGGTGCATGCCGACCTGTTCGGGCTGGGCTGGCGCAGCATCTTTCTCATCAACGTCCCTATCGGCCTGCTCGCCATCGCGGCGGCACGCCACATCCCCGAATCTCGCGCACCGCAACGCCCGGCCCTGGACTGGACGGGCGTGGCGCTGGTCAGCGCCGGGCTGGCGCTGCTGCTGGTGCCGCTGATCGAGGGGCCGGGGCAAGGCTGGCCGGCCTGGAGCCTCTGGTCACTGGGCGCGGCGGTGGTATTGCTTGCGATGTTCCATCGTCAGCAAGAGCAGCGGCGCATGGCTGGCGGATTGCCCCTGGTGGACATGCGCTTGCTGGCCCAGCGCCGTTTCGCGCTGGGCGCGTTGCTGGTGCTGCTGGTCTATTCCACGTCCAGCTCGTTCTTCCTGTGCTTCGCCTTGCTGGTGCAGACCGGACTGGGCCTCGATCCCTTCGTCGCGGGCAGCATCTTCGCGCCATGCAGCGTGGGCTTCGTCCTGGCATCGCTGGCTGCGCCGCGGCTGGTGGCGCGCTGGGGAACCCGCGCCATCGTCGCGGGTGCGCTGGTCTATGCGGTTTCCATCGGGCTGCTGATCGCGCAGGTACGGATGGCAGGCGCGGAGCTGGTGCCCACGCGGCTGATTCCCGTGCTGATCGTGGTCGGCGCCGGCCAAGGCTTCATCATGACGCCGCTGCTGAATCTGGTGCTGGGCTTTGTCGATGAAGCCCAGGCCGGCATGGCGGCTGGCGTGGTATCGACCGTCCAGCAGGTCGGCGCGGCGCTGGGCGTGGCTGTGGTCGGCATCCTGTTCAGTGCGGCGCTGGCCACGGGTGGTGGCATGGCAGCGCAAGCGGGCCAATACGCCTCGGCCTTCGTGGCAGGAATGCTCTACAACCTGGGCGCGGCCCTGCTGGTTTGCGTGCTGTTGCTGATGCTGGCAAAAGCGCAGCGGCCCGCAGGCTGACGCGGAGCGGCACGCGATGGAGCTTCGCCACCTACGCTGTTTCCTCGCCGTAGCCGAAGAACTGCACTTCGCCCGTGCGGCGGAGAAACTGCACATCGAGCAGTCGCCGCTGTCGCGTGCCATCAAGGAACTGGAAGAAGAACTGGGCGTGGTGCTGTTCGCCCGCACCACGCGCAGCACGCGGCTGACCCGCGCGGGCAAGTTGTTCTTCGAGCATGTGCCGCGCATCTTCGCTGCCTTGCAGCAGGCACGCGACAGCGTGAAGGCGGCAGCCAACGGCTTTCACGGCCAGTTGCGCATCGCGCTGTCCGACGGCATCACGCCGTCGCGCCTGCCGGCTTTGCTGGCGCTGTGCCGGCAGGAGGAACCGGAAGTCGAAATCCGCCTGACCGAAGTGCCGCTGTCGCAACAGATCAAGGGTCTGCACGACGACCTGTACGACGTGGGTTTTGCCCGCGCCGATGAAGTCGGCGATGGCATCGTCGCCATGCCCGTCTGGAGCGACCCGCTGATGGTGGCTGTGCCCGCACGGCATCCCCTGCTGACCCACAAGCGCATCCCGCTGGAAGAACTGCTGCGCTACCCGCTGGTGCTGTGCGATCCGCAGGCGTGCGAGGGCCATGCGCGGCAGGTCGAGCGCGTGCTGCGCCGGGTGGACATGGAACCGCTGGTCGCCGAGCGGGTCGCGTCCTGCGACTTGATGATGGCCCTGGTTTCGGCCGGTTTCGCCCTGGGCTTGACTGGCGCCGCGCACATCACCGCCAGCCGGGAGCAAGGCGTGGTGGCACGGCCGCTGGCGGGACGTTCGCCGCTGCTCACGACCTATCTGCTGCGCCTGGATGGCGAACCCTCGGAAACGCTGGCC
>NZ_DATCUY010000296.1:0-35434 GCF_036567245.1 Achromobacter sp. | reverse complement strand
GGTCGCGACCCCGGAATATCTGGCGACGCACGGCACGCCGAAGACGCCCATGGATCTGGCCAGCCACAATTGCCTGCATTACCTGCGGCGCAGCGGCAGCGCCTCCTGGTCGTTCGCGTCGCGTGATGGGGACAAGCGCGTGGCGGTGCCGGTGCGCGGAAGCTTCACGGCGAACAATAGCGAAGTGCTGCGGGAAGTGGCGGTCGGGTCGCTGGGGATCGCGCTGCTGCCGGACTTCAGCGCAAATCAGGCCTTGCGCAGCGGGGCGCTGGTCGAGGTCCTGCGAGGGTGGCGCGTTGTCGGCGACTATGCGGAGCGGCTTTACGCGGTCAGACCCTACACGCCGCGCGTGCCCCTGACCGTGTCTTCGTTCGTCGGCTACCTACGTGACGCCATTCCGGCGGCCGAAGGATTCGGAGGGCCATTTCCGCCGCCGAGCGCTGACCGCTAGTTGACCTGCAAGCCGGCCTTGGCCACCAGGTCTGCATAGATCGCGGCCCCCTGGCTGATGTACTTTTCCGTCTCGGCGGGCGACAGCACATGGGGTATGCCGCCGAAGTTGGCGTTGCCGGCAATCCACTTCGGATCCTGCGCAATCTGTTTGAGCGCCGATGCCCATTTGGCCACGGCTTCGGGGCTCATGGCGGGTGGCCCGAAGAGTCCGCTCCAGCCTATGACCGCTTCGAGCTGGGGCAGCCCCAGCTCGCGTGCGGTCGGTATGTCGGGAAACTGCGCGAGGCGTTCCGGCGTGGTCGTCAGCAGGGCGCGCAGCTTGCCGCTGGCGAGTATGCCGGTCATCGAACTCAGGTTGTTGCAGGCGAAGTCGGCGTCCTTGCTGAGGACCGCCAGCGCGACCTCGTTGCCGCCCTTGTACGGCACGCTGACCACGGTGTCGGGCTTCAGGCCTAGGCTGCTCAGCAGCAGCTGGGGCGCCAGATTCTGCACTGTTGCCGGGCCGGAATGGCTGTAGTTGAGCTTGCCGGGCTGCGCCTTCATCGCCTGCGCCAGGTCACGGATCGTCTTGTAGGGGCTGTCCGGGTGCACCACACAGACTACCGGGTTCAGCTCCAGCAGCCCGATGAAGGTGAAGTCCTTCGAGGTATAGGGGGTGGTCTTGGGCTGCAGCGCGGGCAGCAGGACCTGAGAGCCTATCCGGCCCATCAGCAGCGTGTAGCCGTCGGGGGCGGCGTTCTTCACGGCGGCGGAGCCGATCGCGCCGTTCGCCCCGGCCTTGTTGACCACGACGATGGGCTGGCCAAGCACGCCTTGCGCGGCGGCGGACAGATTGCGGGCCGCCATGTCGGCGTCGCCGCCGGCGCTGAACGGAACGATGAGCTGGATCGGTTTGGCGGGATAGGCTTGGGCGATTGCCAGGCCCGGAAGCGTGGCAAGCATGCAAATCGCGGCGCGAGCGAACGCGCCCGGCCGGCGGCCGGTAGGGCTGATCATGGGAAGTCTCCTGTCGTGCTAAGGGGCGAAACCGGACTGCAGCTGCGCTCGATGCCTCGAGGTCAATGACCGGTCGCGGACTGCGTTGATGCGCTGAACGCCGGGGCGGGCTCGCCCGCCAGGGAAACGTTGATGCAGGCGGGCAGCCCGCTGTTCGCCGCCATGCCCAGCGCGGTCGCGAGACCGTCGCTGTCCTGCGCAGCAAATCCTGCCCCGCCGAGCGCTGCGGCGACGT
Source organism: Achromobacter sp. (assembly GCF_036567245.1). Taxonomy (GTDB): domain Bacteria; phylum Pseudomonadota; class Gammaproteobacteria; order Burkholderiales; family Burkholderiaceae_B; genus Achromobacter. The sequence goes on along the minus strand of NZ_DATCUY010000296.1, from coordinate 33,750 downwards.
CGTGGTAGCGCGCGGTCGGCGCAAGTTCGCAGCCGATCAGCCTGTGCGGGCCATAGCTGCGCATCTGGATCAGGTGTTCCGCGTTCCACCTCAGGTCGTTGCCGATCACGGCGATGATCGCGGCCTGTTCGCGCACCGCCGTGTCCAGCTCCATCAGATGGAAGCCTGCGGTGCCATCGCCCATGAGGACCACCACGGTCGCATCGGGCTGCGCGATCTTGGCGCCGATCGCGTAGCAGATGCCCGCGCCGATCGCGCCGGACATGCCGTTGATGATGCGTACCGGCGCCTGGCAGTAAGCCTGCGCCCATTGGCCGAACTCGCCGCCGTCGCAGACCAGGATCGGATTCGGGACAGTGGCGAGAAACGCCTGGACCGTCTCGCAAAGCGCGCGCGGCCCCAATGCGCCGTCAAGGGACGGGGCGGCGCCCAGAGCGGTCCGGTTGCGCAGCGCTTCATCCACGCGCGCGCGCCAGGGGGCGCGCTCGGCCGGGGCTGGCGTCGCATGCATCGCGGACAGTACGGCGTAGGGATCGCCCTGTAAGGCCAGGGCCAGTCGTTCGCCCAGCAGGCGGCTCGCGCGTTCCAGCATGGCGGGGTCCGGGTCGATCGCCACGATCCGGGCCGTCTGGCCCAGCGCGCCCGTGCCGCCGAAGCCCAGCGTGAAGTCCAGGCTCTTGCCTGCCAGCACGATGAGGTCCGCTTGCGGCATCAGCGCGGCCAGGGAACCCAGGGAAGGATCTTTCAGGCCGCGGGGGCTTTCCATGGGGATGACGCGCACCGCAAGCGCTTCTTCCAGCATCTCGCGGACTGCGCGCACGTGAGGCCGCGCGCCTGTGGGGCCGGCCAGCACCAGGGGGCGCTGCGCCGCATTCACCAGTGCGGCGAGCTTTTCCAGGCCGGCGGCGTCCATCGCAGCAGCCTCGCGACTCCGCGCTGCGGCGGGAAGCTCCGCCAAGCCGGTCTCGGCGGTCATCAGGTCGAAGGGCAGGGCCAGATGTACCGGCCCGCGCCGGGGCGCAAGCGCTTGCGCGACCGCGCTTTCGAGCGCGGGGTAGAGTTCCTGCACGGTCCGCGGACGCAGCGACAGCTTGGTCAACGGACTGGTGATGGCGACCTGGTCCAGTTCCTGGAAGGCGCCCGAGCCGTCCTCGGCGACGGAGGAGTCGCCGGAGATGAGCAGCACGGGGCTTTCCGCCTGCGACGCCGAATAAAGCGGCGCGAGGCCGTTGGTGATGCCTGGCGCCGCGGTCAGCATCGCGACGCCGAGTTCACCGGTGATCTGGGACCAGGCGTCCGCCATGAAGACGGCGGCCGCCTCATGTCGCACGTGGATGATGCGGATGCCTGCATCGATACAGGCATCGTAGAGCGGCATGATCTGATTGCCGGACAGGCTGAAGATGGTCTTGACGCCCAGGCGATGCAGCGTACGGATAATCAACTGTGATCCAAGCACCTGTGTCTCCGCTAGGGCCGCGCTGGTAAACGCTGAGCGCCTGTTTTTATACCGGCTATGGGAGAGTTCAGTGTATCGGCTATCCGTGGCGTGTTGGTTGATGTTTTTTGAACCTAGGGGGCGGCTCGCGGGCTGTCTCGATCGGTCTGCGCCGCGATCGCAGCGAGCACGCCTTGTCCGTAGGCCGGATCCGCCTGGGCACAGTTGGCGATGTGGCGCTCGATGACCTCCCGGGACGCGCCGCGGATCGCGCGGGCCGTGTTCTCGAACAGCCTTTGCTTTTCATCGGCCGCCATCAATCGGAACAGGTCGCCGGGCTGGGAGAAATAATCGGCATCTTCCCGGTGGTTCCAGCGCGCCGCGGCGCCGCTGATGTCCAACGGCGGTTCGGAGTAGTCCGGTTGCGCCTGCAGGGCGCCGTGGCTGTTCGGTGTGTATGCGGGCGTGCTGCCGCCGTTGCCATCCACGCGCATGGCTCCATCGCGGTGGTAGCTGTGGAACGGACAGCGGGGCGCGTTGACCGGGATCTGCGGATAGTTCACGCCCAGCCGATGGCGCTGCGTGTCGCCATACGAGAACAGGCGGCCCTGCAGCATCTTGTCCGGAGAGAAGCCGATGCCGGGCACGATCACCGCGGGGCTGAACGCGGCCTGTTCAACCTCGGCGAAGAAATTCTCCGGATTCCGGTTGAGCTCCAGGATGCCGACCTCGATCAGCGGATAGTCCTTATGCGGCCAGACCTTGGTCAGGTCGAAGGGATTGAGACGATAGGTATTGGCTTCGGCCTCGGGCATGATCTGCACGTACAGGGTCCAGCGCGGGAACTCGCCGCGTTCGATCGCTTCGTACAGGTCGCGCTGGTTGCTTTCGCGGTCTCCCGCGATGACCTGGCCGGCCTCGGCGTCCGTCAGGTTCCGGATGCCTTGTTGGGTCTTGAAGGTGAACTTGACCCAGAACCTCTCGTTGGCGGCATTGATGAAGCTATAGGTGTGGCTGCCGAAGCCATGCATGTGGCGATAGCTCTTCGGAATGCCGCGGTCGCCCATGATGAGTGTCACCTGGTGCAGGGTCTCGGGCAGCAGGGTCCAGTAGTCCCAGTTGTTCTGCGGGCTGCGCATGCCTGTGCGCGGATCGCGCTTGACGGCCCGGTTCAGGTCGGAGAACTTCAGCGGATCGCGCACGAAGAAGACCGGCGTGTTGTTGCCGACCAGATCCCAGTTGCCCTCTTCGGTGTAGAACTTGAGGGCAAAGCCGCGGATGTCGCGCTCGGCATCGGCTGCGCCGCGTTCTCCGGCCACGGTGGAGAAACGGGCGAACATGTCGGTCCGCTTGCCGACCTGGCTGAAGATCCTGGCCTTGGTGTAGCGCGTGATGTCATGGGTCACGGTGAACGTGCCGAAGGCGCCGGCGCCTTTGGCGTGCATGCGCCGCTCCGGTATCACCTCGCGGTCGAAGTGCGCCATCTTCTCCAGGAACCAGACGTCCTGCAAAAGCGCAGGCCCGCGCGGACCGGCGGTCATGGTGTTGTCGTCGTCCGGTACGGGGGCGCCGAATGCGGTGGTGAGTTTGCTCACGATGGGATCCTTTCCTGGTTCGACGTGGCGGCGGTCTTCCGGAGCGGGTGCATCGCAGCGGGCCCGGATCCGGCCACGCCCGGCTCAGGCGTAGTGTTCAATGGGGGAATGGTCTTCCAGCCGTAGCACGCGGCCGTCGATTACAAGGGACGGCAGTCGGGTGATGCCCAGGGCGCGAGCTTGTGCGGCGTGTTCGGGTTGTCGGGCCAGGTCGAACGATTCGTAGCGATGCTGCGGCGTCGTGAACACCGCCGCTATGTTGCGATCGATGCTCAGGCAGAGATTGCAGCCGTCATGGAACAGGGTGACTTGAATCAAGGCGATCTCCTTCGTGTGCCGCCAGAGCGAATGCCGCTGGCGATTCCGGCTTGAAGGGAAGAATCGCCAGGTTGACCTTGGAGGCGCGGGCTGGAATCGAACCAACCTCAGGAGATTTGCAATCTGCCGCATGACCACTCTGCCACCGCGCCATCCAATTTGTCCTAGGACGTAATGAATGGTACGCAAGCCGGGCAGGGCGTGGACTTCCGCGAATCCACGAAAATTGTCCTAACGTCCAGGATGAATGGCGCAGGACAAGGATGCGTACGTCATAGGCCGCAGAGCAAGGCGGATTCAAATCGGGGGAGGGGCGTGCGGTGCGCAGATGCGCCGCAGGGCGGCGGCGGGAAGGCCCCCGATGCGAACGCGGAAATGAAAAAAGGGCCCGACGGGCCCTTTCTCAAGGATTTCCAGAATTCCGTGAAGGAAGCTGAAAACCAGAATTTGGAGCGGGAGACGAGTCTCGAACTCGCGACCTCAACCTTGGCAAGGTTGCGCTCTACCAACTGAGCTACTCCCGCATGGGTTCTGCACTTGAACAGCCAGAACCTGTTTTCTTATTCACTCTGATCAACTTGGTTATCGATCAGAAGGCGCGCATCTTACATGATTTTTTTGAGCTTGTCTTGGCCTGTGCTTTTTGGCTTTGTTCACTGCGAGCAGCTTTCGAACAAGACCCGAAACTCAGGGCAAGCACTCAATCAAGTAATATGAGCGAAGACAGAAACTATAGCAATCCGCTGCACCCATGTCAAATTCGCCCGTCCCAGCCCATCCGTCCCCCGCCTTGTTCCCCGTCAGTCAGGATCTCACCCGGCTGAACACGCTGGGTCTGGAGTCGCAGGCCGGGGCCTTCGTGACTCTGGAGGATCCGGCCCAGTTGCCGGCGCTGTCGCAGCTGGCGCGCGCGGCGTCATCTCTGCTGGTGCTGGGCGGTGGCAGCAATCTGGTGCTGCCGCGCCAGGTGCAGGGGCTGGTGGCGCGGGTCGCCTTCAAGGGCGTGCGCCTGCTGGAATGCCGGTCCGACGCCTGGCTGGTCGAGGCGGCGGGCGGGGAGACCTGGCACGGCTTTGTCGAAACCTGCGTGAACCAGGGTTGGGACGGGCTGGAGAACCTGGCGCTGATTCCTGGCACGGTGGGCGCGGCTCCGGTGCAGAACATCGGCGCCTACGGTGTCGAACTGCAGGAGCGCTTCCATAGCCTGACCGCCTGGGATGTGCGCGTAGGCCGTCTGGTCGAAATGAGCGCGGCCGATTGCCGGTTTTCCTATCGAGACAGCGTTTTCAAGCACGATGAGCCGGGACGGTGGGTCATCGTCAGCGTGCGTTTCGCCTTGCCCCGGCCCTGGCGGCCGGTGCTGGGCTACCCCGACCTGCAGCGCCATGCGCGTTTGGCGGCAGATGCGCCGAGCGCGCGCAATATTTTCGATGCGGTGTGCGAGATCCGCCGCGCCAAGCTGCCCGATCCGGCGGTGACGGGCAACGCGGGCAGCTTTTTCAAGAATCCCATCGTATCGTCCGAGGCGCGCGATGCCTTGCTCGGCCGTTTTCCTGGTCTGGTGTCGTACGCCCAGCCGGATGGCGGCTACAAGCTGGCGGCCGGCTGGCTGATCGACCAGTGTGGCTGGAAGGGCCGTACGCTGGGGGCTGCCGGCGTGCACGAGCGCCAGGCCCTGGTGCTGGTCAACCGCGGCGGGGCCACGGCAGCCGACATCATGGGCTTGGCGCATGCCATCCAGGAAGCGGTGTCCGAGCGCTATGGCGTGCGGCTCGAACCGGAACCCGTGGTGGTGTGAGGTTGTTTCGGCCCGGCAAAAAATAAGGACCCCGCGGGGTCCTTATTTCTGTCCGCGAGGGCTGCTCAGAAGCCCAATACGGATTGCATGTCGTACAGGCCGTTGTGTTTGCCTTCCAGGAAGCGGGCAGCGCGCAGGGCGCCTTCCGCGTAGGTGGCGCGGCTGGCCGAGCGGTGCGTGATCTCGATGCGTTCGCCGGTGCCGCAGAAGGACACGGTGTGGTCGCCGACGATGTCGCCGCCGCGCAGCACTGAGAAGCCGATGGTGCCGGGCTTGCGCACGCCGGTATCGCCGTGGCGGCTCCAGGTGGCGACGTCCGGCAGAGCCACGTCCCAGGCCGAAGCAATGGTTTCGCCCATTTTCAGCGCGGTGCCAGAAGGGGCGTCGACCTTGTTGCGATGGTGTGCTTCGAACACTTCGACGTCGTAGCCAGAATTCAGGATGCGCGCGGCCATGTCCAGCAACTTGAGCGTGGCGTTGACGCCCACGCTCATGTTGGGCGCGAAGACGATGCCGATCTTCTGGGCGGCGACTTCGATCGCGGCGCGGCCGTTGTCGTCGAAACCGGTGGTGCCGATGACGGCGTTCACGCCGTGCTTGACGCAGGCCTGCAGGTGTTCGAGCGTGCCTTCCGGACGGGTGAAGTCGATCAGGCAGTCAGCCTGGGCCAGCGCGTCGAGGTCATCGGTGATGGCCACGCCCGTCAGCTTGCCCAGCGGCGCGCCGGCGTCCTGGCCCAGCGCGGCCGAGCCCTGGCGGTCCAGCGCCACGGCAAGCTGCAGGCCGGAGGCATTCAGGACGGCTTCGATCAGCATCTGGCCCATCCGGCCGCTGGCGCCGGCAATTGCAATACGCATAGATAGTCCTTGGTGTTACTTGAGCGGCTCGGGGGCGTTGCCGGGCTGGCCAGGATACTGGTTGAGGGGGCTGACCGGAGCGGCGGCGTCACGCTTGCGCTGGTCTTCCTCTTCCTTCTGGCGGGCTTCGTCTTCCGTCAGGCGCTTGTCCGCCTTTTCGTCGGCGACGGCGTTGGGCGTGTTGATCTGGTAGGGCTGCAGCTCAGGCTGCTTGTCGCCTTCCCAGCGGGTCAGGCGGTCGTTTTCGAACCAGACCGTGAATTTGCGTTCCTGGGCGTCGCCGTAGCCAGGCTTGTAGTAGTAGGGGTAGTCCCAGCGGTTGGCGTGCAGCACGCTGGTCAGCGTCGGGCTGCCGAGGGCGAAGCGCACCTGCTCGCGCGTCATGCCGGGCTGCAGCAGGGCCACCTGCTCCTGGGTGATCCAGTTTCCTTGCTGGACGCCGGCTTTGTAGGGGAAGCCCCACTTGTCCCCCGAGCATCCGGCCAGGGCGACGGCCAGGGCGGCCACCGCCAGGCCAGTCTTCAGCGAGCGGGAGGGAATTCGTGCAATCATGGACACAACGCGCCCCTATTATTTGGAAGCAGACAAAACCGTTATCATAAAGGTTTCATAAGGATAGTTCCGCGTGGCGGCATGATTTCGGTGAGCCGGCTCGCGGTGAACCTATCCTGCCCATGCCAACGCGGACGGAGAGCGATTACACCATGAGCGACCAAAGCGAACTGAAGAACATGGGTTTGAAGGCGACGTTTCCCCGCCTGAAAATTCTTGATATTTTCCGGAAATCGGATCAACGGCACTTGAGCGCCGAAGACGTCTATCGCGCCCTGATCGGCGAAAACGTCGAAATCGGGCTGGCTACCGTCTACCGCGTCCTGACCCAGTTCGAACAGGCCGGCATTCTTGCCCGCAGCCAGTTCGACAGCGGCAAGGCGGTGTTCGAGCTCAACGACGGCGATCACCACGATCACCTGATCTGCACGAATTGCGGCAAAGTGGTCGAGTTTTCGGACCCCGAGATCGAAAAGCGTCAGCAAAAGATTGCCAAGGACAACTCCTTCGCGCTGGAAAGCCACGCCATGGTGTTGTACGGCATTTGCGGCAGCTGCATGAAGGGCCGCTGATTCCGGCCCGGTAGTCCAGCCCGCGGCTACGCTCGCAGCGGGCAGGCGAGATCCAAAGCCCCTTCAGATCGAAGGGGCTTTTTTTACGTACACGACGAAATCCGGCTCGCCGCCGAGCCGCCCCGGGGTTGCCAACGGGCGCTGAGAGCAGGCTTTCAGTCTTGCCCGAAACCAGCCAGCATTTCGCGAGCATGTTCGCGGGTGGTTGCGGTGAGCTTGATGCCGCCCAGCATGCGTGCAATTTCCTCGACGCGGGCAGGGGCGTCCAGCTCTTCGATGCTGGAACGGGTGGTGCCGCGCGATTCGGCCTTGCTGACCAGGAACTGGTTGTTGGCGCAGGCCGCCACCTGGGGCAGATGGGTCACGCACAGGACCTGATGGCGTTCGCCGAGTTCGCGCAGCAGCTTGCCGACGGCCTCGGCCACCGCGCCGCCGACGCCGCTGTCGACCTCGTCGAAGATCAGCGTGGGCACGCGCGCGGCGCGGCTGGCGATGACGGACAGCGCCAGCGAGATCCGCGACAATTCGCCGCCTGACGCTACCTTGCTCAGCGGGCGCGGCGTGGTGCCGGCATGGCCGGCCACCAGGAATTCGACCTGCTCGTTGCCATGCGTGGAGGGCGCCGATGCGGCCAGCGTGGGCTCGAACTTGCCGCCTTGCATCGCCAGCGTTTGCATGGCCTGCGTGACTTGCTTGCCCAGGTCCTTGGCGACCTTGCGGCGCGCCGTCGTCAGCTTGGCCGCGCTGGCGTCGTACTGCGCCTGTGCGGCCTGGGCTTGGGCGCGCAGGGCATCGATGTCGCCCGCGGCTTGCAGGGCTGCGAGCTGCGCATGCAGCGTGTCGCGCAGTTCGCAGAGCGCGTCGGGTTCGACGCGGAATTTGCGGGCGGTTTCGAACACCAGGCCCAGACGCGCCTCGACAGCCACGAGCCGCTGCGGATCGAGATCCACCCGGCTGACATAATTATTCAGATCCGACACGGCCTCGCTGATGGCGATGCGCGCCGATTCCAGTTCATCATGCACGCCTTGCAGGCCGGGATCATGGCGCAGCATCTGCTGGATGCGGTGGTTGGCAGACGTGAGCCGGTGATGCGCGGAGTCGCCTTCGCCATCCAGGGCGTCAATGATCTGCGTAGCGCCGTCCAGCAGCGATTGCGAGTGCGACAGGCGCGTGTGTTCAGACTGCAGCGCGTCCCATTCGTCCGGGCCGAGGTTCAATTGGTCGAGTTCGTCGACCTGCCATTGCAGGCGGTCGCGCTCAGTGGCCAGGCTTGCGGCGTCCTTTTCGGCGGATTCCAGCTGGCGCGCCAGCGCGCGCCATTGCTTCCAGGCCTGGCCGACCGCGTTGCGCAGTTCGCCGTGGCCGCCGTGGGCGTCCAGCAGGTCGCGCTGGGCGTCGGCGCGCATCAGGCTTTGGTGCGCGTGTTGGCCGTGGATGTCGACCAGGCTGTCGCCCAGTTCGCGCAATTGCGCCACGGTGGCAGGCGTGCCGTTGATGTAGGCGCGGCTGCGGCCCTGGGCGTCGATGACGCGGCGCAGGGACAGTTCCGCGTCGGCGTCGATTTCGCGCTCTTGCAGCCAGGCGATCAGCCCCTTGGGCGTGTCGAAGACCGCGGTGATGTCGGCGCGCGGCGCGCCTTCGCGCAGCATGCTGGCGTCGCCGCGTTCGCCCAGCGCGAGCGCCAGCGCATCCACCAGTATGGATTTGCCTGCGCCGGTTTCGCCGGAAAAGACGCTGAAGCCGGGGCCGAAATGGATCTCGGTCTGTTCGACGATGACGAAGTCGCGGATATGCAGGGTGCGCAGCATGTCGGGGCGCTTACTACTCTACGTTGTCGGAGGCTTCGGGCATCAGGTTCCAGTGCAGCTTGCGGCGCAGGGTGGAGAAGAAACTGTAGCCTTCGGGATGCACGAAGCGGATGGTATAGGGGGCGCGCTGTACGACGATGCGGTCCCCCGGCTGCAGGTCGGACCAGGTCTGCATGTCGAAATGCACGCTGGCGCCGACTTCCACGCGGCCCATGGCCGTGAGCGTCATGTTCAGCACGCCGGAATCGGGGATGACGATGGGGCGGTTGGACAGCGTTTGCGGCGCCACGGGCACCAGCACCATGGCGTTCATGCCGGGATGCAGGATGGGGCCGTTGGCCGACAGCGCGTACGCGGTAGAGCCCGTGGGGGTGGCGATGATCAGGCCGTCGGCGCGCTGCGTGTACATGAAGGCGCCGTCCAGCTCCACCCGCACTTCGATCATGCCGCCGCGTCCCGCGCGGTTCAGCACCACGTCGTTCAGGGCGGATGCGGAGTACATCTTCTGGTCGCCGCGCCACACGCTGCCTTCCAGCAGCATGCGTTCTTCGATCTGGAAGCTGCCTTCGAGCACGCGCGCCAGCGCAGCGTGCGCGTCCTGCAGCGCGATGTCTGTGATGAAACCCAGGCGCCCGTGGTTGATGCCGACCAGCGGCATGCCATAGGGCGCGAGGTGGCGGCTTGCGCCCAGCACGGTGCCGTCGCCGCCCATGACCACGGCCAGCGATGCGGTCTTGCCGATTTCCTCGAGCGTGGCGACGGGGTATTCGGTCAATCCGGTATTGCGCGCCGTGTCCGCATCGATGAGCACCTGCCTGCCCGCTTGCCTCAGCGCGTGGGCCAGTGCTCTCAGCGGTGTGTCCAGGCCGGTGTCCTGGTATCTGCCGATCAGGGCTACGGTAGGAAAGTGCATGGCTGCTTGCGTATCAAAAAGGCCGGACCTGAAGCCGAAACCAGCCCGGAATGGGCGGTTTAGCCGATTATATGGGGCCGCATATCTGCTTGCAGGACAAAAATCGCCTCAATTGAAAAAGATTCCCTAAAATACTTGTTATGGATGACCGCGCACGCGCACTACTGAAAGCGTTGATCGAACGCTATATCGCCGATGGACAGCCAGTCGGCTCGCGGACGCTATCGAAAGTATTCGACTTGTCCCCGGCCACGATCCGCAATGTGATGTCGGATCTCGAAGAACTGGGACTGATCCACAGCCCGCACACTTCCGCCGGCCGCGTTCCCACGCCGCGGGGCTACCGCATGTTCGTCGATTCGCTGCTGGCGGTGCAGTCCTACCAGCTCGAGCCGCACAACATGGGCGAGATGCTGGCGGCCGCCGAACCCACCCGGGCCGTCAACGCGGCGGCGGCGCTGCTGTCCAACCTGACCCAGTTCGCGGGGGTGGTGCTGACGCCCAAGCGCGCCCAGGTGTTCCGCCAGATCGAATTCATCCGCCTGTCCGACAAGCGCGTGCTGCTCATCATCGTCACGCCCGACGGCGACGTCCAGAACCGCATTCTTTTCGTCCAGCGCGACTACGCCGAGGCGGAATTGCTGGAAGCCGGCAATTTCTTCAACATGCACTTCGCCGGCAAGTCCTTCAACGCGGTGCGGCAGACGCTGTCGACCGAACTGGCGCAGCTGCGCGAGGATATCTCGCGTCTGATGCAGGCCGCGGTCGAAGCCAGCGCGGAAGCCGCCGAGGACGGCGACGCCATGGTCATTTCCGGTGAGCGCAAGCTGCTGGACGTGACCGACATCGCCTCCGACATGGACCGCCTGCGCAAGATGTTCTCGCTGTTCGAGAAAAAGACCGACCTGTTGCAGCTGCTGGACGTGTCCACCCGCGCCCAGGGCGTGCAGATCTACATCGGCGGCGATTCGCAGCTGGTGCCCATGGAAGAGGTCTCGGTCATCACCGCGCCTTACGGCGTGGACGGCAAGGTCGTAGGCACGCTGGGCGTCATCGGCCCCACGCGCATGGCCTACGAACGCGTCATTCCCATCGTGGATATCACGGCGCGCTTGCTGTCCAACGCCCTCAGCCACAACCAGTAGGTCCATCCGAAGCTACGTCCTCCTCGCGGAGGAAGGGGAGTGTTTGTGTTTCTTCGCCTGTTCAAGTACCTGTGGCCTGAGCGTTATCTGCCGGAACCCGAGCAGGAGGATCCCTTCGACGAAGACCCGGCGCCGCGCGAGCCCGGCAAGGTCGGCGTGCTGCTGGTGAACCTGGGCACGCCGGACACGCCGGGTAAGCAGGACATACGCAAGTACCTGGGCGAGTTCCTGTCCGACCCGCGAGTGATCGAGATCCCGCGCTATCTGTGGAAGCCCATCCTGCATTGCCTGGTCCTGACCTCGCGGCCCAAGAAGCTTGAGCCGCGCTACGCCGGCGTCTGGATGAAGGAAGGTTCGCCCCTGATGGTGTACAGCCAGCGCCAGGCCGACGGCGTGCGCGCCGCCCTGGCCGGGGCCGGCATCGACGCCGTGGTGGAACTGGGCATGCGCTACGGCAATCCTTCGATTCCCGACGCCATCTCGCGCCTGCGCAAGCAGGGCTGCGAACGCATCCTGACCGTCCCGCTCTATCCCCAGTACGCCGCCAGCACCACCGCCACGGTGGTGGACGCCGTTACCCGCCATGCGGGCCGCCTGCGCGACCAGCCCGAATTGCGCTTCATCAAGCGCTTCCATGAAGAACCGGCCTACCTGGACGCGCTGGCCGGCCGCATCGAACGCTATTGGCAGGAGCATGGCAAGCCGCAGAAGCTGGTCATGAGCTTCCATGGCTTGCCGCGCTACTCGATCGAACTGGGCGACCCGTACTACCGCGATTGCATGGATACCGCGCGCCTGCTGGGCCAGCGCCTGTCGTTGCCGCGCGAGCAGATCGAGGTGACCTTCCAGAGCCGCTTCGGCACCGCCCGCTGGCTGGAGCCCTATACCGAACCCACCCTCAAGGCGCTTGCCGCGGCAGGCGTGACCGAGGTCGATGTGGTGTGTCCGGGTTTTGTGGCAGACTGTCTGGAAACCCTGGAAGAGATCAGCCTGGAATGCCGCGACGCCTTTATCGGGGCCGGCGGCAAGCGGTTCCGCTACATCCCGGCGATCAACGACGATCCGGCCTGGATCGCAGGGCTGGCCGACCTGGTGGCACGCCACTTGCAGGGGTGGCCCACGCAAATCACGGACTTGAAGGAGAAGGCGCATGCACCATGATCCCAAGACTGGCAAGATCGTCAAAAAGGGGCAGGTCAGCACCCCGGTGGATGAAGATCAGGTGGAACACGAACTGGACGAGGCGCTTGCCGAGACCTTTCCCGCCAGCGATCCCATCGCGATCAGCCCCGAGCCCGACGAGGATCGGGCCATGGATCGCGCACTGAAGGACAGCTTTCCCGCCAGCGACCCGGTCGCGCCAGCGCAACCGCATAAGAAGTAGTCGCCGCAGCGGGTGTCCACCATTTGCCGGATGGCGGTGGAAAACGTCGAATTTATGCTTGCAGTCTGATATTTGACGGTATTTAGCAGAAATTAGGCGGATTCTTGATTACATTCCGCCTGTCTCTGCTGCCTGGCGCCGTCAGGGAATATTTGCTTTCCCGGGCTTGAAATAGGGGTATTGGCCCCCATTCATGTCTGCGAAAGCCATACTTTTTGGAGGATTCCCCATGACGGCACCCAACGAGCCTGTAGATCAGACGCCCGAAGTCGGCCAGAACGCCGATGCGGCCTCCGCCGCCGAGGACGCCCTGCAGGCCGAGCTGAACGAGTTGCGCGCCCAGCTGGACGCCGCCCAGGCTACCGTCAACGACCAGCAGGATCAGCTTTTGCGCATCCGGGCCGAAGCCGAGAACGTGCGCCGCCGCGCCCAGGAAGACGTGTCCAAGGCGCGCAAGTTCGGCATCGAGTCGTTCGCCGAAAGCCTGGTTCCGGTCAAGGACAGCCTGGAAGCGGCGCTGGCCCAGCCTGATCAAACCGTTGAAACGCTGCGCGAGGGCGTTGAAGTGACGCTCAAGCAATTGGCGGCCGGCTTCGAGCGCAACCTGCTCAAGGAAATCGCGCCGGCGCAGGGCGACAAGTTCGACCCGCACCAACACCAGGCCATTTCGTCCATTCCCGCCGAGCAGCCCGCCAATACCGTGGTGCAACTGCTGCAGAAGGGCTATGCCATCGCCGACCGGACCCTGCGCCCGGCCTTGGTGGTGGTGTCCGCCGGCCAGGGCTGAACAGGCCGCGCGCCATGACGGATCCCCGGTTCGATCCCGCCCAGGTTTTCCAGGTGTTCGGCATGCGCCATGTCGACACCGAGGGATTCGACGCGGCGGTGGTGCAGGCGCCGGGGACGGATCTGCGCTGCGTATTCCTGTGGGGCCAGGATTGCTACAACTGCAATCTTTTCAAGCAGGCGGCCCTGCTGCACCAGGATACGTTGCTGGGACTGGGCCTGACCTGGTTCGAGGCCGACGTCTACGCGGACGAAGCGCTGGGAAGGCGCTTTTCCCTGCACGGCGTCCCCACTTTTGTGCTGTACCGCGCCGGGAAGCGGCTGGGCCGTATCACCGGTTGGCCCGGCTTGCCGCAGTTCACCGCGGCCATGCACCGCCTGCAGGAAGCGGCTGTAGAAAATTCCGGCCAGGCGTCTTGAAAAACCCTGCGGGCAGCCCCAGTTATGTGGGGACAAGAAGTTTCTCCCTATTTTCATAGATTCAATCAAGGTAACCGACCATGAGCAAGATTATTGGCATTGACCTGGGCACGACCAACAGCTGCGTGGCTGTCATGGACGGCGGGCAGGTCAAAATCATTGAAAACGCGGAAGGCGCTCGCACCACCCCCTCCATCGTCGCCTACATGGACGATGGCGAGACCCTGGTCGGCGCGCCGGCCAAGCGCCAGGCTGTGACCAACCCGCGCAACACCCTGTACGCGGTGAAGCGCCTGATCGGCCGCAAGTTCGAGGAAAAGGCGGTGCAGAAGGACATCAACCTGATGCCCTATGCCATCGTCAAGGCCGACAACGGCGACGCCTGGGTGGAAGTGCGCGGCAAGAAGATGGCGCCTCCCCAAGTGTCGGCCGACGTGCTGCGCAAGATGAAGAAGACCGCCGAGGACTACCTGGGCGAAGAAGTGACCGAGGCCGTCATCACCGTGCCCGCCTACTTCAACGACAGCCAGCGCCAGGCCACCAAGGACGCCGGCCGCATCGCCGGCCTGGAAGTCAAGCGCATCATCAACGAACCCACCGCGGCGGCCCTGGCCTTCGGCCTGGACAAGCAGGAAAAGGGCGACCGCAAGATTGCCGTGTATGACCTGGGTGGCGGCACGTTTGACGTGTCGATCATCGAAATCGCCGATGTGGATGGCGAAAAGCAGTTTGAAGTGCTGTCGACCAACGGCGACACCTTCTTGGGCGGCGAAGACTTCGACCAGCGCATCATCGACTACATCATTGCCGAGTTCAAGAAGGAACAAGGCGTTGATCTGTCCAAGGACGTGCTGGCCCTGCAACGCCTGAAGGAAGCGGCCGAAAAGGCCAAGATCGAGCTGTCCTCGACGCAACAGACCGAAATCAACCTGCCGTACATCACGGCGGACGCCTCCGGTCCGAAGCACCTGAACCTGAAGATCACCCGCGCCAAGCTGGAAGCGCTGGTCGAAGAGCTGGTCGAACGCACGATCGAACCCTGCCGCGTGGCCATCAAGGACGCCGGCGTGAAGGTTTCCGACATCGACGACGTGATCCTGGTCGGCGGCATGACCCGCATGCCCAAGGTCCAGGAAAAGGTGAAGGAATTCTTCGGCAAGGATCCGCGCAAGGACGTGAACCCCGATGAAGCCGTCGCCGCTGGCGCCGCCATTCAAGGTTCCGTGCTGTCGGGCGACCGCAAGGACGTGCTGCTGCTGGACGTCACCCCCCTGTCCCTGGGCATCGAAACCCTGGGCGGCGTGATGACCAAGATGATCCAGAAGAACACGACCATCCCGACCCGGTTCTCGCAGACCTTCTCGACCGCTGACGACAACCAGCCGGCCGTGACGATCAAGGTGTTCCAGGGCGAGCGCGAAATCGCCGCGGGCAACAAGGCCCTGGGCGAGTTCAACCTCGAAGGGATTCCGCCGTCGCCTCGCGGCATGCCGCAGATCGAAGTCACGTTCGACATCGACGCCAACGGCATCCTGCACGTGTCGGCCAAGGACAAGGGCACCGGCAAGGAAAACAAGATCACCATCAAGGCCAACTCGGGTCTGTCGGAAGACGAGATCCAGCGCATGGTCAAGGATGCCGAGGCCAACGCCGAGGAAGATCACCGCGTCGCCGAACTGGCCCAGTCGCGCAACCAGGCCGATGCGCTGGTGCATGCCACCCGCAAATCGCTGACCGAGTATGGCGACAAGCTCGAGGCTTCCGAAAAGGAAGGCATCGAAGCCGCCATCAAGGAACTGGAAGACACGCTGAAGGACGGCGACAAGGCCGCGATCGACGCCAAGGTGGAAGCCTTGTCGACGGTTTCGCAGAAGCTGGGCGAAAAGATGTACGCCGACATGCAGGCGCAGCAAGCCGCCGGCCAGCAGCAAGCGGCCGATAATGCGAAGCCGGTGGACGACAATGTCGTCGACGCCGACTTCAAGGAAGTCAAGCGCGACCAATAATGGCCGGGCGCTGACCTGCCTCTGCCGCCCGGTAGCCGGAGAAATCCGCCTACCGGGCGTACTCATTCTGTAGCACTGAAAAGAAGGCTCGTTTTCGAGCCCACGGATCATGGCAAAACGTGACTATTACGAAGTCTTGGGCGTAGCGAAGAACGCCGCGGACGACGACCTCAAGAAGGCCTATCGAAAGCTGGCCATGAAGTACCATCCGGACCGCAACCCGGACAGCAAAGAGGCCGAAGAGAAGTTCAAGGAAGCCAAGGAAGCCTACGAGGTCCTGGGCGATGAGCAGAAGCGCGCCGCATACGACCGTTATGGCCACGCCGGCGTGGATCCCAACTCCGCCGGCATGGGTGGCGGCATGGGCGGCGGTTTTGCCGACGCCTTCGGCGATATCTTTGGCGAAATCTTCGGCGGCGGCGGCGGTGGTGGCCGCCGTGGCGGCGGCCCGCAGGTCTACCGCGGCGCCGACCTGAAGTACGCGCTGGAAATCACGCTGGAGCAGGCCGCCGCCGGTTTCGACACCGAGATCCGCGTGCCCAGCTGGGAACACTGCGACACCTGCCACGGTTCCGGCGCCAAGGCCGGCACCTCGCCCAAGACCTGCCGCACTTGCGGCGGCTCCGGCGCCGTGCGCATGCAGCAGGGTTTCTTCAGCGTGCAGCAGACCTGCCCGACCTGCCACGGCAACGGCAAGGAAATCACCGATCCGTGCCCAGCCTGCGACGGCGTGGGCCGCATCCGTCGCAACAAGACGCTGCAGGTCAAGATTCCTGCCGGCATCGACGACGGCATGCGCATCCGCTCCAGCGGCAATGGCGAGCCGGGCATCAACGGCGGCCCTCCGGGCGACCTGTATGTGGAAATCCACATCAAGCAGCACAAGATCTTCCAGCGCGACGGCGATGACCTGCACTGCGAGCTGACCATCCCGTTCACGTCGGCGGCGTTGGGCGGCGAGCTCCAGGTGCCGACGCTGGGCGGCAAGGCCGAGATCTCGATCCCCGAAGGCACGCAGTCGGGCAAGACCTTCCGCCTGCGCGGCAAGGGCATCCGCGGCGTGCGCGGCAGCTATCCGGGCGATCTCTACTGCCATGTGGTGGTGGAAACGCCGGTGCGCCTGAGCGACGACCAGAAGAACATCCTGCGCCAGTTCGAGGCTTCGCTGAACGATGGCGGCGACCGCCATTCGCCGCAAAGCAAGTCCTGGACCGACCGGGTGAAGGAATTCTTCAGCTGAATCGCCTGATGCAAGCAAGAAGGCCGCGACGTTGTCGCGGCCTTTTTTTCGTCTTGAGATAAGGCAAAGGCGCCGTTGCGGGAAGACCACGTGCGCAAATGAAAAGACCGCGGCGCGAGCCGCGGTCCGGGTGCTGCTACTACAACTGCGATCACTGCTATTGCTACTGCGGTTACTGCAACTGCTGCATCAACTTCAACTTCTACTGCAACTTCAACAGCTACTTCAACAGCTACTTCTACTGCTACATCGACCGCTGCTGTCGCCGGTAAAAACCGGCCTCAGACCATGATGCCGTCCGAGGCCGGCCGGGCCACAGCAAGCAGCTCACCGGGTGATCGGCGGGTACTCGAGCTCGCCGAACGTGTATTGGCCGCTGGCCTTGGCTTGCGCCAGTTCCTGCTGGACGTCAGCGCGCGTCTTGGCGCTGGCGGGGGCGGACACGGCCGCCGGGTATTCCAGTTCGCCAAACGTGTATTGGCCGCTGATCTTGGCTTGTTGCAGCTGGGCTTGCACTTCTTGCGAGCTCAGGCCAGTGGTCTGGGGCAGGGCGGGCGGGTAGTCCAGTTCGCCGAAGGTGTACTGGCCGCTGATCTTGGCTTGCTGCAGTTCGGTGGCGACCTGGGCGCTGCTCTTGGCTTGTTCCACGCCGGCGGCTTGGGCGCCAGCGCCAACCAGGGCCAGGGACAGCAGCAGGGTGGTGGTTAGGGTTTTCATGGTTAGACCTCCAATTCGTCTTAGTGGGGACCGAATCCGGCGGCCCTCCGTCGTGGTTCGTTGTTTGTTCCCGATGACTGAATTCTGCTCGTTATCTCACCTGGGATAAACCCGTATATCTTGAAAACATCTTTCCAAATAATCGAGTAATCCAGTTTGCTAATTCGATTTCACCCATTTTTGGCATAGTCGAGGCGATGCCAAGTGAATTTTGGTGAGCTGGCCGAGACCGGCGAAATGAAAAAAAGCCCCGCCGTAGCGGGGCTTTCGAGGTTGGCTGGGTTGCTCAGGGTGCCGGTTTCTTCTTGAAGTCGCCGGCAACCGCCGTGCTGAAGCCGTCCGCGCGCAGACTCTTGCGCAAGGCGGCATTGACCGATTCGGCGGTCAGCGCGGAGATCTTCTTGTCCATCTCGGCCGACCAGGCGAAAGTGCGGCCGCGCTGCATGTAATCCAGCCAGGTGCCGGCCAGGATGTCGTCCTGGGCGCGGGCCAGGTTGCGGTAATTCAGCAAGGCCGTGATGCCGTCCGAGATCTCCTTGTCCGAGAAACCGTCCTGCAGCACGCGTGCCAGTTCCTCGCCGATCGCCTTTTCCAGGCGCTCGCGGTTTTGCGGGGCGTAGATGGCGTACATGGTCCAGCTGGCGGAAGGTTCGAACGACGAGACCGACAGCGAGCTGCGCACGTTGTACGACAGGCCTTCGGTTTCGCGCACGCGGTTCCAGAGGCGCGAGGTTTCGGATGCACCGAACAGGTAGTTGGCCAGATACAGCGCGGCGTAGTCAGGGTCCGTATCCTGCAGCTTCAGCGGCATGCGCGAGATGTAGAACGCATTGGCTTTGTCGGGCGTTTCGATGTCGAACTGCTTGGCGGGAATGTCGCGGTACGGATTGGGCACGCGGGTGTAGGCGGGCGCCTTCTTCCAGCCGGCCAGTCCGGTCTTGAGCGCGTTTTCCACGGCTGCAGGTTCGAAATCGCCCACCGCCGAGTACTCGATGTTGCCGGCGCCGTAGAACTTGGAGTGGAACTTGACCAGGGCGTCGCGGTTCAGCCCGCGCACGCCGGCCAGCGATTCCTCGAAGGTCGGCACGTAGCGCAGGTCATTGGCAGGCCACGGGTTGTCCTGGCGTGCCAGGGCGCGTCCGGCCAGCGCCGAGGGCTCGGTCATGGCGTTCTGGATCGAGGTTTCGAGCTGGCGCTGGTATTCCTCGAGCTGTTCCTTGGGGAAATTGGCGTTGCGCACGATGTCCAGCGCCAGGGCGGTGAGTTCGGGCAGGTTTTCGGCCTTGGTCGACATGGCGATCTTGAGCGTGGTGCCGCCGCCGCTGAAGCCCAGTTCCGCCTGCAGCTTATCGAGGCGGTCCTGGATGTCCTGGCGCGACAGCTTGGCCGTGCCGCGGGTCAACAGGTCGGCGACGGCACTGGAGTTCACGCGTTGGCCGAGCAGGTCTTTTTCATTGCCGAACTGGATGAGCATTTGTGCCTGCACCCGGTTGCCGCGGGTGGCCTTGGGCAAGAGCGCCAATTGCACGGTGCCGTTGGGCAGGTCCAGCTTCTTGCGCTGCGTCAGCTTGTCGATGTTCTCGGGAGTGGGATCGAAGGCCGAGGCCGCCTTGAAGTCCGGATCGCCCTTGTAGTCCTTGAAGACGGCCGTCAAGTCCACGCGTTGTTCTTGCGGTGCGCGCACGGGCTTCTCGGTGGGGATGTAGCGGCCTTCGATGCTGTTGCTCTGGACCAGGTAGGTGGTCGCGGCGCGTTGCACCTCGGCCAGCGTGGCCTTGCGGGCGCGGTCGCGCTGCAGGAAGAACAGGCGCCAGTCGCCAGCGGCGATGGCTTCGGACAGCGCCACGCCGACCTGTTCAGGGTCGCTATAGGTCTGTTCCCAGGCCGTCAGCCACTTGCTGCGGGCGCGGTCCAGTTCCTGCTGGGTGAATGGCTTCTTGTTCAGGGATTCCAGCGTGCCGGTCAGCGCCTTCATGGCGGCGTCCAGGCTCTTGCCCGGCGTCAGTTGGGCAGCGAACATCGCCAGGCCCGGGTCCAGGTTTTCCATGGTGAAGCCGAACACGCCCGAGGCCAGCTTGGTCGGGACCAGGGCGTGGTAGAGACGGCCCGAGGGCGTATCTGCCAGGATGGTGGCGGCCAGGTCCAGCGGCACGAAATCGGCGCTGCCGGCGGCCGGGATGTGGTACATCGCCGCGACCAGCGGCGTGCCGCCAGCGCGGCGCAGCGTCACCGAGCGTTCGCCGTCCTGCGCGGGTTCGACGGTGTACTCGGGCGGCAGCTTGCGTTCGGGCTTGGGCAGCTTGCCCAGCGTTTCCTCGATATCGGCCAGCGTGGCCTGCGGGTCGAACTTGCCCGCCACGATCAGCACGGCGTTATCGGGCTGGTAATACTCATGATAGAAGGCGCGCAACTGGCCGATGTCCACGTTCTCGACGTCGGAGCGGGCGCCGATGGTGTTCTTGCCGTAGCTGTGCCACTGGAAGGCCGCCGACTGCATCTTCTGCATCAGGATGCGGAAGGGGCTGTTTTCGCCGCTTTCCATTTCGTTGCGGACCACGGTCATTTCCGAGTCCAGGTCTTCCTTGGCGATCAGGGAATTGACCATGGCGTCGGCCTGCCAGCCCAGGTACCACTTGAGCGTGTCGGGGTTGGCGGCGAAGCTGGCGAAATAATTGGTGCGGTCGCTGGAGGTCGAGCCGTTGGCCTGCAGGCCGCGGCGCGAGAACTCGCCCATGGCATTGCGGGTGGTGGAGGTGCCCTTGAACAGCATGTGTTCCAGCAGATGCGCCATGCCCGTCTGGCCGTAGTTCTCGTTGCGCGAGCCCACCAGGTAGGTCATGTTGACGGTGGTGGACGGCTTGGATTCGTCGGGAACCAGCAGCACTCTCAGGCCGTTGGCCAGGCGGTATTCGGTGATGCCTTCAATCGAGGCGGCCTCCGAGACGCCCGCCGGCAGGCTGGCGGCGCCGGCCTGGAAGGCCAGGAAGGAGGAAAACAGCAGCACGCTCAGCGGGCGCGGCAGCTTCGACAGGGACAAGCGCATGGCAGAAAATTCCTTTGGCATGGCAGAATCCGTTGGAGTGTATACGTTGGCAATGGTTCAGGGGCTGCGGGGCGGCCGTTATCGCGGCGCACGGCCCGGGACCGCAATGCAAGGAAGTCCGCTATGTCCCTATCCCTGGAAGTCGAAACGCCGCGCCTGGTGCTGCGCCAATGGCGTGCCGCCGACCGTGAACCTTTCGCGGCGCTGAACCAGGATCCCCGCGTCACCGAATACCTGCTGCCGCTGACCCAGGACGAGAGCGATGCGCTCGCCGACAGATTGGCCGCAGGCATCGACGAGCATGGCTGGGGCTTCTGGGCCGTGGAGGCGCCGGAGGTGGCGCCCTTCATCGGCTTTGTCGGCATCAAGCCGCTGGCGCCCGCACTGCCGTTCGCGCCCGGCGTGGAGATCGGCTGGCGCCTGGCGCAACGGCATTGGGGCAAGGGCTACGCCAGCGAGGCGGCCGAGGCGGCCTTGCGGGCGGGGTTCGAGCAGGTGGGGCTGGACGAGATCGTGGCCTTCACGGCCACGGGCAACCTGCGCTCGCGCGCGGTGATGGACCGGTTGGGCATGAAAGAGGACCGGGATGGCTTCGACCATCCCGCCGTGCCACAGGGGCATCCGCTGCGTCGGCACGTGTTGTACCGGATCGGTCGCGGGGGCTGGTACGGGCGGGAAAACGGTGACGCAGACGCAGGCGCTGCGCCGGTTGCAGCGGCATAAGCCGCTGAGAATGCCGCCAATTCAATATGTTGCGATGCAACATGACGAAACCCCGGGCTGATTTGAGGTCTCCGGGTCCGCGGGTGTAAGCTTTTCAGGACGCAGTACCAGTTGCAGACGGGATGCGCGACAGCCCGCTCACAGGCTTCCCGTCCAACGCCAGACGCCACTTCTTGCACGGCGTCGGTGCTTGTCGTTCGCGCCTTCGCCGCCGGCATCCTGCCGGCGCATTTACCGGAGGAACGACCCATGCTGACCGAGATCGTCACGCGTGCCTTGTCTCAATTGACCGGCAGCTCCATGAGCGGCGACGGGATCAAAGGACAGTTTCAGTACGCCTATGCCAGTGATGACGGCCAATTCGTGGCCATACTGACCCATGACATGACCACCTATGTGGTGGACCTGACCACACAACGATATTTTGCGGAGTGCGGCGGCTCGCCACGGGGCTTTGCCGGGCACGTGCTGGAAATGGAAGGCGCGGCGGCGCGCAGCCATCCCTGGCCCGCTGCCAACGACCTGTTCGATCTGGATATGGATGCGGACGAGCTTGCCTGGCGCAGTTGCCCTGGCCTGCGCCGCGAACCCCCCAACCGATCTGCGGAGAGCCGCGCCGCCTGAGAGTGGCCAGAAGCGGCAACACCTAACTGAACCGGCGGCTCCGCCGGTTTTTTTTGCCCGCAAGCAGCGCGGGCCGAACGCCCGCAAGGCCGTGCTGCTCGCTACAATTTGCGCCATGACTACGCACGCCGAAACCCGCGCGCCGGATGGCGCAACCCTGGTCGACTGCACGCATGCCCGCCATGCCGACCAGATACTGGCCATATTCAACGAGGCCATCGCCACGTCCACCGCGCTGTACGACTACAAGCCGCGTCCGCGCGAGGCGATGCAGGGATGGTTCCAGGCCAAGCAGCAGGGCGGTTTCCCGGTGGTGGGGTACGAGAACGCCGCCGGCGAGCTGATGGCCTTCGCCAGCTATGGCACCTTCCGCGCCTGGCCGGCCTTCAAGTACTCGGTGGAGCATTCCGTGTATGTAGACGGGCGCTTCCGCGGACGGGGCTTGGGCGAGGCGCTGATGCAGGTGCTGATCCAGCGGGCGCGCGCCAATCAGGTGCACGTGCTGGTCGGCGGCATCGATGCGAGCAACCAGGGCAGCATCCGCCTGCACGAGAAGCTGGGCTTCAAGCATGCCGGCACCATCCGCGAGGCCGGCTTCAAGTTCGGGCGCTGGCTGGACCTGGCGTTCTATCAATTGACGCTGGATACGCCTGAGCAGCCTGTCGACGGCTGAACCTTCGCCGTCGGACCGTCCTACTTCGATAGCACGCGCATGGCCTGTTCCAGGCCGGCGACCGTCACGGGGTACATGCGGCCCTGCATGATGTCGCGCATCAGCGCGATGGATTGGCGGTACTGCCAGGACGCGGTGGGCTCGGGGTTGAGCCAGACCGATTTGGGCCACGCGTCCAGCAAACGGCGCATCCATTCGGCGCCGGGCTCCTTGTTGTAGTGCTCGACGGAACCGCCCGGCTGCAGGATTTCGTAGGGGCTCATGGTGGCGTCGCCGACGATGATCAGGCGCCAGTCCGGGTTGTACTTGCGCAGCACGTCCCAGGTGTCGAAGCGTTCGTTCTGGCGTCTGCGGTTGCTTTGCCACAGGCTTTCGTACGGGCAGTTGTGGAAGTAGTAGACCTCCAGGTTGCGGAACTCGCTGCGCGCCGCCGAGAACAGTTCCTCGACTCGCCCGATGTGGTCGTCCATGCTGCCGCCCACGTCCAGCAGCATCAGCACCTTCACGGTGTTGTGGCGTTCCGGCACCATGCGCAGGTCCAGGTGGCCGGCATTGCGCGCGGTGCTGGCGATGGTGTCGTCCAGGTCCAGCTCCATTTCCGCGCCTTGCCTTGCGAAGCGCCGCAGGCGGCGCAGAGCCACCTTGAAGTTGCGCGTGCCCAGTTCGACCTGGTCGTCGTAGTCCTTGAACTGGCGCATGTCCCAGACCTTGACCGCGCTGCGGTTGCCGGCCGAGTCGCCGCCCACGCGGATGCCCTCGGGGTGGTAGCCGCCATTGCCGAACGGCGAGGTGCCGCCAGTGCCGATCCATTTGCTGCCGCCGGCATGGCGTTCCTTCTGTTCTTCCAGGCGCTCCTTGAAGAGCTCCATCAGCTTGTCCCAGCCGTGCTTTTCGATCGCGGCCTTCTCTTCCGGAGTCAGGCTTTTCTCGAACTGCTTGATGAGCCAGTCCAGCGGGATTTCCTTGCCCGCGGGCAGGGCGGCCGAGATGCCTTTGTAGTAGGCGCCGAAGGCCTTGTCGTAGCGGTCGTAGAGCGCCTCGTCCTTGACCAGCGTGGCGCGCGCCAGGAAGTAGAACTCGTCCAGCGTGGGCGCCATGAGGTCCTGGCGCAGGGCGTCCACCAGGGTCAGGTATTCCTTGACCGAGACGGGCAGCTTGTGCGCCCGGAGGTGGTAGAAGAAATCGATCAGCATTTGCGGGCCGCCGGTAGCTGGTGGTGGCTCAGCGGCGCTGGCCGCCGCGCGTCATGGCCGCCAGGCGTTCCAGCAAGTGCACGTCCTGCTCGTTCTTGAGCAGCGCGCCGGCCATCAGCGGCACGGCGGTGGCGGTGTGCGCGTCGATTTCGGCGGCGGTCGAGCCCTCGGCCAGCAGCAGGCGCAGCCAGTCCAGCAGTTCCGAGGTGGACGGCTTTTTCTTCAGGCCCGGCGCATCGCGCAGCGCGAAGAACGTGTCCAGCGCGGCGCGCAGCACTTCCTGCTTCAGGTGCGGATAGTGCACCGCCACGATGTCGCGCATGGTTTCGCGGTCGGGGAAGCGGATGTAGTGGAAGAAGCAGCGGCGCAGGAAGGCGTCCGGCAGGTCTTTTTCGTTGTTGGACGTGATGATGACCAGCGGACGGTGCCGCGCCGCGATGGTCTCGCGCGTTTCGTACACGTAGAATTCCATGCGGTCCAGCTCGCGCAGCAGGTCGTTGGGGAATTCGATGTCGGCCTTGTCGATCTCGTCGATCAGCAGCACCACCGGCTCCGGCGACTGGAAGGCCTGCCACAGCGTGCCCTGCACGATGTAGTTGCGGATGTCGCGGACTTTTTCGTCGCCCAGCTGCGAGTCGCGCAGGCGCGACACGGCGTCGTACTCATACAGGCCCTGGTGGGCCTTGGTGGTGGACTTGATGTGCCATTGCAGCAGCGGCCGGCCCAGCGCGCGCGCCACTTCCTCCGCGAGCATGGTCTTGCCGGTGCCGGGTTCGCCCTTGATCAGGAGCGGGCGCTGCAAGGTGAGGGCGGCGTTGACCGCGAGTTTCAGGTCATCGGTTGCGACATAGTTGTCGGTCCCGTCGAAGCGGTCTGGCGAGGCGGAAGTAGCGGACTGGGCTGCGGACATGGTCTGATGGCTTCTGAGATTTGATGGTGATCAATACCATCGTAAGGTATTAATCCTGAGCAATTATCGTACAATCAGGCGGTTTTGCTTTGGGTTCGACCCGCAACGTGTTTGCCGAGGGCCTTTTCGTGTGAGCAGGCCCTAGTCCTTAGCCATACCAAGAAGAGTCATTCCAATGAAGTTGCGAACCTCTCTGAAGTGCACGGTATCCGTGTTGGCCGCGTTGGCATCCTGTGCGATCGCCGGCCAGTCTGTTGCTGCAGACGCAGCAGTGGTCGGTAATGTCCAGAATGCCCGCGACAAGGTTTCCATGTGCATCGGTTGCCACGGCATCGAAGGCTACAAGGCGACGTTTCCCGAGCTGTACCACGTGCCGATGATCGCTGGGCAGAATGCCAAGTACATCGAAACCGCCCTCAACGAGTACAAGAAAGGCGCGCGCAGCCATCCCACGATGGACGCCATCGCCGGCAGCCTGTCCGACCAGGACATCGCCGACCTGGCCGCGTACTACTCGAATCTCAAGTAAGGGGGCAAACACATGAATCGCTACATGCTTGCCCTTGCGGGCGCGACCCTGGCCGTGACGGGCGTAGCCGCCCAGGCGCAGGACCTGACTGCCGGCAAGGCCGTCTTCGATAAATTCAATTGCGCTTCCTGCCATGGCGCGGACGCCAAGACCGCTGTGGATCCGGCCTATCCGACCCTGGCCGGGCAGCACGCGGACTACCTGGTCCATGCGCTGAAGGCCTACAAGCGGGGCGCCTCGGGCAGTGCGGCCACGGCCAACGTGCGCAAGAACCCCATCATGGGCGCCTTCGCGACCCAGCTGTCCGACCAGGACATCTCCAACGTGGCTGCGTGGCTGTCGGCGCAGCCGAGCGACTTGGGCGTGCGCAAGTAAGCCGTCCTGGCAGGTCCTGAAAACAGGAAAGCCCTCGATCCGAGGGCTTTTCTTCTTTGGGCGGACGCCGCGCTCAGCGGCTGGCGCGCTGGCGGATCAGATCGATGTAGGTGTCGCTGTCCAGCGGAGTGCCCAGGCGCTGCGCTTCCCAGACCACCTGACCCAGGCATTCCATGATTTCATGCGCCGCGTGGTGGGCGTCACTGCGCGCCACCAGTTGCTGGTATGCGCTTCGGATCCCGGGCGGATGGTCGATGGACAACTGCTCGGCGATGGCCAGATGCATGGAAAGGTGCAGAAAGGGATTGGTTCGACCCTTTTCCACTGCGTATTCGGCTGTCATGGCCTCGGGGTTTTCCAGGTCGCCGTGGTATTCGGGATGTTCGATGATCCAGTCCAGCGCGATGGCCTCGAGCGGCGTCAGCACCTCGGAAGCGCGGTGTTTGCGCCAGGTTTCGATAAAGAATTCGCGGACTTGGTCGCGGGAGGGATTGAACATCTGAGAGGACGGAAAGCGGGCTGGTGATGCATTATTTTACCGCCGCGCGCGGCCCGTCAGGCCCGCCGGCCTTTTTGCGATATAGAATTGGTTGCTATCGGCCATCCAGTGCGCGGTTCCCGTGGGCGATCTTCCCCGCCGGAACGGACACTTCTCGATGCCGGCGCGTGCAGAAAAACCACTCGGAGCAAATGGAGCATTCATGTCCTACCAACATATCAAGGTTCCCGCTGGCGGCCAGAAGATCACGGTCAATGCTGATTTCTCGCTGAATGTGCCCGATCAGCCCATCGTCCCCTACATCGAAGGCGACGGCACGGGCGCTGACATCACCCCGGTGATGATCAAGGTCGTCGACGCGGCGGTGCAGAAGGCTTATGGCGGCAAGCGCAAGATCCACTGGATGGAAGTCTATGCCGGCGAGAAGGCCACCAAGGTCTACGGTCCGGACGTGTGGCTGCCCGACGAGACCCTGGAAGTCGTCAAGGATTATGTGGTGTCGATCAAAGGACCGCTGACCACGCCGGTCGGCGGCGGCATCCGTTCGCTGAACGTGGCCCTGCGCCAGCAGCTGGACCTGTACGTCTGCCTGCGCCCGGTGGCGTACTTCAAGGGCGTGCCCTCGCCGGTGCGCGAACCCGAAAAGACCAATATGGTGATCTTCCGCGAGAACTCGGAAGACATCTACGCCGGCATCGAATACATGGCCGAAAGCGAGCAGGCCAAGGAACTGATCCAGTTCCTGCAGACCAAGCTCGGCGTGAAGAAGATCCGTTTCCCGAACACCTCGTCCATCGGCATCAAGCCGGTGTCGCGCGAAGGCACCGAGCGCCTGGTGCGCAAGGCCGCGCAGTACGTCATCGACAATGACCGCACGTCGCTGACCCTGGTGCACAAGGGCAACATCATGAAGTTCACGGAAGGCGGCTTCCGCGACTGGGGCTATGCGCTGCTGCAAAAGGAATTTGGCGCCACGCTGATCGACGGCGGCCCGTGGTGCAAGTTCAAGAACCCGAAGACGGGCCGCGAGATCATCGTCAAGGACGTGATCGCCGACGCTTTCCTGCAGCAGATCCTGCTGCGTCCGGCCGAGTACGACGTGATCGCCACCCTGAACCTGAACGGTGACTACATCTCGGACGCGCTGGCCGCGCAAGTGGGCGGCATCGGCATCGCCCCGGGCGCCAACCTGTCCGACTCGGTCGCCATGTTCGAAGCCACCCACGGCACCGCGCCGAAGTACGCCGGCAAGGACTACGTGAACCCCGGTTCCGAAATCCTGTCGGCCGAAATGATGCTGCGCCACATGGGCTGGACCGAAGCCGCCGACCTGATCATCTCCAGCATGGAGAAATCCATTCTGTCCAAGAAGGTCACGTACGACTTCGCCCGTTTGCTGGAAGGCGCGACCCAGGTGTCGTGCTCGGGTTTTGGTCAGGTGATGATCGAAAACATGTAATGACTTGGGCGGCCCAAAGCCGCGGCCATGAAAAAACGCAAGGCAAGCGCGCCTTGCGTTTTTTTTATGGGTCTTGCGCTAGATCAAGTTCGCCTTGCGGACTTGGTAAAAGCCCTGGTGCTGTCCCTTATTCTGACGATACGCATATATAAATCGTCACATTCTGCCTTGATTGGTTTCAAGGACGAATGAAATTGGATAAGAGGGACTATGAAAAATTCCAGCTTGCGCAGGGAGCTGCTGTGGTTTGTGTTCGCGATCGGCGTCGTTGTGCTGACCTTGGGCGCCTGGGATGCCTGGGAGCGCCGCGGCGAGATGGTAGCCGAGCGCAAGACCGAGCTGCGTCACGTCCTGGACTTGGCCGCCGGCATCGTGCGCAACGGCAAACAGAGCGTGCGCGAGGGCATGCCTCTGGATGAGGCCAAGCGCAACGTGGCACGCCGGCTGGCGCAGTTGCGCTATGGCCAGGACGGCTACGTCGGCGCCTTCAGCGACGGTTACGACCTGCTGGTGCACCCCGATCCCAAGCTGGTAGGCACCAATGTGAGGTCGGTCAAGGACAGCGAGGGCCAGCCGATCTTCGAGCATCTCTATGCCCAGGGCAAGGCCGGCGGCGGCTATGCGCGCTACCTGTTTCCGCGGCCCGGAACGGAGCAGGCGCTGCCCAAGATCAGCTACGCCGCCTACGATGCCGAATGGGGTTGGCTGCTGTTCACGGGCCTGTACGTCGACGACGTCGACCAGGCGTTCTACGCCACCTTGTGGCGGCAGGGCGGGGTGACGCTTGGCCTCCTGGTCCTGCTGCTGGCGGCGGCGTTGCGTTTCTTCCGCACGCACGTGCTCGGGCCGTTGGACCAGGCGGTGGCGGTATGCGAACGCGTGGCAAATGGCGATCTGTCCGGCAGCGTGCCGCGCAATCAGCGCGGCGAGATCGGCCGCCTGTTCGACGCCTTGGCGCGGATGCAGGAACGCCTGGGCGCGGCGGTGCGCAGCATCGTGCATTCCACCGCCTCCATTGCCGCAGCCTCGCGGCAGATCGCGGCGGGCAGCATGGACCTGTCGGACCGCACCGAGAAACAGGCCGCCGCTCTGGAGCAGACGGCCGCCAGCGTGGAGCAGATCACCGCGACCGCGCAGCAAAGTGCGGAGCACGTGCGCGAGGTCAGCTCGCTGGCCGGCGGGGCGGCGCAACTGGCGCGCCAGGGCAGCGACGAGACCCAGCACGCCATCGACGCCATGCGCGAGATCTCGCAGAGCTCGCAGCGCATCGACGAGATCATCCGGCTGATCGACGAGATCGCGTTCCAGACCAATATCCTGGCGCTGAACGCCGCCGTGGAAGCGGCAAGGGCTGGAGAGCAGGGCCGGGGCTTCGCGGTGGTGGCCGGCGAGGTGCGCGCGCTGGCTCAGCGCTCGGCTACCGCCGCCAAGGAAATCAAGACGCTGATCGAAGCGTCGGCAGGCTCGGTGGCGCGCGGCAGCCAGCGCGTCGAGCAGGCCAGCGCGACCATGGCCAGCGTGCTGGAGTCGGCCGCCACCAGCGCGCCGCTGATGGGCGAGATTGCCACCGCGTCGGCCGAGCAGAGCGTGGGCATCGAACAGATCAACCAGGCCGTGACGCATCTGGATGGCGTGACGCAGCAGAATGCAGCGCTGGTCGAGGAGTTCGCCGCGTCGGCCGCCGCCCTGCGCGATCAGGCGGGCGAACTGGCCAACGCGGTGTCCGTCTTCAGGCTGTCTGCAGCCGGCTAGGCGAGCCCTGCACCACGCTCATGGCTCGCTGCAGGCGCTGTCCCAGTTCGCGGCTGGCGCTGGTCATGGGCATGCGCAGTTCGTCGGCAATCAGCCCCTGCATGGCCAGGGCGCGCTTGATGGGCGCGGGGTTGGGTTCGGCAAACAGCAGGCGTATCAGGCCGCGCAGCGGCTCGAACAGTTCGCGCGCGGCCTCTGCGTGGCCGTCACGGGCCAGCTGCATGACCTCGACATAGCGCTCGGGGTAGATGTGCGCGGCGGCCGGGATGGCGCCGCAACCTCCGGCCAGGAAGTGGTCCAGCAGCGCCAGATCCTCGCCGCATAGCGGGGCCAGCGCGCGGCGCTTGTTCAGCGCCGCCAGCACCGACGGGTTGCATTCCTTGACGGCGCTGAAGTTGGGCAGCGCGGCCAGCGCCTCCATGGTTTCGACCGTCATTGTCACGCCGGCGCGCTTGGGGATGTTGTACAGGATGATGGGCCGTTCCGTGGCCCAGGCGATCTGGCGGTAATGCCACAGAATGCCGGCCTGCGACGGGCCCAGGTAGTAGGGCGGCGGCACCAGATACCCGGCGGGCTGGTACTTGTCCAGGCGGCGGATCGCGGCCGCCACGCCGCGCGTGTCGACGCCGCCTGCGCCGAACACCAGCGGCAGCGCGTGCGGGTCGCTCGATATGGCTTCTATCATGTCGATCTTCTCCGGCATGCTGAGCAGATTGCCTTCGCCGGTGGAACCGAACAGCACCAGGCCGGCGATGCCCGCGTTGCGGTAGTAGCGCGCCAGCGCCTGGGCGGCGTCCAGGTCCACATAGCCGCCGCGCAGCGGCGTGACCATGGGCAGCCAGAGGCCCTCGAATGCGGTCTTGCGTGGCATGTCCATGGCTTATTGCACCGTCATTGCCTGGGCCGGACGCACGGCGCCGAACTCGGCGCGGGGCAGGCCGGACATCACCGCGTGCATCAAGACATCCAGCTGTCCGCGTTCGCATTGCAGCTGCAGCACGCTTTGCGCGTGGGCGTGATCCACCGACAGCACGTAAACGCCAATGCGATCACCCAGCGTGCGGTGCAGCGCCAGCCGCACGTTCAGCGCGTCCAGCGTATCAATCCTGATGGTCAGCGCGACCAGGTCGGCACGGAGTCGCGCGCGTTGCGCGGGCAGGATGCCGGGCATGGGGGAAGGACGGGTTTGCAGGCGGGGGATCATGGCGGGAGAGCGGGGCGGAGACGTCGCTTGCGGCGTTCCGGGGATCCGGTTGGTTGATGACGCTTCCACTATAGGAAGCGCGCCATAAATCCTGCCGATAAAAGCGGACGCGGCGCGTAAAAAACGCGTCAACGTCCGGTTGCGGTCAGAAGGTCTTGGTCAGTGACAGCAGGCCCGTCGCCCGGCCCATGTCGCGGCCGCGCGTATTGGTGTAGACGGCACGGTCGGCGTTGGTGTCCAGATAGGCCAGCGATACCGACAGGCCTTGGCCGAAGTCCTTCGTCAGGCCCAGTTTCCAGTCCGTGTAGTCGGCGTTGTCGACGTTGCGCACCAGTTGCCGGCCGACGTGCGCATTGAGCGTCAGGCCCCACACGCCCGTGTCGAAGTTGCCGGACAGGTCGAAATACTGGCTGTGCTTGCTGTCCGCGAAACCGAACAGATTGGTCATCGCGATGGAGTACTTGAACATCAGCGGTCCATAGCCGATGCCGGCGTACAGCTCGGTGGTGTCGGGGCTGGTGTAGCCCGACGGATAGTCGCCGGGATAGTAGTACTGCAGGATGCCCAGGTCGACGGGAACGTCCTGCGCAAGATTGCCCTTGTAGCCGCCATAGAAGTCCATTTCGACGGGGGCGGAGACCTCGCTGTTGCTGTCGTTGAGCCAGCTGATGCTGGAGTTCCAGTTGCCCAGGTAGAAGCCGCTGGCGTGGACCAGGTCGAACCCGCCCTGGATGGCCGGTTTGTTATTGCTTTGCATCAGGCCGCGATAGCGGTACTGGCTGGCCAACGTGAGATTGGCTGTCAGCGTGAAATCGGAAGCGGCCGGCGCTGCGTCCGTGGGCGCGTCGGCGGCCAGCGCGTGGCCGGCTTGAGCGGCGGACAGGGTCAGCAGCGCGAACGCGGCCAGGGTGTGGCGGGGCATGGGGAGGCTCCTGGTGTTGGATGGGATCGCAACAA
Source organism: Achromobacter sp. (assembly GCF_036567245.1). GTDB lineage: Bacteria > Pseudomonadota > Gammaproteobacteria > Burkholderiales > Burkholderiaceae_B > Achromobacter. The sequence continues at coordinate 2,257 of NZ_DATCUY010000296.1, read as the reverse complement.
TAGGAGGAACGGCATAAAGCCCGAGACAAGACTTGCGGGCTGCGCGTAAACGCGGCGTCAATACGCGTCTGCGGCGCGCGCCTCAGCCCGCGAATCGGTAGCCCACGCCGATCTCGGTCAGCAGGTAGACGGGCTGGGCCGGGTCGGTTTCCAGCTTCTGACGCAGATGGCCCATGTAGATCCGCAGGTAGTGGTTGCTCTCGACGTGCGACGGCCCCCACACTTCGCGCAGCAATTCGCGGTGCGTCATGACCTTGCCGCGATGCGCCAGCAGCGCCGCCAGCAGCCGGTATTCCATGGCGGTCAGGTGCACGTGCTGGCCGCCGCGTTCGACCACGCGCTTGGCGAAGTCCACGCGGACGTCGCCGAAGCTGATTTCGGATGCGTTGCCGGCGCCGCCCCTGGCGTGCCGCCGCAGCAGCACGCGCAGGCGCGCCAGCAGTTCGCTGACGCCGAAGGGCTTGGTCAGGTAGTCATCCGCCCCGGCGTCCAGCGCGGCGACCTTGTCGGCCTCGGCGCTGCGCGCGGACAGCACCAGCACCGGTACTTCGGTCCAGCCGCGCAGTTCGCGGATCAAGGTCATGCCGTCCTCGTCCGGCAGCCCCAGGTCCAGCACCACCGCGTCGGGCTGCCGGGTGCCGGCCTCGATCAGGCCGCGCTTGACGGTATCGGCTTCGTGCACGACGCAGCCCTCGCTTTCCAGGGCCTGGCGTACGAAGCGCCGGATGTTGGCGTCGTCTTCAATGATGAGGACGGTGGGCTGGTAGTCGAACATGCGTGGCGGCGTTCAAGGAGTTTCGGATTGGATCGGGGGCGGCGTGCCCAGGGGCAGGGTGAAGACGAACTGCGCGCCGGACTCCTGGCCCGGCGTATGTTCGACCCAGATTTTCCCATGGTGGGCGGCGATGATGGCTTCGCAGACCGCAAGCCCCAGGCCGACGCCCGGTGTGGCGGACTCGCGGTCGCCGCGCGTGAATTTTTCGAAGATGCGGCGTTCCGCGCCCGGTGGCACGCCCGGCCCGTTGTCGCTGACGGCCACGCGCAGTTCGCCTTCGTGCACGTCCGCATGTACGCGCAGGGTACTGCCGGCAGGCGTGTACTTGGCCGCGTTCTCCAGCAGATTGCACAGCACCCGTTCGATCAACACGCCGTCGCACTCCACCAGCGGCAGTTGCGACAGGCTGTCCACGGCGACGCGGTGCGCGGCCAGCGGTTCGCGCATGGCGGCAAGCGAGGCGCCGACCAGCTCTTCGATCGATTGCCACTCCAGGCGCAGCGGCGTGTCGCGGTTCTGCAGCCGCGCCATGTCCAGCAGGTTGACGACCAGCGCGTGCATGCGTTGGGCCTGGTCGCGCATGGCGCGGATGGTGTCGTGGATGCCGGGCGGCAATGCCGCCTGCTCCCGCATCAGCGTGTCCGTCATGCCGACCAGGCTGGTCAGCGGGGTGCGCAGATCGTGCGATACGGCCGCCAGCAATGAGTTGCGCAGTTTCTCGGATTCCATGCTGACCAGCGCCTGCTGCGCCACTTCCACGTAGTGCAGGCGCTCCAGCGCGATGGCGATCAAGGTGGCGTAGGCCTCGATCTGGCGGCGCGAGTCGGGATTCAGGAACAGGCTGCGGCGCGGGGCGGCCAAGGCCAGCACGCCGCGCGTGCGCATCGGCGCCTTCAGCGGCAGGTAGAGCAAGTCGCTGTTGGACAGGGTGGCGGTGCCCGCGCCCGCGGGCTGTCCGTGGTCGTAGACCCATTGCGCCAGCGCCGACTCCAGCGGCGGCATGTCGTCGGCGGCGGGCGAGGCCAGCTTCAGCCTGTCGTCCAGCCCCAGGATATAGAGCGCGCAGCGCGAGCCGAAGGTGGCATGCACAAAGGCGCCGGCCAGGGTGACGATCTGCTCAGGCAGCAGGGCGGACGACAGTTCGCGCGCGAATTCGTAGAGGCTGCGCGCATCGGCTTCGCGCTTGACCGAGGCTTGCGCCTGCAGCCGCAGGCCGGCGGTGAGCTGGCCGATCAGCAGGCCCACGGACAGCAGCACGCCGAAGGTCAGCAGGTACTGCACGTCCGACACGGCGAAGGACGCCAGCGGCTGCACGAAGAAGAAATCGAATAGCCCGACGCTGATGACCGAGGCCAGCGCCGCCGGCCCGCGGCCGTGGCGCAGCGCCACGGCCACCACCGCCAGCAGGAACAGCATGACGATATTGGTCTGGTGCAGGGCCGGGAAGGCCAGCGCGGACAGCGCCGTGGCGGCGGCGCAGTA
>NZ_DATCUY010000295.1:0-2021 GCF_036567245.1 Achromobacter sp. | reverse complement strand
GCAGCCGGCCTACCGCGCGGCGCCGCCGGACGCCACGCTGCGGGCAGTTCTCGCGCGCTGGGCGGAACAGGCAGGCTGGACCTTCCAACCGCAGCACTGGGCAGTGGACGTGGACATTCCCTTGTCGGCCACGGCAGAGTTCCCGGGTGACTTCAAATCTGCCGTACGCGAACTGCTGGGCGCCACCGAGCTCGCCGAAAAGCCCTTGCAGCCATGCTTCTACGGCAACCGGGTGTTGCGCGTGGTGCCGCTGGCGCAGTCCTGCACGCGCATGGCCATGCCGGGAGGAGCCGCGGCATGATGCGAATACTGTTCCCATGTGTTGTCGTCTCCAGCTTGTTGGGCGGCTGCGCGGTGTCGCAGCAGGTTGCGGATCAGCGTCGCGCGGCAAACGCCCGCCAAGTCCAGGTGACCGCCAGCCATCAGGCCTTCGCTGAAGGGTTGTCGGACCGCGCGGCGCGTGTCGCGGCCCAGGATGTCGTCACGCCGTGGCTCGCCGGCAAGCCGCAGCCCCTGGCGCGGGAAGTGTCGTTGCCGCCCGCATTGCGGGAGAACGTGCGGACGACCTTGATGCTGGCCGACGACGCCGATCTGCCTGCGCTGGCCCAGCGCCTGACCGCCGCCACCGGCATCGCCGTGCGGGTGCGGCCGGATGCCTTGCTGCCGCTGGAATTGTTCCTGCCCCGGCTGGCCGTCAACGGCGCCTTGTCCATTCCGGCGCCGGCCAGCCTGGAGATCCGCGCTGGCGGCCAGCCGCTGGCGGATTTGCTGGACGCGCTGGCCGCGCGTTTCTCGGTGCATTGGCGCTATGAACACAACGCGCTCGAGTTCTACCGCACCGAGACCCGCGTGTTCGAATTGCGCGCCTTGTCGCTGAGCAGCAAGGTGGATGTGCGCCTTGGCCGCGAGGGCAGCCCGGAGGGTGAAGGCTTTGCAAGCACCTCCAACACGTCCTTGTCGGCGGGGCAGCACGACGCGATGGCTATCCTGCGCGCCAACATCGCGCCGTTCCTGACGCGTTCCGGCGTGGTCGCCGAGGCGGTGGAGGGCGCCACCTCGATCGTGGTCACGGACACGCCCGAGGCGCTGGAACGTGTCGCCCGCTACCTCGAACGCGAGAACAAGGCGCTGACCCGCCGGGTCCGGCTGGTGTTCGAGGAAATCACCGTCGTCGCCAACGAGGCCACGTCGGGTGGCATCGACTGGAACGTCGTCTACGCCGCGGCCGGGGCGGCCGCGCGGTTGGCCCTGCCCGGCGGGGGGGCGGGAGGGGGCAGCCTGGACGCCTCCACGGCCAGGGGGCCATTCCAGGGCACGCAGGCCATTGTTTCCGCGCTCAGCACGATGGGAGCCGTCGTACGGCACAACAAGGTCCCCATCCTGACCTTGAACCGCCGTCCGGTCACCCATGCGGTAAGAACCACGTTCAGCTACATCGATCGGGTGCAGAGCACTGCCGTCCCCGGCACTACGACGGGGGGCGCCAACGGTACGCTGCCCGCGGTCTCCATCAGCCAGAAGGAAGAGACGGTCGGCTCGTTTCTGACGCTACTGCCCGACATCCAGGAAGACGGCCAGATCCTGCTGTCGCTCGCCTATGACAACGCGGTCGCCCAGCCCCTGAAGACCATCACGTTCGGCGAACGCGGCAACCAGGTGCAGGTCCAGCAGGTCACGATTGACGGCAACGGCACGGTGCAGCAGGTCGAACTGCGCCCCGGCCAGCCCATCATCGTTTCGGGCTTCGATCGCAGCCAGGACCAGCATGACCGCCAACGGCTCGCGCCGGGGCTGCCGCTCATCGCGGGCGGCCTGGACAGCGCCGCCTCGGAGCGCATGACGACCCTGGTGCTGGTGACCGCGCAGGTCGAGGAAGGGTACTAGGCATGGAACGCCTCCCGCTCACCTTGTTGTTCGACGTTCCGGATACTGGCCGCACCTTGGCATTCGGCTTGCGCTGGTTCGCCCTGATCGGCTCCAACATTCCCGCACTGGCCCGCTCGCGCGGGCGGCGCCTGCGG
>NZ_DATCUY010000294.1:0-12126 GCF_036567245.1 Achromobacter sp. | reverse complement strand
GCTCGCCCGCCAGCAGCGCGTCGGCGCCCGCGATGGCGCATTGCGCCGACCAGTAGGCCGAATGCCAGGTGTGCTGGCCGACCGGACAACTGCCGTCGGCCAGGTAGCGCGCGGCTTGCGCCAGCACGCCGCGCAGGGCGTTGGGCTCGCGCACGAAGACGTTGGAGACGACCTCGTCGCCCCAATCGTCGGGCAGCTGTTTCCAGGCAGTGTGCGCGCCTTGCAGGAAACGCAGGTAGTCCAGCGTGTGGACCGCCGAAATCGCGCCGGCTCCCCGGTCGGGCGGGGGCTGCACCGCGAAGCCCAGATTGCGCGCGGCCTGCGCCAGCGCGTCCAAGCGCGAGGGCACTTCCTGCGGAGTGCGCATCTTGCCGCGCGAGAAATAGGTCTGCGGGTGGTGCAGTTTCTGGTCGTCGTGGAAGTATGCCTTCATGCTGGATGACACCTGGTTGGGGGTTGACGCCGCGCCGGCCGGGCTTGCTGTTCCGGACGGGTGGCCAAGACGACGTTATACGGCGCCCGCGACAGGAACGAAAGCAGCATGTCGTGGGCCGCAACGGAATGGCCGGCATCGCCGCGATGCAATGCTTCGCGCTGCAATCAGCAAAATAGGACTGGACTGATTTCGGTTCATGGCGGCCGGTGGAACAATGAATTGGCCGGCAACTCGCCGCCTCTGCCGCCAGCCTTCTGCGTGCCACGGCACAGCCGCGGGCCCTCCGTTCATCGGGAACACTATGCTCAAATCCGCCCTGATTGTCGATCAAGACGAACTCCAACGTTGCGCGTTGGCGCGGATGCTGGGCAAGATCGGCGTGTCCGAAATGGCAATGGCGCATGACGGCGCTTCGGCGGTGGCGGCGATCCGGCAGCGGCAGTGGGACCTGGTCATCGTCGATCTCGACATGACCGACCGAACCGGGCTGCAGATGATCGATGCGCTGGCCGATGCCGGCGGTTGCTGCGGCATCGCAATCGCCAGTAGCCATCCTTCCCGCATTCTGCAGGCTGCGGCAAGCTACGCCAGGAACCGCGGCGTGCCCATCATCGCCGCTCTCGGCAAACCTCTGGAAACAGCCCGCCTGATCTCCTTGATCGAATTGCTGGAGCGGTCGGCACTGGCCGACGGAGCAGCCTCGCTGCGCATCGCGGCCGAGAGCCGCGGCGCGGTTCTGGCTGGCCTGAATCGGGAACGCCTGTTGCGCGCCTTGGCGCAGCGGGAAATCACGGCTTTTTTCCAGCCACAGCATTGCGCGATGACCGGCGAGCTGCGCGGCGCCGAAACGCTGGCCCGCTGGGCAGGGGACGAGGGCGCGATGGTGCCGCCGGCAGCGTTCCTGCCGGCCTTCGAGGCCGCCGGCCTGCTCGAACCCTTGACAGGCTATATGCTAGCGCGCGCTTTCGAGGCGCAGCGCGAACTCGGCAGTCGCCCGGATTGGGTCATCGGCATCAATGTGCCGGCAGTTGTCGCCAGCTCCATCAGGTGGGCTCAGGGCGTGGCCGACCGCGCCGAGCGAGCGGGCGTGGAGCCAGGTTGCGTTGTCATCGAGATCACCGAGGACGGCGGCGCGCGCTCCAATGGGGCGCTGGTCGGCGCCATCACGCAATTGCGGCTGCGCGGCTTCAGTTGTTCGATCGACGACTTCGGCACCGGCGATTCCTCGCTCGACCGCCTGCTGTGCGCGCCCTTTGACGAACTGAAGATCGACCGCGACCTGATCGCCCGAGCCGGGCGGCAGGGTCATGCCCAGAGTATCCTGGCCTGCACCATCGAAATGGCGCGGTCGCTGGACATGACGGTGGTGGCCGAGGGCATCGAAACCCATGAAGAGCACGAGATGGTGCGCGCATTGGGCGTGCAGGTGACGCAAGGCTATTTCCACGGCCGGCCGATGCCGCTGGACGCGTTCCGCCAATATGCGCTCAGCCAGGGCTTGAGCGGACACGGAATCCTGAGGATGTGTACTTCCGCCTGAGGCGTAAGACTGCGGCAGGCAGGAAGCCGGCCTGGCTCAGGATCCCGCCAGCACCACCAGTACCGCCAGGCACAACAGCACGCCGAAGGCCGCCAGCGCATAGGGCAGCAACTGCGCATACACGCCGCGCTCTGCGCCGCGGCCATGGGCCAGTCCGGCCGCGATCGACATCCGCACCGGCGAAAATATTCCCATGGACGTGCCGGACACATGCAGCAGCGCGGCCGCGGCGGGCACGCTCAGGCCCGCATTCAATGCCAGCGACAGCTGCGCCGGCATGAACAGGCTGTTGGGCGCGTTGCCGCTATTGGCCAGAATGCCGAATACGCCGGCCAGCACCGGCGTGATCAGGATGGTCCAGTCCTTCAGGCCTGCGAACAGGCCGTCGGCGTAGGCTTGCGAAATGCCCGCGCCGGCCAGGACCTCGGCCATCATGGCGAACAGGAATACGGAATACACGGCGTGGCGGCCCGTGGCCCAGGCCGCGCGCGCCTGGGTGGCGAGCAGGCCGCGCTGGCGGCATATGGCCGCCATCAGCACGGCGCCGATGATCAGCCAACTACCGGCATGCAGCAACGGCATCCAGCCTGGAAGGTCCGGAAACGGATTGAACGCGGCCAGTCCGCCCAGGCCGCTGTTCAGCCGCGGCATCAGGCGCGTGGCCACCAGCCACGCAATCATTAGGATGTAGGGCAGGGCCTTGCGCGCCGCGGCCATCATGCGTGGCCGGTCCGGCCGGCGGTCCAGCAGGAAGCGCAGCACGATGAGCGGACCATAGGCCGACAGCAGCGCGGTTTCCGGTCCCAGCAGCGCCGTCGCGGCGCTCAGCGCGGCCAGGCTGGCCATCATCCAGGCGGCCTCGCGCACATGCTCTCCGGGCTCGGCGCGCAAGCCGGCGCGGCTTGCGGTGCGCCAGTACAGCAGCATCCACAGCACCGTCAGCAAGGCCACCGGCACCATGCCGTACAGCGCCAGCTGCGTGGCCGGGACGCGCGCATAGGCCGAGGCCAGCAGCGTGCCGCTGCCCATTGCGCCCCAAGGAATCAAGGTCTGGCTCAGCAGCGCGAACACCATGGTCTCGCGCGGCTTCAGCTCCAGCGGCCGGATCAGCAGCACCGTTCCCAGCATGCCCACGCCAAAGCCGGTGGCCGACTCCGCGAACGGACCGACCAGGAAACAGGCGAAGAACAGCAGCCTGCGGCGCGCCAGGGGATGGGCCAAGGCGGCCCGGCCGCCGTCAGCCGCCTGGCCCGGCGCGCGTCCTTGCGCCGCCATGTTCCAGAACAGCAGCCCGCCCAGGATGTACGGCGTGATGATCCAGCCTATCCAGAGGCCGCGCTCCAGCGCCAGCCCGAGCTGGCCGGCGCTAAAGGGCGCGGGCGCGCTGTACAGCGCAATCGGTACCGCGGCAAGCAGGCCGAGGACTGCTGCGGCCGTCGTGTTCAGGCGCCCGCTGGCGATGGCGCCGATGACGGCCAGGGCGGGTAGGGACCACAGTAGATACATCATGGATTGAGCGTCTGCAAGGCGGAGTCCGGGACATGGCGTAGCGCGTAGCAGTGTATGCCGGGAGCGGATCCGCGGCGCTTCATGCCTGCCCGATTGCAGGGTCTTTTGGAAGATGCGGCAACCGTACGCTGCGTCCTGCGTCTGGAACGCAGGACGATGACAAAATGCCGCAACCTGCGGGGGCAGGTTCAGAAATCCAGCGTGGCGTGGGGCCAGCGCTTCTGCGTCACCAGCTCGCGGGCGACCTGGCGCAGGATCTCGACCACCGCCTTGGTGGCGCGCGAGGCCGGCCGGTCCGACGGGTGGGCCAGCATGCGGCGCAGGCTGAGGCCTTCGATCGGCTGGGCGGACAGACGGCCTTCCTCGATGTCTTCCAGCACGGTCGCGGCGAAATGCACGGTGACGCCGACATTTTCCTTGATGAGGCGTTTGGCGACTTCCATGGTTTCCACTTCCACCACCGGATTCAGATGCACGCCCGCGTGCGCCGCCTGGGCCTCGAGTTCGAGCCGCACGCCGGATTTGGCCAGGCCGGTCATCACCAGCGGCAGTTCGGCCAGGTCTCGAACTCCGATCCTGGCGGGCCGCGTCTTGCGCTGCGCGGGCGGGCCGATGAGGCACATGCCTTCGGTCAGGAAGGGATAGGTGAGCAGGTTGGCGACGGGAACCGGACCATTGAGCACGGCCAGGTCCACCTGGCCCTTGAGCAGCATCTCGTGCAAGGCGGGAGAGAAGGCTTGAACGAAGCGTAGCCGGACTTCCGGCAGCTGTTCATGCACCGCGCGGGTCAGGGGCACGGCCAGCGTCATGGCGAGTCCGGGGGAAATGCCGATGACGATGGGGCCGCTGGGATGGCGCTGCAGGGCCGACATGTCCTGCTTGAGCTGTTCCGCGTAACGCAGCAGAAAGGAGGCGCGCTCCAGCAGGAAGGCGGCTTCTTCGGTGGGAGACGCGCCGCGCGAGTGGCGCACGAAGAGCTGCACGCCGAGCTCTTCCTCGAGCAGCTGGATCTGGCGGGTGAGCGCGGGCTGCGCCACATGCAGGACGCTTGCGGCCCGGCCGAAATGCCCCTGATTGGCCAGAACGACAAAGTAGCGGAGTTGCCGCAGATCCATTTCTGTTCGTGCTCCCAGTACCAGAACGAGTCATAACAAAATTATATGAGAGTGGTAAGAAAATGGTAGTGGACGCTGTCTATGGCAGGGCTTTAACTTGCATCAGCCGCGAAAAAAGCGCAGCGAAATCTCTGTTTTAAGCTCATCTAAAAAAGGAATGACATGGATATCAACGCCCAGGAAATGGAAGCCACCCGCATCGCGCGCTGGGGCAAGGTCGAGCCCTACCGCGAGACCTTCATCGAAAGCCGTCTGCCGGGCATGAAGAAGAACATCTACAAGATCATGAACCGCGGCGTGCTGGAGAACAAAGGCGTGGAGCCGGCCATTCCCGGCAACCACCGCTTTGGCGTGACCTTCATCGAAATCCCCGTGGGGCAGGGCGCCAGCCTGCATGCCCACAAGACCGAGGAAGTCTTCTGCCCGCTGAACGGCCAGATGGAAGTGATCTGGGGCGAGAAGGGCGAACACTCGGTGATGTTGAACCAATGGGATGTGATTTCCTGCCCCATCGGCGTGATGCGCGGATTCCGCAATCCCAACCCGCATGCCCTGGTGGTGTATTCCGTGGTCGGCGGCACCGACGAGGAATGCGGCCGCATCGCCTGGCATCCGGACGTGGTGCGCGCTGCCGAGAACACCGGCCTGGTCTATGGCACGGACGGCTTCCTGAAGGAAAAAGCGGATAGCTGATGTCCGTGGATGGCGTCCACCGGCCTGCCCGTAACGCCATCGATCAGAAAAAAAACCGAGGAGATAATGGAATGAGCGATGCCAACGGCCAGTCCCGGCTGATAACAAGACGACGCGTGCTGCGGGCTGTTACCTGTACGGGCGCGCTTTGCGCGATCCCCGCGATTGGTCAGGCCAAGCAGCTCGTTCCCTTCTTCGGCAGGAGTTCGCGCAAGCCGGTGCGCCTGGTGGTGCCATTCGCCGCCGGCGGCACCACGGACATCGTCGCGCGCCTGCTGGCCGCGCAGCTGCCGGCCTACCTGGGCCAGACCGTGATGGTGGAGAACCGGCCGGGCGCCGGCGGCAATATCGGGGTGGCCTCGGTCGCGAAGGCGGAGCCGGATGGCGGCACGCTGCTGCTGGTGTCCTCTTCCTTCGTCACCAACCCGGCCATCGCTCGGGAGCGGCCCGCCTATGACCCGGTGCGCGACTTTGCGCCGGTCAGCCTGGCGGTCAGCTCTCCAGACGTCATTGTGGTGCGCGCGGAGAGCGGGTTAGCCACACTCAAGGACCTGCTGGACGCTGCCGCCCGCAATCCCGGCACGCTCACGTATGCCACGCCAGGCAACGGCAACAGCGTGCATCTGGCGGCCGAGCTGCTGTGGCGGCGAGCGGGCATAAAAGCCTTGCACGTGCCGTATTCAGGCGCCGCGCCCGCGGTGGTGGCCGCGCTGGGTGGCCAGGTCGATTGCGCCTTTTCCGCGCTGCCCGCGGCGCAAGCCTTCCTTGCCGAGGGCAAGCTCAGGGCCTTGGCGGTGGGCGGGGAAGAACGCTGGCCGGCGCTTTCCGGCGTGCCGACGATTGCGCAAGCCGGGTTCGCGGACTTCCGTTCCGAAACGATCCAGGCGCTGTTCGCCCCTGCGGGCACGCCAGCCGCCACGGTGGAACGCGTCAACAAAGCCGTGGCCGAAGTGCTGGGCAAGGAGCCGGTCCGCAAGCAATTGGACGGACTCGGATTCCGCGTGGTGGCCAGTTCCTCCGCGGAGCTGCAGGCGCGGGTGGCGCAGGAAGTCCCCAAATGGGCAGCCGTCGCGTCCCAGGCCGGGATATCGGCCGACTGAAGCGCGGCCCGCAAATTTCATTAGTCAGACTACAGGGTTGAATGTATATGAGTCATGCCAATTCCTCCGCGCAGACGCGCGCAGCCGGTGAGCCGCGCGCCATTCCCGCCACGCCGCAGGCGCTGCTGGAAGCCGTACTGGCGGTAAACCAGGCGCAGGATCCGCGCGCCCGCGAAATCCTGGATTCCCTGATCCGCCACCTGCACGCGTTCGCGGCGGACGTGAAGCTGAGCTACGAGGAGCTGCACCAGGGCCTGGACTTCATCGTGCGTGTCGGGCAGGCCAGCAATCCGCTGCGCCACGAAGGCATCCTGCTGGCCGACATCCTGGGCGTGGCCACGCTGGTCCTGCTGATGGATGCCGAGGGCGTGCTCGAAGCTGGCGGCACGGAGCCTGCCCTGATCGGACCGTTCTGGCGCGCCAACCAGCCCGTACTCGAAAACGGCGCCAGTATCGCCTCGGATGATACGGCTGGCGAGCGGCTGTTGGTGACCGGCCGCATCTGCACGCTGGATGGCCAGCCGTTGGCGGGCGCGCGCCTGGAGACCTGGCAGGCCGCGCCCAGCGGCTTGTACGAAAACCAGGATCCCGAGCAGGACGACATGAACCTGCGGGCCGTCTTCCTGACCGACGTGGACGGCCGCTTCTGGTTCGACAGCGTCAAGCCCGCCGGCTACGGCGTGCCCATCGACGGTCCCTGCGGCGACCTGCTGGCGCTGCAGCAGCGCAACCACATGCGGCCCGCGCACCTGCACTTCATCGCCTCGGCGCCCGGACACAAGGTGCTGACCACGCAGATCTTCGATGCCAACGATGCCTATGCCTACAGCGATGCGGCGTTTGGCGCGGTGGGCTCCCTGCTGAGAAAGTTCGAGCCTGCCGGCGACGGCACCTACCGCCTGGATGTGGAGCTCAAGCTAGAGCCGGGCGAAACGCGTTTGCCCAAGCCGCCGCTTTCCTGATTTCCCGCTTTCCATTTTGCCGCCAACCCCGGCGCGGCTCGTCGCGCCCCGGGCAGCCTCTGCCCGCAACAACCAGAATCCAGAGACAGACATGAGCAAGAAAACCCAAGCCCTGCGCGTGATCGAACGCGTTTCCAGCGTTGCCGATCTGCAGCCGACCCTGGTCGACATATCCGTGCCGCAGGCGCCGGCAGGCCATGCCGTGGTCGAGGTCAGCGCCGCGGGAATCAATCCCAGCGACGTCAAGGCGGCGATGGGCATGATGCCTTACGCGATCTGGCCGCGCACGCCCGGACGCGACTACGCGGGCAAGGTGATCGCCGGCCCCGGGGAATGGATCGGGCAGGAGGTCTGGGGCACGGGCGGAGACCTGGGCATCACGCGCGACGGCTCCCACGCCCGCTACCTGCTGTTGCCGGTCGCGGCGCTGGTGCGCAGGCCCGCGCACATACCCGCGGCCAGCGCGGCCATGGCGGGCGTGCCTTTCGTCACCGCCTACGAAGGCCTGCGCCGCGCTGGCCTGTCCGGCGTGGGCCAGACCGTGGTGGTATTCGGTTCGAACGGCAAGGTAGGGCAGGCCGCCATCCAGCTGGCCAGCCGCGCCGGCGCCAGGGTGATCGGCGTGGAGCGTGGCGGTGAAGGCTATGTCGGCCACGCGGTGTCGGGCGTGTCGGTCATCGATGGCAGCCGCGACGGGATTGCCCAGCGCGTCATGGAACTGAGCGGCCAGGCAGGCGCCGACATTGCCTACAACACGGTGGGCTCGCCGTACTTCGCCGCGGCGCTGGAATCGCTCAAGGTGGGCGGTCGGCAGATCGTCATTTCCACGCCTGACCGCAACGTGCCTTTCGACATCCAGGCCTTCTACCGCCGTGACCTGCAGCTGATCGGCGTGGACAGCCTGAAGCTGGACTCGACCCGCTGCGCCGCGGTGTTCCGCGAGCTGCTGCCTGGATTCGAGGACGGCAGCCTGCAGTCCTTTCCGGTGAGCCCGGACGCCGTGGTGCCGTTGGCGCGGGCCCGCGAGGCCTATATCAAGGTCCTGGAGGGCGCGCAGGACAGGCCCGTCCTCGCGCCCTGATCCGGCGCAAGTTTTATCTGGCCGATCGCCTGTCCGTCTTGGGCGATCGGTTTTTTTTCGCGCAGCAGAAGAACATCAGGAGACAAACCATGACACTGCATCGCAGGCATTTCCTTCAATACGCGACCGCGCTGGCCGGCACCGTGGGGCTGAGCTCCACGCTGCTGGCGCAGCCGGACTATCCGGCGCGCCCCATCAGGATGGTGGTGCCGTTCACGGCGGGATCGACCACCGACGTGATAGGCAGGACGGTGGCTGAACAGCTGGAGAAGAAGCTGGGCCAGCCGGTGGTGGTGGAGAACCGGCCGGGCGCGGGCGGCGTGCTGGGCGCCACCATGGTGGCGGGGGCCGCGGCCGATGGCTACACCGTACTGGTGCATTCCGCCGCGCATGTGGCGAACCAGTCGCTCTACGCCAATCTCAAGTACGACACGCTCAAGGACTTCGCGCCCGTGACCATGCTGGCGTCGATGCCGAACGTGATCGTCGCGTCGAACGCGCGCAACTTCAAATCGCTGAAGGACTTGGTGGAGCGCGCCCGCGCTGAACCGGACAGGTACACCTATGGATCGTCCGGCAGCGGCAGCGGCGCACACATTGCCGGCGAGAAGTTCAGGGCGGTGACTGGCATCCAGGCGATCCACGTGCCGTACCGCGGCACGCCTGAGGCGGTCAACGACGTGATCGCCGGCCGGGTGGACTGGTTCTTTCTGCCGCTGCCGTTGGCGCTGCCCATGGTCAAGGCCGGCAAGCTGACCGCCTTGGCGATCAGCGCCGATAGCCGTTCGCCGGCGCTGCCGGACGTGCCCACAACAGCAGAGGCCGGCTATCGCGGCGTGGATCAGCAATTCTGGGTGGCCATGTTCGTGCCGGCCGCGACACCGCCGGCGGTCCTGGCAAAGCTGCACGCCGGCACCGAACAGGCACTGCGCTCGGACACCACGCGTGAGCGCTTCGAGAACCTGGGCGCCGAGCCCGCGCCGATGCCGCAGAAGCAATTCGCCGAGCTGATCGGCCGGGAAATGGAAAGCACCGGCAGCCTGATCCGCGGCGCCGGCATACGCGTGGGCAATTGAGTCGGGGGTAGGGGGGGGATATGTCAATACTTAGAAGAATCGGCTTGCTGGGCGCCTGTGCGTTTGCCGGTCCGGCGCTTGCGCAATCGTCGTCGTTGACGCTGTTCGGCCATATCGATCTGAACGTGACCAGCGCCACCGCAGGCAGCACGTCCAAGATCGGCATGGATCAGGGCGGCTACATGCTACCCAGCCGCATCGGCATGCGCGGCACCGAGAGCCTGGGCAACGGCAACTCGGTCGGCTTCTGGCTGGAGGCGCCGATCCTGCCGGCTTCGGGCGGGCCGCAAGGCTTGAACTGGACGCGGCGCTCGACCATCAGCTTGAGCAACGACCACTACGGCGAATTGCGGCTGGGGCGGGACTACACGGCGGCATTCTGGAACGTGTCGTCGTTTTCGCCCTTCGGTACCGTGGGCGTGGGCGGCAGCAGCAACATCATCAAGGGCTGGCCCTTGGGGATGGAAGGCGCCACCACGCTCTCGCGCGCCAGCAACATGGTGGCGTACTTCCTGCCGAAGAAGCTCGGCGGGGTGTACGGCCACCTGAACTACGCACGCGAGGAAGACCTGCGCGGGGCCGATTACGCCGGCGGTCGGCTGGGCTACCAGTCCGGCCCGCTCAACGTCGCGGCGGCGTATGGCAGGACCTCCATGGGCGGCGGCGACCACTACGAAACGGCCACCCTGGGCGCCAGCTATGACTTCAGCGTGGTGAAGCTGTTTACCAACTACCTGCAGCAGAAGATCGGCTCGGACAAGCAGCACGTGACCCTGGCGGGCGCGTCGGTGCCTGTGGGCGGCGGCCATGTGAAGCTGTCGTATTCCCGTTCCACCCAGAGCGGCAAGTACGAAGGCGACGATGCGCAGCAGTTTGCGCTGGGCTATACCTACGCGCTCAGCAAGCGCACGGTGTTGTACACGGCCGCCTCGTTCATCAGGAACGAAGGCAATGCGGCCTTCGTCACCGGGGACGTCGCGCCGGAAGGCGTGCCGGGCGCCAACTCGAAGGGCTTCCAGGTCGGGATCAGCCACTCGTTCTGACCATGGCGCTGCGCGGCCCCGTTCGCAGGACGGGGCCGTGTTTTTTTTATCTGACCGCTTTTGCGGGCGCGGCTTGCAGCACGCCGGCATCATGGACCGCCTTGCCTCCCAGCAGCGTGAGCACGGAGTTGATGGCGTGGATCTGGTCGGCCGGCATCGTCAGGTAAGGCTGGTCCAGCACCGCCAGGTCGGCCAGTTTGCCGGCGTTCAATTGGCCGCGGTCGTCTTCGTCGAACGCCAGCCAGGCGGCCTGGCGCGTATAGAGAGCAAGCGCTTCTTCCCGCGTCAGCAGACTGTCCGGCTCGCGCAGCACGGTGGCGCCGATGGCGCGCCCGTGGACGTGGTATTCGACCGCCTGCCAGACGCCGGCCACGCCGATGCGCGTGGAGTCCGTGCCGCCGGCGACGGGCAGGCCCAGGTCCAGCGCCGTGCGTACAGGCGGGGAGTCCCGTTCCGCGCCCTTGGGATTTGCCTCGCGTATCGCCTCGCCCTCGAAGTACGGACCCATCTGCACCGTATAGGCCAGCCCCAGCCGCGCCATGCGTTCCAGCGTGCGCCGCGAGCCGGTGTTCAGGTGCGCGATCGACCAGCGCAGCGGACGCAGGTCGTGGTCGCGGCCGACTTCCTCGAACACGTCGAGGATGGCGCTGGCGGCATCGTCGGTGTAGGCGTGGATCTCCAGGGGAATGCGGCGTTCGGCGGCGTAGCGGGCGATGCGGGCGAGTTCCTGGCGCGCTTCTTGCGGGGGATTGAATCCCGGTCCCATGCGCACGCCGTCGTTCATGGCGGACACCAGGTTTTCGCCCAGTCCCAGGAATGCGAGCTGGCCATCGTCATGGCGCGGCGGGCGGAATGCCATGATGTCGCGGAACCATTGCGCCTCGCCGCCGGCGCGCATGGCCGAGATCCGGTAGCCAGCGCGCACCGTGAGCGCGCCGCGGTCGCGCAGCGCATAGAGCGGCTCGTAAGCTTCCGCGGCGCCGGCTGAGGGATCGATGAAGCCGGTCAGCCCGCGCGCATTCATGGCGCGCAGGAAAGCCTGCAGCCCGGCGGGACGGTCGGCGGTATGGCTCAGGCGCGCGAACAGCGCGTTGAATGGACCGATGCCGCCCTGCAGCCTGCCGGTGGCGCGGCCCTGGGCGTCGCGCTCTACCGTGATGCCGTGCAGTGCGGGCGGCTCGGCGCTGTCCAGACCCAGGGCTTCGATGCCGCGGCTGTTGAGCAGGGCGTAGTCATACAGGTATTGCACATAGGCGGGATGCGCGGGAACCGCAAGGTCCAGGTCGGCCCGCGTGGGCGCCCGGCGCTCGCGGAACTGCCGCGGATGCCAGGATCCGACCACGGCGACCCAATGGTCGCGCGGGCGTTGCGCCGCGTCGCGCGTCAGCCGGGCGAGGGCATCGGCCAGGCTGGGCGCGTCGTACCAGTAGGTTTCGAACGCGTAGGTCTGGCCGCCGCGGATGGCGTGGATGTGCGTGTCGATGAGGCCGGGTATCACCGTGCGGCCTTGCAGGTCCAGCTCGCGCGTGGCCGGGCCGACGTGTTGCGCCACGGTGTCGTCGCCGCCGACC
>NZ_DATCUY010000293.1:0-2274 GCF_036567245.1 Achromobacter sp. | reverse complement strand
GTGCCGATCAATAGCGCCAGGCGCATCAGGCGGGGAATCGCGGGGCGGGGCGCTGGCGCTGCAGGCGCGAGCGAACGTGACGGGTGCTGCGGGTGACGGGACATGGAGCGATGCCTTGCGGTTCGAGCAGGAGAGGTAAGGGGTTCACCCTGTATCCCGAGCCAGAAGGTCGAATCCGTAATCGCCACCGCGGAAAAGTTGTAACGGCCGCGGCCGGTGGCCGTCACTGCGCCGCCCGCACCGTCACCCAGTAGCGTGTCCGGTAGGTCACCGCCACCGGCAGCGCCCGCGTGAGGTTATCCAGCGCCCGGTCCGTGTCGCGCAGCGAAAAGACGCCGCTCACCAGCAGGCCCGCGACGTCGGCGTCGCAGCGCAGCAGGCCCGGCCGGTAACGGGCCAGTTCGGCCAGGAAATCGTCCAGGCGCATCGCGTCGGCAACCAGCACCCCACGGCTCCAGGCCGCCGCGCTCTCAGCCGCCGGGCTGGGAGTGGCGGCTCCGCTGGCCGAAAATCGCGAGCCCTGGCCCGCTTGAAGCAGGACGGGCTGGTCCGGCGCGCCGGCGGGACGGATTTCCACGGCGCCTTCGAATACGGCGACGCGGGAGGTTTCGGCATCATCCCTGACGGAGAACCGGGTTCCCAGGGCCTGCACGGAACCGTGCCGGCTGCGCACCCGGAATGGCCGCGCCGTCGCGGCGGGATCTGGCGCGGTCGCGATCAATATCTCTCCGGCGCGCAGCACCACCAGGCGTTCGTCCTGGGAGAATTTCAGGTCGATGGCGGTGGCGGTCGACAGCGTCACGCTGGAGCCGTCCGGCAGGGTGATGGTCTTGATCTCTCCCGTACCGCTGCGGTAGTCGGCCGCGGCGGCTTGCCAGGAGCCGGTGCCGCGCAGGACATAGCCCACGCCCGCGATGGTCGCGCCCAGACCCAGCAAGCTGATCGCGCGGCGCCGCGAGACGCTGGCTGGGCGCTTGCGCAGGGCCAGGCTTGCGGCCTGCGGGGATACGCTGCCGAGCTTGTCGTCGAATGCCTGCAACCGTTGCCAGGCCAGTTCATGGTCCGCATGCTGCGCGCGCCAGCGGGCGCAATTGGCCTGATCGCCGGGGTTGGCGTCTTCCGACCACAGGCGTGCCATCCATTCGGCCGCCCGCTGCACGATGGCGGGGTCGATGGTCCGATTGAGATTCTGAGGTTCTGCCGGAATGGCGGACATGCGCGGTCAGCCGCCAGGGGCCGCGTGCAGGGCTTGATAGCAGGCCAGGAGCGCAGACGCCACGTATTTTTCTACCGACGACACCGACACGGCCAGCCGCGCCGCGATGTCGCGGTAGCTCAAGCCGTCTAGTTTGCGCAGCAGCAGCGCCTCGCGGGCCTTGGCCGGCAGGGCTTGCAGCACGGCGTCGATCTCTACCAGGGCCTGTACCGCCAGCGCGCGGGCCTCTTCCGACGGCGCATGCGCCTGCGGCAAGCTGGCCAGGGCTTCGAGATAAGCGGCCTCGATCTGGCGGCGGCGGTAGAGGTCAATCACCAGGCCGTTGGCGACCTGCGCCAGGTGCTGACGCGACTGGTGCGGCTCGGGCAGCCGGCCGCTGCGCAGGATGCGCAGATAAGTGTCATGCGCCAGGTCGGCTGCGTCGAAAGCATTGCCCAGCCGGCGGCGCAGCCAGGTTCTCAGCCAGCTGTGATGATCGGCATACAGGCCTTCGATGCCCTGCTGCGCTGCGGATTGGTTGGTCGACATGCGGGCCCCTGCAGCGCCCAAAGGCGGCAAAAATGGCGCGGGTAAAAGATGAGAATCAGACTCATTCTATACCGCGCGCCATGGCGCCAGCAATGCGCTAACCCGAGTTGCGCAGCCCCGCCGCAATCCCGTTGATGGTCAAGTGGATGGCGCGCTGCACGCGCTTGTCGACCTCGGCCTCGGGATGCTTCTGCGCCGCGCGGTGGCGGCGGATCAGGTCGATCTGCAGGTAGTTGAGCGGATCGATATAGGCGAAGCGTTCGCGCAGCGAAGCCTGCAACGTGGGGTTGTCGGCCAGCAATTCGCGCTGGGTCAGGAGCTTGAGCATGGCCAGCGTGCGGCCGTGCTCGGCGCTGATGGCGCCGAAGATGCGTTCGCGCAAGCCGCGCTGCGGCACCAGTTGCGCGTAGCGCGCGGCAATTGCCAGGTCGGACTTGGCCAGCACCATTTCCATGTTGGACAGCAGCGTGCGGAACGCGGGCCAGTCGCGCGCCATCTCGCGCAGTTGCGCCAGCCGCGCGCGTCGTGAA
>NZ_DATCUY010000292.1:0-4581 GCF_036567245.1 Achromobacter sp. | reverse complement strand
GCCGCGGCGCGCCGCAAGGCCGGTACGGCGGCAGGCGCTGGGAATGGGCCTGTGCGCGCTGGCGGCGGCGATCGCAATAGGAATCTGGCAACGCGGCACGCCCGCGACGGAGTACCGCACGGCCGCAGGAGAACGGCGCACCATCACGCTGCCGGACGGATCCATCGCCGAATTGAATAGCCGCAGCCTGCTACAGGTTAGTTTTGACGGCACCCTGCGAAGGGTCTTCCTGCAAGAGGGAGAAGCCTTGTTTGCCGTTGAAAAAGACGCGCGCCGGCCTTTCGTGGTGGATGCAGGGCTGGGCCGCGCCAAAGTGACTGGCACCCGCTTCGACGTGCGTCGCGACCAAGACCAGGTACGGGTGGTGGTCGAATCCGGTTCGGTCGAGGTGACAGGCACGCAGGACAGCGCCCCCGTGTCGGTCACGGCCGGCCTTGCGGTTCGTATCGATGCCGGCGGACGTGCCGGCCAGGTCCAGGCCGACTCCCTGCCTGCCGCCCTGGCCTGGCGCCAGGGCCAGATCGTGTTCACCGATACGGACCTGGCCAGCGCCGTGCGCGAGGTCTCGCGTTATCGGCAGCACCCCATCACCCTGGCACCCCGCCAGGGGCTGGAACAACTGCGCCTGACCAGCGTCTTCCAGACCGCGGACACGGACGCCTTCCTGACGGCGCTGCCGCACATCCTGCCCGTTGAGGTTCGCCGCCAGTCCGACGGCCGGGTGGAACTCGTCGCCCGCTGACGCGACCTTCCAGTCGCTGTTACAAAAAAAACGGCCGCGGCATTCAGGTATTTTCCGCGTATTGCGTCTTCTTCCTGATAACCAAGCGGGCATGGTGCCCGCCAGCATGATTCAGGAGCACAGGAAGTGGATCGCAAAAAATGGGGAAGGCGCGCGCGGATGCAGGGCCTCAGGAATACGGTGCTTGCAGCGTTGTTGATGGCGGGATCGGCGGGCGCCTGGGCGCAGGCCGCGCCCGTGGCGATCGACATGCCCGCGCAATCGCTGGATCAGGCCCTGCGCAGCCTGGCCCAGGCCCATGGCTTGCAGGTCTTCTATGCACCGCAGACGGTCGCGGGCATGCAGGCGCAAGCCGTCTCGGGCACGATGACGCCGCAACAGGCGCTCTCTGCCCTGCTGAAAGACCAAGCCTTGCGTGTGCGCCAGGACGGCGCCGCGATCATCATCGAGCCGGAAAACGCTGGCCAGCCTCAGGTCATGGCGCCCATCGAAATCTCTGCGTCGCGCACGGCGAGCAATCTGGTGAGCCCCGTGCAGCAAACCATCGTGCTGGAACGAGACGCCCTGCAGGAGCTGCGCACCGGCTCCGACAGCCTGGCCACCATACTCTCCAAGACCGTGCCCGGCATGGCCGATTCCAGCCGCACCATGACCGATTACGGCCAGACCCTGCGCGGCCGCGGCGTGCTGGTGCTGGTGGACGGAATCCCCCTCAACACCAACCGGGACTCGTCGCGCAACCTGGCGAACATCAACCCGGCCACCATCGAGCGGGTCGAGGTGCTGCGCGGCAGCAGTTCGATCTACGGCGCCGGCGCTACCGGCGGCATCGTCTCGATCACCACCCGACCGGCCGGTGGCGAGACGGTGTCCGAAACCACGGTGACGGCCGTCAGCCCCCTGAGTCGGCTGCGCGCCGACGGCCTGGGCGGACAGTTGCAGCAGCACTTCGCGGGCAGCCAGGGCAAGCTGGACTATGCCCTGGACCTGGGCGCGCGCCACAACGGCGCCTCGTACGACGCACAAGGCCGGCGCATTGCGCCCGAGCCCAGCCAGGGCGATCTGTTCGACTCCAACATCTACAGCCTGGGCGGCAAGCTGGGATTGCGCATCGACGACCAGCAGCGCCTGCAGCTCTCTGCCAGCTACTACAACGCGGACCAGGATTCCGACTACACCTCGGATCCCTCCGTGGGCCGCCTGCCGCCGGGATCGGCGCGCGCCCTGCCCATGAGCGGCCTGCAACTGGCCGATCAGAACCAGATCCGCAACACGCTGTTGAACCTGGAGTACGAGCACCTGGACGTACTGGGCAGCAAGGTCACGGCCCAGATGTACTACCGCGACTACTTCACCCGCTTCACGCCCTTCGACGCGCGCGCCGTGGTCACGCGCGGCAACAACGTGGACCAGGTAACGCAGAACACCAAGGTATTCGGCAGCCGGCTGACCGTGGACACGCCGCTGGGCGAGCAATCCAAGGTGCTGTGGGGCGCGGACTTCAATCAGGAGCGCAGCGACATGCCGATCGACATCTTCGATCCTGCGGCCTACGACCGCAGCGGAGGACGGGTATTCAACAGGATCGGCAGCCTCACTTACATGCCCGAACTAACCTCCCGCAGCACCGGCCTCTTCGCACAGCTTGAACACCGCTTCAACGAGCAATGGTCGGTACAGGGTGGCGCGCGCTACGAATACGCCTCCGCCCGGTTCGGCGATTTCGTGCCCTTGTCGCAACTGCGCGTGCCCTCCCCGGCCACGGTGCAGGGAGGCTCCGTCAACTACGACGCCTTGCTGTGGAACTTCGGCGTCGCGTACGCACCGGTGCGCGGCCAGGAAATCTACGCCAACTTCAGCCAGGGCTTCCAGCTGCCCGATATCGGGGTCCAGATGCGGAATGCGCGTCCGGGCTTCGACATCGGCTCGTCGGACCTGCAGCCGGTCAAGACCAACAACTACGAGCTGGGCTGGCGCGGCGGCGCGGGCAACACCTCGGCATCGCTGGCCGTGTTCTACACCACGTCGAAACTCGGCGACGTGCAGAGCTTCAACAACGGCCTGATCCTGACGCGCACCGAAGAACGCATCTACGGCGTAGAAGGCACCATCGACGCCACCACCGACGACGAGAAGTGGGGCGCTGGCGGCACCTTCACCTGGATGAAGGGCCGGGAACAGCCGGATGGCGGCAGCTGGCAAGGCATGACCGGCTACCGCGTTCCGCCGCTCAAGCTCACGGCCTATCTGCAATACCAGCCGAACGAACGCTGGAACGGCCGCGTGCAGGCCAACTATTTCGGCGCCAAGGACTACCGCCTGGATGGAAAAGAGAGCTTCGGCCGCAGGGATGCCAGCAGCTACTTCACCGTGGATCTCATGGGCCGCTATCAGCCCGACGCGCGCAACACCTTCATCCTGGGCGTCGAGAACCTCTTCAACCGCGAGTACTACCCGCTGTACAGCCAGCTGTTGCGCAGCAACACCAACACCAGCCGGCTCCCTGCCGCGGGAGCCGTGCTGACGCTGACCTACCAGCACAGGTGGTGAGACGTCGCGCTAGAAGTCCGTCGATACCGACAGCCAGAGCGTGCGCGGCATGCCGCTGACCAGATAGCCGGAGGGATTGGCTTCCCAGTAGTGCTTGCCCAGCGGGCGGCAAGGCGTAATCGATCAGTCTCTTCGCCGCCAGGCGATCGGCCACTTCGGCAGCCTGGCCTTGCGGTAGGGCAGGCTGCTCCAGTCCGGGCTGGCCGAACCGGGAGCGGCTACATACAGCACCGCCTTGGCCAGCGGCGCATACCTGGCATGGAAGTGATGCGCGGACTTCACCACGATCAGGCGTTGCGCCTTCAGGTCGCAACCCAGCTGGGTGAAGAGGTCCGTGTGATAGGCCTGGGTGCGCAGCGACACCAGCGCGACCAGGATGCCGTCCACGTCGACCAACGCGCAATCGCCCAGCGCGATGCGGGTATCGGAGTTGCCCGTCATGGTCATATCGGCATGCGTGGATATGACCCGGCAGCGCGCGTCCACGGGGCTGCCGGACAGCGGGCCGACCTTGCCGCCGATGCGCAGGGCCAGCTCCGCGCCCGGGCCGGCGTCGAAGGCGATACGCGCCGCCACCGGATCCCACATGGGGCCGATGGCGGCATTGCGTATGCCGCGCTCCCGCATCCTGGCCAGCAGATAGGTCGAGTCGCCGGCCGCGCCGCTGCCGGGATTGTCCGAGCGGTCCGCCAGCACGATGGGACCGTCGCCGAAGGCCAGCGCTTCATCCAGCGCCTGGTCCACGCTGCGGTAGGGAACCATGAGCTCTTCGCGCATGCCGATGAGTTCATCGGCCAGGCGGCGCGCCAGGGCCTGGGCGCGGGCGGCATCGCCATCGGCATAGACCAGCACCTTGGTGCCCATCTCCGGCACGTCGCCGGTGGCAAAGCCTTGCGCGGCCGAGATCGACAGGATGCCGTCGCGGCCTTCCAGCGCCTTGATGCGGCTGACGAAACCCTGCGCCGGCTCGCGGGTGGTATGCATAGGCACGATCATTTCGCAGTCGATCAAGGCCGCCACGGGCCGCGTGCGGCCGGCCTGCGCGTCCAGGCACAGCGCCAGCAGGTCCTCGGCGCGCTCCAGCACATCGGTGTGGGGATACTCCTTGAACAAGACCAGCACCGTGGCCTGCTCCACCATCAGCGGCGTCAGGTGCGCGTGCGGGTCCAGTTCGGCGCCCACCACCACACCGGGGCCGACGATCTCGCGCACGCGGCGCAGGATGTCGCCCTCGCAGTCGTCGTAGCCGTCGGCCACCATGGCGCCATGCAGGCCCAGCAGCACCATGT
>NZ_DATCUY010000291.1:0-4545 GCF_036567245.1 Achromobacter sp. | reverse complement strand
GCCGCCCCCGCCTGACAAGCGCGACACCCGCGACGCCGGCTCAGCGGCCCGCGCCCTGGGCCGCCATCACTTCCTGCGCCACCTGGCGCGGCGCCTCGGCATAGTGCTTGAATTCCATGCTGTAGGTCGCGCGCCCCTGGGTCAGCGAACGCAGCGACGTGGAATAGCCGAACATCTCGGCCAGCGGCACTTCAGCCCGCACCAGCTTGCCGCTGCCCCCGGCGATGTCCTCCATGCCCTGGACCATGCCGCGCCGCGACGACAGGTCGCCCATGACGTTGCCGGTGAAGTCCTCGGGCGTTTCCACTTCGACGTGCATCATGGGTTCCAGCAGCACCGGATCCGCGCGGCGCATGCCTTCCTTGAAGGCCATCGAGCCCGCCATCTTGAAGGCGTTTTCGTTCGAGTCCACGTCGTGGTAGGACCCGAAGAACAGCGTCGCCTTCACGTCCACCACGGGGTAGCCCGCCAGCACGCCCGCGTTCAGGGCTTCGCGTATGCCCTTGTCGACCGCTGGAATGAATTCGCGCGGCACCACGCCGCCCTTGATGGCATCGACGAACTCGTAGCCCTTGCCGGGCTCCTGCGGCTCCAGCTTGAGCACCACGTGGCCGTACTGGCCGCGTCCGCCCGATTGCTTGACGAACTTGCCTTCAACCTCGTTGCAGGTCTTGCGGATGGTCTCGCGGTACGCGACCTGGGGCTTGCCCACGGTGGCCTCTACGCCGAACTCGCGCTTCATGCGGTCGACCAGGATTTCCAGGTGCAGCTCACCCATGCCGGAGATGATGGTCTGCCCGGATTCCTCGTCGGTGCGCACGCGGAAGGACGGATCCTCTTGCGCCAGGCGGCCCAGCGCGATGCCCATTTTTTCCTGGTCGGCCTTGGTCTTGGGCTCCACGGCCTGGGAAATGACGGGCTCCGGAAACACCATGCGTTCCAGGATGATGATGTGGGCCGGATCGGTCAACGTGTCGCCCGTGGTGACGTCCTTGATGCCCACGGCCGCGGCGATGTCGCCCGCGTAGACCTCGGTGATCTCGCGCCGCTCGTTGGCGTGCATCTGCAGGATGCGGCCCAGCCTTTCTTTCTTTTCCTTGATGGGATTGAAGACCGAATCGCCGGATTTCACCACGCCCGAATAGACGCGGAAGAACACCAGCTGGCCGACGAAGGGGTCGGTCATGATCTTGAAGGCCAGGGCCGAGAACGGTTCGTTGTCGGCGGGATGGCGTTCGATTTCGTGGTCGCGCACGTCATGGCCTTTGATGGCGGGCACGTCCACTGGCGAAGGCATGTAGTCGATGACCGCGTCCAGCATGGCTTGCACGCCCTTGTTCTTGAAGGCGCTGCCACAGAGCATGGGTACGATTTCGTTGGCGACCGTGCGCATGCGCAGGCCCTGCTTGATCTCGTCCTCGGTCAGCGGTTCGCCCGACAGATACTTTTCCAGCAGGGTTTCATTGGCCTCGGCAGCCTTCTCCACCATCTTGTCGTGCCATTCCTGCGCTTGCTCCTGCATTGCCGCGGGAATGTCGCGGTACTCGAAGCGCACGCCCTGGCTGGCCTCGTCCCAGATGATGGCCTTCATCTTGACCAGGTCGATCACGCCTTCGAAATGGTCTTCGGCGCCCACCGGCAGCTGGATGGGCACGGCGTCGCCGTTCAGACGCTCGGCGATCTGGCGCTGCACGCGCAGGAAATCCGCGCCGACCCGGTCCATCTTGTTGACGAAGGCCAGGCGCGGCACCTTGTACTTGTTGGCCTGGCGCCAGACGGTTTCGGATTGCGGCTGCACGCCGCCCACGGCGTCATAGACCATGACCGCGCCGTCCAGCACGCGCATGGAGCGCTCGACCTCGATGGTGAAGTCGACGTGGCCCGGCGTGTCGATGATGTTGATGCGGTGCTCGGGGTAATTGCCCGCCATGCCCTTCCAGAAGGCGGTGGTGGCGGCCGACGTGATGGTGATGCCGCGCTCCTGCTCCTGCTCCATCCAGTCCATCACGGCGGCGCCGTCGTGCACTTCGCCGATCTTGTGGGTGATGCCGGTGTAGAAGAGGATGCGCTCGGTGGTGGTCGTTTTGCCCGCGTCGATATGGGCGCTGATGCCGATATTGCGGTATAGCTCGATACGCGTCTTGCGAGTCATGGCCTCTTCCCTTGCAGTGAACTACCGGGCGAAGACGGCAAGCCCGACCGGGCCTTGCCGCGGCGGGCGCCATGCCGCGTAGGGTGCTTGAGAATGGCGAAATCGCGCCCGCACTGATCCACAAATATTACGCGCGGCGTAGCAAGAAACAAGCCTAGTCCCTGCAAAGGCCAAGGATAAAAAAAGCCCCTCCAGCGGGAGGGGCTCGGTAGCCATGCACCAGCCTGGGGCAACTCCGTAGAGCATTCCGCGGCGGCTGATCCAGCAGGCTACTTCTTTTCTTCCTTGACGCGGTACACCAGCACGGCGGTGCTGGCCAGCGACAGGACCTTGGCGGTGACGCTGCCCAGCAGCAGGCGCGACAGGCCGCTGCGGCCGTGGCTGCCGATGAAGATCAGGTCGCAGCCGGCGTCGGAGGCGGCTTGCACGATGCCGTCGGCAACGTTGAAGTTGGACACGGCGCGCGACTCGGACTTCACGCCGGCGGTGTCGGCGCGATCGGTGATCTGCTTGAGATACTTGTCGGCCTGCTCGGCGGAGGCCTTTTCGTAGTCTTCGTCGGTGATGGCGTAAGCGGCGGCCATGCCGTCGAAACCGATGGTGGCAGCGAAAGGCTGGGTCACGTAGAGGGCGACGACTTCAGCGCCCACGGAGCGCGCGAAGCAAATACCGGCGTTGGCGGCCTGGGCCGAGAGCGGGGAACCGTCGGTGGGAATCAGGATCTTCTTGAACATCTTGCCTGCTCCTGTTTGTGAGGTACCTCCATGCTACCGGAAACGCGCCAGGTTCACATCAACGGAACCTGGCCCGTCTTGACGCGCGTCAAGCGCGCGCTCAGCCCAGCTGCTGGGCGGCGGCGAACAGATTGGTGCAACGCGTGCCGGTGCGGCAGTACGCCAGGACCGGGCCCGGCAGGGTTTGCAGCAGTTCGGCGAAACGCGCCACGTCGGCGGCGGTCATGGCGCTGCCCACCACGGGCTGATATTCGATCTGCAGGCCAGCGGCCAGCGCGGCCTTGGACACGTCCGCGGCGGTGGGCTGGTCCGGGCCGCCTTCGAAATCGGGACGGTTGATGATCACGCTCTTGTAGCCGGCGGCGGCGACGTCCGCCATGTCGTCCGGTCCGAGCTGCGGCGCGACGGCGAAATTCTGGGTCAGGGGCTTGATGGGTGCGGACATGGCGATTCCTTCGATGGCTGCGACGATTTAGCTCTCTATTATTGATTGCTGGAGGCGTTTTGCGCGAAGATTTTTTCCAGATCGGCCCAGACGCCGCGATGATCGACGATGGTGACCGAAAAGCGCAGCATGGTCGACGGCGCCTGTGACGGCGAAAACAGCGTGCCCGGCGCCAGCAGCATGCCGTGATCGGCCGCCACGCGCGCCAGCGCCTCGGTATCGCGGCCGTAGTCGGCCCAGACGAACATCCCTGCATGCGGCTCGTGGGGCACGGTCAGCCCCAGCTTCAGCAGCCCTTTCAGGCAACGCTGGCGGGCGTCGTCCACCCGCAGGCGCACGCGCTCGATGTGGCGGCGGTACTGCCCTTCCATCAGTACGCGGTGGATGACCCGCTCGCCCAGTTCAGGCGAAGTCAGGCCGGCCAGCATCTTCAGGTCCGCCAGCTTCTGCAGGATCTCGGGATTCGCGGCCAGATAGCCCACGCGCAGGCTGGCCGCCAGCATCTTGGAATAGCCGCCCACCAGGATCACCCGCTTCAGGCCGTCCAGCGCGGCCAGCTTCATGGCGCCGCCGGGGTGCAATTCGCCGTAGGTATCGTCCTCGACCACCAGGAAATCGTGGCGTTCGGCGATGCGCAGGATGTCGTAGGCCGCGCCTGCCGACAACCGGTGGCCGGTGGGATTGTGCACCGAGCTGTTGATGATGAAGAGCTTGGGCTTGTGCTGGGCCGCCAACTGTTCGAGCAGCGCCGTATCGGGGCCGTCGGGGCCGCGCGGCACGCCGATCAGGCGCGCGCCGAAGGCGGCCAGGCGGCCGAAAATGACGAACCAGGCGGGATCCTCGACCAGCACGGTGTCGCCCGGCTTGACCAGATGCCGCGCGATCAGGTCCAGCCCGTGCGTAACGCCGTTGGTCGTCAGCAGATTGAGTTCCGGGTGCGCCGGCACGCCGTCGTTCTGCAGGAAGGCGGCGATCTGCTGGCGCAGCGGCGCAAAGCCCTGGGGATGGCCATAGCTGACCAGGTGTCCGCGCACCGAGCGCCCCACGGCGCGCACGGCCCCCGCCACCATCTCCGGATCCAGCCAGTCTGCCGGCAGCAGCCCGGCGCCGCCCGGCATGCCTGAGGGGTTGGTGTCGCGGAACATGCTGCGCAGCAGCCAGGCGACGTCGATGCGAGCAGGCGGCGTCAGCGCCACGGGCGCCGCGCTGGCGAC
>NZ_DATCUY010000290.1:0-5500 GCF_036567245.1 Achromobacter sp. | reverse complement strand
GCGGCGAGGTGTTCAACCAGTTCGCCTCGTCCTCCGGCTACTTCTGCCAAGGCGCGGGCACGGCCTTCATGCCGTATCTGCTCAGCACCCTGGACACGCTGGCCTGGCGCTACAACGTGCCCGAGATGGCCTACCCGGAGGCGTTGATTCCGGGCATGCGTGAGGTCGGTGCGCGCACCACGATGAACCTCTGGGGCAATGTCTATCCACGCGGTGGCTTCCTGCACCAGACCGACGACCACAAATCCGGGGCGGTGGTGGCCCAGCGCGCGGGCGATGTCGTCACGCGCCGCGGGCAGTTGCACGTGTACCAGCCACTGCTCGCCAACGCCCGTGACGGCTACTGGCCGGCCGGGGCGCTGGTCGAAGGCGATACCTCCACCGGGAAGTGGCAGGAGCTGACCCCTCGTCTGTCGAACACCTGCGTGGTCTTCCCCCACAGCGGCACGCTGACCCAGGCCCAGCAAGGCGACTACGCCTGGGCGCTGTGGCGGCCGTATGCCTGCTGCGAACGCCGCGGGCAGGTGTTCCTGGGCAGCGTCGATTTCCTCTGAGGTGCCACGATGAAGCGTCCTGAACCGATGAACCTTTCCGCCAAGACGTGCTACTTGCTGCGCCCGACGGCGCTGGCCGGCACGCTCGCTCTGGTCTGCGGCATGGCGTGGGCGCAGGTCGGATACCAGAACAGCGGCCCCGTCCTCGGCGATGACGTCATGTACTCGATCGGCGGTGGCAGTGCGGTGTCCATGGGCCGCGCGGCCGGCATGCGTTCCATCGGGGTCGGCGTGGGGTGGAACAGCAACCTGATCTGCGGCGACATGAGCATCCAGACCACGCTGCGCAATCAGCTTAACGGCATCACGAACGGCTTTCAGCAGATCATGAGCAACGTGATCCAGAGCGCGACCAGCGCGGTTGCATCGCTGCCGGCGCTGATCATTCAGCGCGCCGATCCGGGCCTGTACAACCTGCTGACTAACGGCGTGCTGCAGGCGCGGCTGGACTTCGACCGCTCCAAGCTGACGTGCCGCGCCATGGCGGAGAAGATGGCCGAGACGGCGGGTGGCCAGCTTGGCTGGAGCCAGATGGCCGAAGGCATGGCCCTGCGTGACGCGGTTGGCAGCAACGATGCCGTATCGGCCGTCGAGCAGGCCGAGACGCGCCGCGGCAACGACGGCGTGCCCTGGGTGGGCGGCAGCAATGCCGGTGGCGCGGGCCAGTCCGCCATCCGGGTGGTCGGCGACGTCACCCGCGCGGGCTACAACCTGGTCAACGGTCGCGGCGTGACGGACACCTCCTCCATCGCGTCCACCAGTTGCGCGAGCCTGTCCTGCCAGACCTGGACGTCGCCGCAGCAGGCGACCGAATGGGCCACGCGCGCCCTCGGAGAGCAGGTGCAGCGCACGTGCGACTCCTGCACTAAGACCGAGACGGTGCCCGGCGTCGGGCTGACGCCGCTGATCCAGGAGGAGTACGAAGCCAAGCTGGAGGTCTTGCAGGAGCTGGTTTCCGGCACGCGTAATACCACCTTCGAGAACTTGCGCGAGGCCGGCAGCACGTCGCTGCCGATCACCCGCGGCGTGATCGAGGCGCTGCGCGACGAGCCGGACCAGGACCTGCTGGCGCGGCGCCTCGCGTCCGAAGTGGCGCTGTCATCGGTGCTGGAGAAGGCGCTCCTGCTCCAACGCACGCTGCTCACGGGCAAGAAGGAGCCCAACGTCGCAGCCAACGAACTTGCGGTGCAGGCCGTGAACCATGAGAGCGACACGCTCGACCGGGAGATCCGCAACCTGAAGACGGAATTGGAGCTGCGGCGCGAACTGGCGAACAACTCGCCGATGGCCATCATCCAGCGCCACGGCACGCGGGCGGCCGGCTCGCGCGGCATCTACGAGGGCGATCCGGTACCCGACCGCCTTGACCAGTTGCAGAAGGGCAATCCCGGAGCCAGGCCATGAACGCGGAGCGCATGGCCTGGCGCCCCTTGCGCTGGCTCTTCAGCCGGCGCGCGGCGACGGCGCTGCTGTGGGCGGTGGTGCTCGTCGCCGCTGCGGTGGGTGCCAACATCGCCGGCATCTACCTGGTCGGCAGCGTGGCCGGATGGGAGCGGTGGCTCGCGGCCGCATCGGGCTACTTCTTCGTGTGGCGGCTGTGTCTGTACGGGGCCACGGTTTACGGGTGGCTCTGGATGCGCCGCCGGCTGCTGGCGCGCGAAGACCAGGACGGGGCAGATGGGCAGGCACGGCGCCGCCTGATGCGCAGCGAGATCGCGGGCGTCGTCGCCATCGTCGTGCTGGAAGCCAGCTTGTTGATGCAGGCCGCTTGAGGGGATCGAGGCCATGACGCTTTTCACGACCGACTACCTGGAGTACTACCTCACACTCGTTTCCTGGATCGTCAACAACGGCATCTGGGCGGTCCTCGTATCCAGCGGGGTATTCGCGCTGCCTTTCGTCGCCATCGTCGTGCAGGAGTGGTTGAAAGCTCGTGCTGAAGGCGCCGACGAGGGCAATAAAGGCGTGCTGAGCGCCGCCCGCATCGAGAACCGGGTCTTCGTCGCCATCGTGGTGGTGATGTTCGCCGGCATTCCGTTCATCGACGTGGACCTAAACACCATCCAGTACGACAGCTCGCGCTCGGCCCAGTGCCAGGTCAGCGTGGCGCAGCCCGCGGATACCGGCTGGTCGCAGTCCTTCAGCACCATCAACAACCAGTCGGCGAAGGTGCCGGTGTGGTGGGCGTTCATGCACGCGCTCTCGCGCGCCGTCACGGGCGCTTCGGTGGCGGCAATCCCGTGCGGCACGGACCTGCGGCAGATGCGCATGGAGATCGACGCCACGCGCATCGATGATCCGGTGCTGGCTCAGGAAGTAGCGGATTTCTCTCGGGATTGCTATGGGCCTGCACGGGCCAAATTGTTCATGCAGCGCCCTCAACTTGATGAGCAGCAGATGCACGACGTGACCTGGATCGGATCGCGGTTCTTCACCGACACGAACGGGTACTACGACACGTATCGCTCCAGCACGCCGCGCGATGACTGGCCCTATGACAGCAACCGCGACGCTGGGCTGGCCCAGGTATCCAGTGGCGGTGGCTACCCGACCTGCAGGCAATGGTGGGCTGATGGCAGCAATGGCCTGCGGGCACGGCTGCTGGGACAGGTGGACCCGAGCCTGCTCAATCGCCTGGCGGGCTGGGCTGGCTTCCTGAGCCGGGCCGAGGTGGACAATTCGGTGATCCGCGCGATCGCGTCACCGCGGCAGCAGAAGCTGAACCAAGGCAGCGTCTATACCGACTACGGCGGCCAGATCGACAAGACCTTGCCAAACATCGTGACGCGGGCTACGGGAGACGTTGGAATGGCAGTTGGCGCGATTGCCTCGTTTCCCGCGATGGACGTCGTGCGGCAGGCGCTGCCGATGGTGCTCGCCTTGCTCAAGATGGCATTGGTAATCTGCATCCCGCTCGTGCTGGTCGTGGGCACCTATGACTTGAAGACGGTCGTCACGGTCAGCGTCGTGCAGTTCGCGCTGTTCTTCACGGATTTCTGGTTTCAGCTTGCGCGCTGGATCGATTCGACGATCCTGGACGCACTTTATGGCTGGGGGTTCGGCTGGAACCGGCCGCACACCAACTTCGACCCGCTGGTGGGGCTGAACAACGCCTTCGGCGACATGCTCCTGATGTTCGTCACAGGCACGATGTTTCTGGTCCTGCCGACGTTTTGGGTCGCTGCTTTGGGGTGGGTCGGAGTTAAGGCTGGGGTGATTGCTCAGAACCTTGCTGTCGGCTCCAAGGAAGCGCGTGATAGCGCCGGGTCAGGTGTAAACAAGGTAGCCGGCAAGGTTCTGTGACAAACAGGCCAAACCTCAGTCATCGAACGGATCGTTCGGGTCGTGAGGGTCGAGCCGCTGGCCATTGGAAGAATACAGGCCAAAGCCCGCCTCGCCATTGCGCAATTCATCCTGTTGCGTCCAGCGGTCTTCATCTCTAGCCGAATTGCCAGCCATCCATACCGCCGCAACGCCCAGCAGTAGCAACACCGCCAGCCAGAAGGTGGTGTACAGCAGCACCCCGAGCGCAACCAGCTTGACCACCCACACGAGCGCGGTGGCACCGGCCGCCGCCCCCCCCTTTGACACCAACCAGCTCGATGCCCGGCGTTCGCCGCGCACGTAGGCACGCCATCCGCGACCCAAGGTGCGGCCGAGTCGTTCTGCGGTACGGATGCGTGTCGTGGTGTTCATGGTCGTCTCCTGCTATTGAGCGATGCCTATTCCAGTTTGCTCCAATCCTGCTTGCTTGCCTGTATCAGCGCATGCCAGTCGTCTGGTGGGTTCCCGCGCCCGAGCATCTTCTCGAACACGACATACGGGTCCGATTTGCTACCCGAAGACCGCAGGGTCTGTTCATCGTTGACCCAGGCGTACACGATGACCTTCGCCTTCGAGTCATACCGGAAGAACAGCCGGAACCGCCGTCCGATCTTGGCCCTTCGCCAGTGGCGGTGGGCAGGTCCCAAGGTGTTGCCCTGGCGGTACTCGTCGCGTGCCGGATCGCCTGGCACCACATCCAAGATCAACTGGCTCAAGGCCCGGAAGAGCTTGACGTTGGCATTGGACTCGAAGCCCGTCGGGTCGTTCTCCTGCGCGCGCCTCGCGGTCGCATGCAGTTTCTGCAACTGCTCGATCACGCAGTCGTGGAAGAGCAGCGTCCAGCCATGCCGTTGCATCAGAGTTCCACTTTCCCGTCGATCTCCTCGTCCAGGTCCAGACCGTGGCCAGCATGCTCCAGCATGGCGCGGGCCAGATCCTCGGGCAGGCCCTGGACGTTCCGGCCAGCTTCGATGTCGCGGGCCAGCAGGCTCAGGAATGCGCCGATGGCGGGGTCCTCATGCTCGGCATCGACGCGGGTGACGACGACTTCGCTGCCCCGCAGATCGAACGCGAGCTTGCCACCGGCATCGACGCCGAGCGCCTGCCGGATGGGCTTGGGCAGCGTGATCTGGCCTTTGGAGGTCAGCGTGGCAACTTCGTGGATGGCAGGCATGGCGGCTCTCCTGATTGCGATACCCGCATGGTAAGGAAATTTCCTTACTTTGTCAACGTGAAGCCTCACGGCGTTCTCCGAGTCCAAGAATCGGCCCATCGTAGGGCGTGAACAGCCAGCCTTCCTGCATCAATCCGGCCCTGCTGCAACCCGCATTGGCGGTGGACGGTCAGCACCCGTCGCCCTATACCCAAAGGCTGTAAAGGGTCGAAATGGCAAGGGAATGGGGTGCAAGGGGAAAGGCTCTATCCCGAAAAGGCAAAAAGGCCTCCCGCTCGGCCCGCGACAGGACACCCGCATGCTCTCTCTGTTCCAGCGAAAACGGCCCCCGGTCGCTGCCCCGTCGCCAGCGCCCGCCACCGACCTCCCGAAAGGGTTGCTGCGGCCCGAATCGGCCGCATCGCTGCTGGCAACACCGCGCCGGCAGAAGCTGCTGGAACACATCTGG
>NZ_DATCUY010000289.1:0-17100 GCF_036567245.1 Achromobacter sp. | reverse complement strand
CGCCACCGCAGCTCCCGCAGCTACGGCCGCGCCCGCAGCAACCGCAGCCCCGGCCGCCACCGCCACTGTCGCTCCGACGGTCATCA
The DNA here is from genome assembly GCF_036567245.1 of Achromobacter sp. Classification (GTDB taxonomy): domain Bacteria; phylum Pseudomonadota; class Gammaproteobacteria; order Burkholderiales; family Burkholderiaceae_B; genus Achromobacter. Next base: position 17,014 of record NZ_DATCUY010000289.1, on the reverse strand, counting down.
TCCCGACCGAACTCGACACCAAGGCCTGCATCGCCAAGCTGCGCAAAGGCGCCACGGCCAACGGCCTGACCGTCGCGGACTGGGACAAGTACACCGCCAACGCCAAGCTGCTGCCCACCACGGTCGCATCCGCCAAGGGCCAGCCCGAAGGCCGCGAAGCCTGGTGGGATTACATCGCCAAAACCGTGGACGAAGAGCGCGTGCGCGACGGCCTTGCCGTGCTCGCCAAGTACGGACCGCAGCTGTCGGCCATCAGCCAGCAGTACCAGGTGGACCCGGCTACGCTGGTCGCCATCTTCGGCATCGAGACCAACTACGGCCGACAGGTCGGCAAGACCAATGTGCTGGACGCATGGCTGACGCGCGCCTGCACCGAGAACAAGCAATTGTGGGAAAAGAACGCCTACGCCTCGGTGCGCCTGCTGCGTGACGGCGTGGTGCCGGCGGATAACTTCATCGGCTCCTGGAGCGGCGCCTTCGGCATGACGCAGTTCATCCCGACCTCGTTCTATGAACTGGCCGCTGACGGCGACGGCAACGGCAAGATCGACCTGTACAACTCGCTGCCCGACGCGTTGGCCTCGACCGCCAATCACCTGCGCAAGCGCCGCGCCAAGTGGACCCACAACCTGCCCGCCGTAATCGAAGTGCGCGTGCCGGCCGAGCTGGCCGCCGCCATCCCGGCCTCGCCCGACGCGGAATACGTGGGCTCGCAGGACCGCCGCACGATCGCCCAATGGGCCCAGGCCGGCCTGAAGCAGGGCAACGGCGCCGCGCTGAAGCTGCCCTCGGGCAACGAAGAGCAGGCCTATCTGTTCGCGCCCACCGGCTCCGCCGGCCCGGTGTTCCTGGCCACCGTGAATTTCGACGCCATCCTGCATTACAACCAGTCGCGCCGCTATGGCCTGGCGGTGTCGATGCTGCTCAACCGCCTGCAGGGCGGTCCGGACCTCGTCGCGGCCTGGCCCACGGACGACCCCGGCCTGTCGCGCGCGCAGATCAAGGAGCTGCAGGAGATGCTCTACGGCCTGGGCCATGACGTAGGCGTGGCTGACGGCATTCCGGGCAGCAAGACCCGCGATGCAGTGCGCGAAGAACAGGTCAAGCGCAAGCTGCCCGAGGACGGTCGCGTGGGCAAGCGCATCTACGATGCGATCAAGGCCACCTGGCCGCCCGCGGCGATCCAGGCCCGCCCGGCGGCCCAGTAATGACAGGGGCTGCCGGCACGCAGGGCTATGGCGAAAACGCCGCGGCCCTGGCAGACCAGTACGAGAGCATCGCGTTCGCGGACGTGCACCGCGACGTGGCGCACCTGATCCCCGCGGCGCCGTCGCGCATCGCCGACATAGGCGCGGGATCGGGGCGCGACGCCGCGGCGCTGGCGCGGATGGGCCATGCGGTGGTGGCGGCCGAACCCACCCCCGAATTGCGCCAGGAGGGTCAACGCCGCCACGCGCTGCCCAATCTGGAGTGGGTCGACGACGCCCTGCCCGAACTGGCTGTCCTGCGGCGCCAGGGCCGGGTGTTCGACGTGATCATGCTGACGGCCGTGTGGATGCATCTGGACGCCAATGAGCGCGGCCTGGGCATGCAGGCGCTGGCGGCGCTGCTGGCGCCGCAGGGCCAGATCCTGATGTCGCTGCGGCACGGCCCGGTGCCGCAAGGACGCCGCATGTTCGACGTGTCCGCGCAGGAAACGGTCGCGCTGGCAGCCGGCCACGGCCTGTCTTCGCACCATCTCAGTTCGCGTGACGACATGCTGGACCGCGCCGACGTGCGCTGGAGTTTCCTGGGCCTGCGCCGCGACTGACGACCGCACCCCGGGGCCGGCCTCGGCCTGGGGGATTCGTCCATTGGACGATGGGCCGGCAGGCCGGCCGCCGGTATCATGTGCGGCACCCCATCGCTTCCGCCTGCCATGTCCGCTACGCTACTTCCCGACATTTTCCAGACCGCCCGGCTGCACGCCCGGCGCATGGACGAAACCGATTTTTCCTTCATCGCCGCCATGCATGCGGACGAGCGCCTCATGGCCACCATGGGCGGCACCCGGACCGACTCGGCTAGCCGCCGCTATCTGCTGCAGAACGTCGAGCATTGGGCCGAGCAGGGCTACGGCATGTATGTGCTGGTTGACCGCGCCAGCGGCGCGCTGGCGGGCCGGGCAGGTTTGAAGCGCACCCAGTCGCGCGGCCGCGACGAGGTCGAGGTGGCCTATGCCTTCCTGCCCGCGAGCTGGGGCAAGGGATACGCCACGGAAATCGCCCAGGCGTTGCTGTCGCTGGGGTTCAAGCGGCTGTCCGTGGAGGCGCTGGCCGCCGTGGCGCTGGAAGAGAACACCGCGTCCTGCCGGGTGCTGGAAAAGTGCGGCATGCGCCAGATCGGCGGCGCGGGCGAGGGCGGCGCAGGCAAGCGCCGCTACGAAATCCGCCGCGCCGAATGGCCGCTGCCGGAGGCGGACGCCGCTGCCGGGCAACGGCGCTAAGATTCGGGTATGAGCACCAAGCAGATCCCCGCCGACGACCCGCAGCCCGTTCCGCCCGAAGCGCCCGCGCCCGAAGAATGTTGCAACAGCGGCTGCATACCCTGTGTCTATGACACCTATAACGAAGCCATGGACGACTACCGGGAAGCGCTGAAAGCCTGGCGAGCCAGGCATCCGGAGCAGTCCAAGGGCTAGACGCGCCTGTCAGGATGGACGGCGCCAGCAGGGCATCAGCCCGCCAGCTTCATGTGGATGATGGGACGGGGACGGCCCGATTCGTCCTGCGCCGAACGGCCCACGTCCTCGAAACCGTAGTGCTTGTAAAAGCCGTGTGCCTGGGGGTTTTGTTCGTTCACGTCCACCAGCAGGGTGCCGTGCAGCGAACGCGCGAAGTTCAGCAGGCGCCGGCCCGCTCCCTTGCCGCGCTTGTTGGCGTCCACGAACAGCATTTGGACCTTGTTGCCGTTCAAGCCCATGAAGCCGGCGACCTCGCCGGCATCGTCCTCACAGACCCAGACCCGCACCGAAGGCAGGTGGGTGTTGAGCACCTGCGGGTACATGGCCTGGATTTCCTTTTCCGTCAGGAACGTGTGGGTGGCGCGTACGGAACGGAGCCAGATGTCCACCAGGGCCAGATCATCGCCGTGGTTGCGTTCTCGGATATTCATTTTTCTAATGGTTTTACAGGTCGGGTGCCGGCGCGGTCCTTGTTTGCGCCGGGCTTTTTGCCGCTAGAGCCCTGCGCGGTAGAGCTCGGTCGCCGCCAGGACGGTTTCCATTTGCACAGTATGCGCGAAAACGAATCGGTCGCCGTAGACGGTTTCATCCGGAAACTCCGAAATCAGCGCCAGGGGCAGGTCTTCGCGGTCGCTTTCGCTGATCTGCACCGGGATGCCGTTCAGCACGTCGAATCCAGTTTCGAGCGCGTGCGCCTGGAATAGTTCAAGCTGCCGGGCATTGAACTCGACCAGGCCGGGGACGTTGCGGGCCAGCCTGGCGGTCACGCCTTCGATCAGGCGGCGGGCGCGATCGCCCCAGCCCGGGTGGTGGCGCAGCACCAGGAAGAAGCCCTTGGGGATGGTCCACAGCTCGAAGTGGCGCGGCAGGTAGCCGGACAGCGGCCGCGTCCATTCGTGGGCGGGATAGCCGTGCAGATTGATGTGCAGTTGCGCGCCGCTGATGGCGTGCGCCTGGTGACGGCCTTCGCGTTCGAAGAACGGGGCGCGTTCGCGGTAGGCAATGTCGTCGCCCAGCGCGCTGTAGCGCGAAGCGTGCAGCATGTGGCGCGGATGGTGCTCGCGCAGGCGGTTGAACAGCGCGTAGCCGTCCGGATTCTCGGCGGCGATCAGCGCGAAATGGGCGTCGCCGCGCGCGGCCAGTGTCTGCGCCGCGCGCAGGGCGCCGACCACGCCGGAGGTTTCATTGGCATGCTGCGCGCCCGAGATGAAGACGGCGGGACCCGGGCCGCGCAGGTAGGTGCCCAGCACCGGACGGCCCTGGCGCGAGACGGCCTGGAAGGCGTCGCCGCCGAAGGCGGCCATGCAGCCGGCGATCTGGCCGGCCGACAGCGGTTCGCGGACCTGGGCCAGCGGCGCATCGAGCGTGGCGGGAGCGACGGGCGTCAAGGCCCCGAAATGCTCCAGCGAGATCTGCACGCGCGCCGCGCCATCGTGGCGGCGGATGTCGGGAATGATCTGGCCCGGTTGCAGGCCGCGGTCGCCGGACGGGCGGCCGGAATGTTTCTGGAAGTGTTCCAGCAGCGAGAAATAGATGTCTTCGTGCAGCGCCTCGAAGGTGCTGACGATTTCCTCGTCCACCGGCAGGGCAAAGTCGATGCCCGGCAGGTCCACGCGGATTTCCAGGCGTTCGAAATAGGGCTCATGTGAGCCCCAGGCATGGTTGCGCACCGTGTCTACGATGGCGCGGAATGCCTGCTGGTACTCGGTGGCCTGGGCGGCATCGGTCTGCAGCGCGCCTTCGGCATCGCGCACGCGCAGCCAGCCGCTGGGCGACAGCTCTGGCGTGCCGTCCTGGGCGTGGCCGATCTGGTTGGGCGCGTAGACGCGCGTATCGATCTTGCGGCCGTCGGCGTAGCTCAGGCTGACGTCGTAGTGCAGGTCGCTGGCGCCGGCCTGCATGGTGACGTCCACGCCGTCCAGCAGCGCGATGAGCGGATAGGCTTCCAGCGTGAAGCGCTTGGCCTGGGCATGCTCGTGCAGCGGATAGCGCACCACGACGGACGCCAGCCCGTCACGTTCGACCTCTTCCAGGAAGTAGTGCAACAGCGGCTTGTAGGCGCTGCGAAAGCGCGCCGTGACGCCGACCTGCGCCAGGCGCTCCTGCGCCGCGCGGCGCGCCTCCACGCCTTCGAACAGCCAGCCTTCCACGACCGCGCCGCGCCAGGCCGGCGCCATGTAGGCGTGGGTCCAGGCGTCCAGCGTGCGGTCGAATGTTTTTTCCAGCAAAGACATACTCGATATTCCTTTCAGGCGGACCGGGGCGGCTTCAGACCTTGCCGGTCGGGTCCAGGCGGTCGCGCAGCCAGTCGCCCAGCAGGTTCAGGCCCAGTACCGTCAGCATGATGGCCAGGCCCGGGAAGACGCTGACCCACCAGGCCGTCTGCATGTAGGTGCGGCCGTCGGCAAGCATACCGCCCCAGCTGGGGATCATGGGATCCACGCCCAGGCCCAGGAAGGTCAGGCTGCTTTCCAGCAGGATGTTGTTGGCGACGTTCAGGGTCATCAGGATGACCAGCGGACCCAGCAGGTTGGGCACGATGTGGTGGCGGATCATGGCCAGGTCGCGCACGCCGAAGGCGCGGGCGGCCAGCACGAACTCGCGTTCGCGCAGGGCCAGGACCTGGGCGCGCACCAGGCGCGCGTATTGCACCCACTGCGACACGATCATGAAGAAGATGACGTTGAACAGGCCGCCGCCCAGGATGGCGATGAAGGTGATGGCCACCAGGATGAACGGCAGCGCCAGTTGCACGTCGGCGAAGCGCATCACGATCATGTCCCAGAAGCCGCGGTAGTAGCCGGCGATCAGGCCCATGACGATGCCCAGCAAGGCGCCGCCGATGACCGAGACGAAGCCCACCGTCAGCGAGATCTTGCCGCCGACGATGACGCGCGCCAGCACGTCGCGGCCCAGCGGATCGGTGCCGAAGGGATGCGCCGCCGAGGCAAAGGGCGCGGTCAGGCGGGCAGCCAGGTCCATGGCTTCGCCGCCGTCGGGGAATAGCCAGCCCGAGGTCAGCACCAGCAGGATCATGGCGCCGGTCAGCAGCGCGCCCAGCACGAATTCCAGCGAGCGGTAGCGGCTGCGGGGCTTGGCCGCCTTGGGGGCGGCGGCGGTGGGGGTAGTAGTCTGCATAAGGCTCAGCGCGTGCGGATGCGGGGGTCGACGATGCCGTAGGCGATGTCGACGATCAGGTTGACCAGGACGATGACGGTGGCCAGCACGGTGACCGTGCCCTGCAGCACCGGGTAGTCGCGGCCGGAGATGGCGTCGAACGCCAGCGTGCCCAGGCCGGGCCAGTTGAAGACCATTTCAATCACGACGATGCCGCCGATCAAGCCGCCGAACTGCAAGCCCAGGTAGGTGATGAGCGGAATCGCGCAGTTGCGCAGCGCGTGCTTGTACAGCACCACGCGTTCCTTCAGGCCCTTGCTGCGCGCCACCATGATGTATTGCGCCGACAGCGTTTCCAGCATGGTGGTGCGCACCAGGCGGATGTTGGTGGCGCTGAGGATGATGGCCATCGTCAGCGACGGCAGCACCAGGCTGGCGGGACCGCTCCAGCCGGAAGGCGGCAACAGCGGGAAGGTAATCGACAGCAGCAGCACCAGCATCAGCGCCAGCCAGAAGTTGGGGAAGGACAGCCCCACCAGCGACAGGATGCGGATGGCCTGGTCCGTGGCCTTGCCGCGCTTGATCGCAGCCTGGATGCCCAGCGGCAACGAGATCAGGATGGATGCCAGCAGCGAGGTGAAGGCCAGCATCAGCGTGGCGGGCAGGGCGTCGCCTATCAGCTTGGCAACGGACGTGCCGCCCATGAAGCTGCGGCCGAAATCACCGTGCAGCAGCCCCTGCATATAAGACAGGTATTGCTCGTGGAAGGGCCGGTTCAGGCCCAGCGCCTGGCGGATATTGGCCAGGTCCTGCTCGGTGACGCTGCCCGAGCCCTGGCTGAGCATCAGCGCGGGGTCGCCGGTCAGGCGCACGGCATAGGAGACGAGCAAGGTCACGGCCACGATCACGAAGACGGCCTGCAACACGCGTTTGATGAGAAATCCGGTCATAAATCACCACCCCGGCTTGCGCCGGAACGGTCGGTGGGGTTAATGCGTCAAGGCAGCGCCAATGCCATTTGAAAGCTGCTTTTCGGTTGTTCATGGCACCATCGCACCACTTGCAACCGGTCTAGCCCCAGCGGGATGCCGCGGAGCCGGGCTCTGCCGGTCCGCTGGCATGCCCCCCTGGGGGGGAAGCGCGTAGCGCTTCGGGGGGGCCTTACTCCACAGCGGCGTTCAGGAAGCGGAAGCGGATGTCGCCCGGGACTTCCAGATCCTTCACGCGCTTGTTCACGCCGACAATCGTATTCAGGCTGTACAGCGGCAGTTCCAGCGCCTGGTCGGCCACGTAGCCGGCGATCTCCTGCAGCATGGCTTCGCGCTTCTTCACGTCGTAGACCGTGCGCTGCGCTTCCAGCATGCCGTTGAGCTTGGCGTCGTTGTCGTACGGGTTCCACTTCTGGCCCGTGTGGTACATCAGGTAGGCCGTGTTGTCGTAGTCATAGGTCCAGCCGCCCCACTGGTTCTGCCACATCTCGCCGGTCTTGCCGCCCGGGATGATGTCATTGAGCAGCACGCCGGTTTCATACGGCTTGATCGTGGCGCGCACGCCCACGCCTTGCAGGTAGCCCGACACGGCCTGGGCCACTTCGCGGAAGTTCGAATCGCTGCCGCGCACATCGATCTGCACGGTCGCGCCCGGCTTCACGCCTGCGGCGGCCAGCAGCTTCTTGGCTTCGGCGGGGTTGAAGGGCAAGGGCTTTTGCTCGGGGTTGTAGCCGAACGACTGCGGGCCCTGGAAGCTGGCGATGGTCTTGGCCTGGCCCAGCAGCAGCTGCTTGACGATGGCGTCGCGGTCCACCGCCATGATCAGCGCGCGGCGCACGTCGCGGTTCTGCGTGATGCCGTTCTTGGTGTTGTAGCGCAGGGCAAAGGCAACCGGGCCGCCCGTGGAGATGACGTCGGCGTTGCCGGACTTCTTCACGGTTTCGATCAGGCCCAGCGGGATCAAGGTGGCGATGTCGATGCGGCCGGCCTGCAGTTCGGCCACCTGGGTGCCGGGTTCGCCGATGAAGCGGTAGACCACCTTGTCCAGCTTGGGCTTGCCGCCCCAGTAGTCGTCGTTGCGCGCCAGCGTCACGTTGACCTTGGGCTGATAGCTTTCGAACTTGAACGGGCCGGTGCCTACCGGGTTGATGTTGAAGTTGTCCTCGCCCTTTTCCTTGATGTACTTGGGCGGCACGATCATGGCGCCGTAGCCGGCCAGCTTGGTCAGCAGGACGGGGTCGGGCTGCTTCAGGATGAAGTCCACGGTGTACTCGTCCACGACCTTGATCTCGCCGATCGAGTCGTAGTTGGCCTTTTGCGGACCCTTGGCGCCTTCCGCGCCCAAGAGGCGTTCGAAGGTGAACTTCACGGCCTCGGCGTTGAAGGGTTCGCCGTTGTGGAACTTGACGCCTTCGCGCAGCTTGAAGCGCAGGCGCTTGTTGTCGTCCAGGTATTCCCAGCTGGTGGCCAGGCCCGGTTGCAGCTTCAGGTCGGCGCCGCGCATGGTCAGGCCGTCATACAGGTTGCTGCCGACCGAACCCCAGAAGGTCACGAAGGTGTCGATCGGGTCCCAGCTGCCCGGGTCCTGGTTGATGGCGACGTTGAGCGTGCCGGCGGCGTGCGCGGTCGAGAAGACCGCGGGCAGCGCGCCGCCCAGCGCCAAAGCCAGGGCGGTGACGGTGTAGGTTTTGCGTAGGGAGAGCATGTTCAACTCCAGGGACGGGAAGTCGGGTCGGCCGACGTGGAAAAGGGATGCGGCTCAAGCCGCGCGGGCCACCTGGTGGCCGGGCGCGAATTCAACCAGGGGAATGATGGCGGGCTCGTCGCCGACGTGCCTTACCGGGCTGGGGATCTCGCCTTCGATCAGCGAGGTGTCGATATGGCGGCCGGGCTCGGCCACCGGCACGGCGGCCAGCAGCTTGCGCGTGTACGCGTGTTGTGGCGATTCGAAAATCTGGCGGCGGGTGCCCAGTTCGACGATCTGGCCCAGGTACAGGACCGCGACGCGGTGGCTGACTTTCTCCACCACCGCCATGTCGTGCGTGATGAACAGATAGGACAGGCCGCGGTCCTTCTGCAGGTCCATCAGCAGGTTCAGGATCTGCGCCTGGATCGATACGTCCAGCGCCGACACGGATTCGTCGGCGATGATCAGCTTGGGATTGCTGGCCAGCGCGCGCGCGATGCACACGCGCTGGCGCTGGCCGCCCGAGAATTCATGCGGATAGCGCTTGGCGTGTTCCGGCTTCAGGCCGACCTGCTCCAGCAGTTCGCCGATGCGGCGGGCGATGGCGTCCTCGCCGCTCAGGAGGCCGTGCGTGCGGATGGGCTCGGCAATGCTGAAGGCCACCGTCTTGCGCGGATCCAGCGAAGCGTAGGGATCCTGGAAGATGTACTGGATCTCCTGGCGCAGGCGCTGGCGGCCGGCGCTGTCCATCGAGAAAATGTCCTGGCCGTTGTAGCGCACGGCGCCCGAGGTCGGCGCCACCAGCTGCTGCAAGGTCTTGCCGATGGTGGACTTGCCGCTGCCGGATTCGCCCACCAGCGCCAGGGTTTCGCCGGGATAGACGTCGAAGCTCACTTCTTCCACGGCGTGCACGCGGTGCGTGACGCGGCCGAAGAAATTGTGGCCCACGTCGAAGCGCGTGGTCAGCTTCTCCACGCGCAGCACGGGCTCGTCGTAGCGCGCCGTGTCCTGCTCGCGGGTTTCGCCCACTTCTCGCAGCGTGTCGCCTTCCAGCACGGTCTGCGGCGTGCGCAGCGGCAGGTCGCGGCCCGTGAGGCTGCCCAGGCGCGGCACCGCCGCCAGCAGCGCGCGGGTGTAGGGATGCTTGGGCGCGTTGAAGATTTCGTCCACCGTGCCTTGCTCGACCTTCTTGCCGCGCAGCATCACCACCACGTCGTCGGCCATTTCCGCCACCACGCCCATGTCGTGCGTGATGAAGATCACGGCCGTGCCCAGATCGCGCTGCAGCTCGCGGATGGTGTTCAGGATCTGCGCCTGGATGGTGACGTCCAGCGCCGTGGTCGGTTCGTCGGCGATCAGCAGGCGGGGCTGGCACGACAACGCCATCGCGATCATCACGCGCTGGCGCATGCCGCCCGACAGTTGGTGCGGATAGCGGTCCAGCATCTGTTCGGCGTCGGGCAGGCGCACCTTTTCCAGCAGCTTGCACGCCGACTGGCGCGCGGCTGAGCGCGACAGCTGCTGGTGCAGCATGATGGCCTCGATGATCTGGTCGCCGATGGTGAACACCGGGTTCAGCGAGGTCATCGGCTCCTGGAAGATCATCGCAATGTCATTGCCGCGGATGGCGCGCATGTCTTCATCGGAGGCCGCGGTCAGGTCGATCTCGCGGTCGGCGCTGTCGCGGAACAGGATCTGGCCCGTGGCGATGCGGCCACTTGTGTAGTCCGTCAGGCGCATGATGGCCATGGACGTGACCGACTTGCCCGAGCCCGACTCGCCGACGATGGCCAGCGTCCTGCCGGGGCGTACCTCGAAATCCAGGTTGTCGACGGCGCGGAACACGCCGTTTTCGGTATTGAAGTCGACCGACACGCCGCGCACGGACAGCAGCGGGGCGGAAGTGGATGCAGTAGTGCTAGACAACGTGGATTCTCACAGCGAGGTGGCGGCGCGGGCAGCCTGGTCGTACAGGCCCGAAAGGGCGCGCAGGGTGTTGGCCAGCTGATGGCTGGCTTCGTCCGCGGCGGGGGAGTCGATGAAGGGTTTGACGAGGCACTGCTCGCGCACCTCGGCGTAGCGCTGGATCGCGGCCGCGCCGGCGTCGGTCGCGGTGTAGATCACTTCCTTGCCCGTCTTGGCGCTTTGCACCACGCCCAGGCGCTCCAGCTTCTTCAGTGAATAGTTCACCAGGTGGGTGTCTTCGACATTGAGCGTGAAGCAGATGTCCGCCAGTTTCTTGCCCCGGCCGCGATGGAACACGTGGTTCAGCACCAGGATGTCCAGCGAGGTCAGCTCGGGCAGTCCCGCACAGGCCATGCAGCGCACCATCCAGCGGTTGAACGCATGCGAGGCAATGATCAGGCCGAACTCGACTTCGGAAAGCTCGGGAGCTGAAGAGGCCAGGTGGGAGGAGGAAACAATGGCGTCCCGGACGGATACAGGCATGGGCTGGCAGGGGAAGGGGACGGATCGGCGATAAAACGTTGGCGAATTATTGACGATTTGTTGATGTGGTCGTATCCGGGATAACCCGTGTGCAACCAGCCGGTGTGCGAACTTGGGCAGTCTCCGGACATATTTGAGAACGTCTATTTTTCGGTGAGATTGGCGGATGACCAAGCGCTGGATCCCGCAAGGCGTAAAGACAAGGGAGCATTAAGAAAGGTGGTTGCCTGCCGTTAGTGACTGATAGAAGAAACCAAGCCAAGTTCCTTGCCGGTATGGCAGCGCGCGCGAATCAAGATGCCGGGCTGCTTCTTCTACATATGAAAATGCAGCCTGGCTTTTTTGTTTGCTCCGACCTGGCAACCTCTCGCCAGGACAAGCCAGCCGCCAGGCTGGCCCCGAAGCGCGGGGATGATCTGCGCAAGTGGAGCAAGACGTGCGGCAAAAACTACCAATACTGCGGGTCATCCGCCAAACCCTCGATTATCTGGGCGACCGTGGCGGACCGTTGATCGGGGCGTCACCGTTGTTGATCCTGATCATGCTGGCGGGCATCGCGCTGGGCATGCACCTGAACTACATGGCGTATGTCGAACAGAGCAAGCTGCTGGAACTGACAGGCTGGCTGGTGAGCACGGCCGCGCCGGTACTGGCGGCGGTGGCTTGGCATCGATGCATTCTGCTGGGCGAGACGCCGCCCGCGCGCATCCTGGCGGGTAAGCCCGAGCGCATGTATTTCATTGTGCTGTTCGTGAGTGCCGCCTTGATGTTCGTGATGGCGCTGCTGGCCTACGTCGTGATGCTGTTTGCGCAAGGGCCGGATGGCCCGCATTGGCTCGGCGTTGTGTTGGTGTTGCCGTTGGTGCTGGCGCCATGCTTTTTGCTGGGCTACTTCTTCCTGGCCTTGCCGCACGCGGCCTTGACCGGAACGGTGGACATACCGCGGATCGCGGCCTTGGTGCGAGGCAACCGCTTGCGCCTGCTGGCCGTGGCCGCGCTACCCATACCGCTGTTGCTGCTGCTGGACGCCGCCAGGATCTTTGTGTTGCAGGTGCCGCGCGCGCCGGGCATCGCCTACTACTTGTACACCGCCATTGCGACATTCGCCGCCACCCTGATTTCCGTGACCTCAATGTCAGTCAGTTATCGCACCTTGGCGCTCACGCCCATGGAAGAGGGGGGCGAACCGCTGCCCAATTCATGAGGGTGCCTTGGCTCTCGCCTTCTTGTACGGCGGTTTCATGAATCCCTGCTGGTCCAACGCCGGTTTGATGATTTCCTATTTTTTGAGTTGAGACATGAAGAAGTTGCTTTCTATCGTTCTTATTTTCCTGAGCGGTTGCGCAGTCAAGCAGCCGCCGCCCAAGTACCAACTGGACAAGCAGGCCAATCAAGCCCTGATCCAGTCCGGCAAACCGGTGGAAATTTTCTATCACGGTGACGATTTCGTGGTCATGGACCTGGGCGGATCGCAATCGGCCGGCTTGCTCGGTATTCTCGGGCCGGTAGGTCTTTTGGTCGGCCTGACGGCACACGCGGCGCACAAACTGGACTTCAAGGCGCGTACCGAACGCCGTTCCGAGGAGTTTTCCAAGCTGATTGGCGAGAACATTCCGGATCAGAGCATCAACCAGGCTTTCGCGCGGCAGATAGGCGACTTGCTTGCCAAGGATGGCCGGGAAGTGAAGGTCACGAAGGTGACGCGTCCCTCGGGCAGTGACGACCTGGCGGCGAGCGTGTCCGAGGACCTGACGCCCACCGAAGGGCATATGCAACTCCTTTTGCGGCTGAGCACCGGATATGCGGCTGCCTCCGCGACGGATAGCTACAAGCCCATGACCGTCATCGAATACGCGTTGAAGGACGAGGATGGAAAGGCGCTCATGTCGCGATCTTTCAATCGCTTCTACGGCGAGTCCGACAAGACTTTCCTTACCTACGCAGGCTTGATTGAAGACTACAAAGGCGCGCATGGCGAACTGGGCGCAAGGCTGAGCTATTGGAGCGAGCCGGTCTACACCGAGATATTCCGCTTTCCGGATCAAGCCGCGGCGGAGTAGGTATGTTTTGCGTAGAAAGAACAGACCTCACAGAAAATAAGTGAGGCCGCTGGCCCGCGGGAGGGCCACTTTGGTACTTGGTGCCATACGGGTTTGTCTTGAAGTTCTGGAGGATCATGAAGTTCGTCAAAAAAAAATACCTTACGCCCTGAAGCGCGCCGTTTTCCGCGCTTCTCCGGTTCTTGCCAGGATACTGGGCCTTGATTTCCGCTTGCGGGTGCCTAGCCGGATGTTCATGGAGCAAGAGGTTTTCGAGTATCTCAACCAACATTTCCGGCGCGGCGCAGCGGCGTAGCGGGCATGGCGGGTGCGCGCCACATCGTGGCGGACGAGTTCCAGCATTGCTATGTGTTCCTGAGGCCGCGGCGTCCCGGATTCGCGGAGCAGGGCCTGGCTTGGTAGCGGCATGGTGGGCGTGTTTGCGCCCTTGCCGCCTACCATTTCAAAAAAGTAATCCCGCTATCCGCTTTCTGTCTGCATCACCTTCCTAGAATTTGATCGTGCAGTCCCCTCCACGATACATAGGAATTAAGCATGCAGATGATCCGCAAAGCCGCATTGATCCTGGCGCTGTCGGCCGCCGCCACCGGCGCGGCGCTGGCGCAGTCCGCGCCGCCTTCCGCTGGTTCGGCCAATCCCTACGGCCCCTCGTTGACGCGTGCCGAAGTGCTTGCCGACCTGGCGCTATGGAAGCGCGCGGGCGTGGACCGGTTCTGGCGCGGCGAAGAGACGCCAGATATTTACAGCCCGGAGTACAAGGCTGCATTTACTGAATACTTCCGTCTGCGCTCGGGGCCGGAGTACCAGGCCGAAGTGCAGCGCCAGAACGCGCTGCGCTGATAGCCGGCTGGCGCGGCGGGAGAGCCCGGCGTGGCTGAGTCCTCCGTAATCAATCCTCCCGAGTCCACTCCCAGGTTGCAGCTTGCCGACCTGGAGCTGGACTTGTTGCGTTGCCGCGCGTACCGCAACCGGCAGTTCCTGCCGCTGACACCCAAGGAGTTCGGCTTGCTGGCTTTCCTGATGCAGCGGCCCGGCGTGGCGTGCGTGGGATGGGAGCTTGCCGAGCAGGTCTGGAAAATGAAGCTGCATATTCACGACAAGCGCAATTTCAAGTCCCATGCCGTTGCGGTCGCGATGCGCCGGCTGCGTAAAAAAGTCGACGCCGGTTCAGGGCCCAAGCTGCTGCATACGATACGGGGCGGCAGCTACATGCTAACGGAAGGCGCGCTGTGACCTGCGCCGGTCCTTGAACGGCGGGCGTCCGGCAGCCAAGTGCCGCGCGATACCAGGGAAAAAAAGCGCGCACCGGAAAGGCGCGCGGCGATCATCAGGCCTTCCCTTCGCGGAGGAGGGCACGATCAAGGGATTTCCTGCTTGCAGCGTTTTATGAAAGCTGGCGCTAGAAGCGATGGCGGATGCCCATGTTCACCTCGGTCGCCTTGGCGTTGTCCAGGAAGGCCCAATTGGTGGTGTAGGACGCCACCGCATACAGATCGGTGCGCTTGGACAGGTTGTAGTTGTAGCCCAGGCTGTAGGTGTTGCTGGTGGCATCGCCGCCGGTAAGCTGCTTGTTGTTGGCGTCGGCGCGCTGCCACGATGCGAACGCGCCGCCCGATTTGCCGACCGGGGCGGCCAGCGCCAGCATGTAGGCGTTGGAGCGGAAGCCCTTGACGAAGGCGTAGGACGGCGTGCCGGTAAATCCGCCGATGTTGCCGCCGTTGGGGAAGCCCTTGCCGGCGAACCAGCCGTCGGTCATGCGGTTGTAGGCCAGCGCCACCTTGACGACTTCAAAGTCGTAAGAGCCGCCGATGATGTAGGAACGCGGCGTGGCATCGGTCTGGCTCTGGCTTAGCTTGTTCGAGGCGTTGAGTTGGTCGTAGGTGGCAAAGCCCATGACCGGGCCATTGTCGTAGCGCAGGCCTGCCGTGATGGCGCGGGTGTTGTCGGCGGTGGCGAAGCCGGTCTGGGCGAGGCGGCGGTCGTCGGCGTTGAAGGCGTAGCCCAGGGCGCCCTTGAATCCGCCCATGGACGGGGTTTCATAGACGATCAGGTTGTCGTAGCGCACGAAGTAGGCCGAGCTGAAGCCCAGGCCGGCGCCGGTGTTCAATTGATTGAAGCCGCCGCCGAACGACGAACCGAACATGCCGGTGAAGTAGCGCGCGGCGACGTTGTATTGCCGGCCCAGGCGGACCTCGCCCCAGTCGGCGCTGCCCAGGCCCACCGTGGCTTCGCGGCCGAACAGGCGGCCGCTTTGCAGCGAATTGCCGTTGCGGCTGTCGTAGCCGGACTCCAGCTGGAAGAGCGCATACAGGCCGTCGCCCAGGTCTTCCTTGCCGCGCAGGCCCCAGCGCGAACCCGCGGTGGTGCCGGTGGTGGATCCGATGCGGCTGCTGTCGACGCGGGTGCGGTTGCCGGTGGCGGGATCGGTGTAGGCGCCGTCGACGTTGGCGTAACCGATGCCGGTATCGATAAGGCCATAGAGAGTGACGGAAGAGGGCTGCGCATAGGCGGCGCCGGACAGTGCCGTGGCGGCCGCCGCGGCGTATAGCTTTTTCATTGTGGACTCCGTGAGCAGGGAAGATCGATATGCGTCACACCGACCGGAAGCCACGGGGACATGTCTTCTGGCGGATTGGCAGGGCCAGTGTGAATGCCGCCGCCCGACAATCCGCGGTCAATGGAATTACAAATCCGATCGTCCCGTCATCACGGTTTTGTCATGTCCGCATGGGTCGCGCGTCCCATGCGTCATGCTCACCGGGCTTACCCCTCCAGGCCTGCCAGATCCGGCGGCCGGTTCTCGATGATCGCTTCCATGCTGAAGAACCCCGTCACCGTCGACAGCTCGAAATCCGTGATCAGCTTCTGGTAGAAGCGGTCGTACCCGGCCATGCCGCGGCAGACCACCTTGATGAGGTAGTCCCAGTCGCCGCCGATGCGATAGAACTCGGTCACTTCGGGCAGGCGCCCCACGTGTTGCCGGAAACCATCGGCCCAGGCCTTGGCGTGGTGGCTGGTGCGGATCATTACGAAGACCGTCAGGTCCAGCCCCAGTTCGACCAGGTTGACCTCGGCCCGGGTGCCGCGAATGATGCCGCAGGCGTTCAGGCGCTGCAGCCTGCGCCAGCACGCGTTTTGCGACAGGCCGACGCGATCGGCCAGCTCGCGCTGCGATAGCGCGCCGTCCTTTTGCAGGCACGAGATAATATTCAGATCAAACTTGTCTATTTTTTCCATTTGAAAGATCAAATGACCCAATATTGGTGAATTTAGGCAAAATTTAGGTGAGGTTTTAAATTTCCTCCCATCGTATGATATTTGGACGTTCCCAGGAATATCCTCGACATGAATACGACCACCAAAACAACCGCCGCGCCGGCCACGCCTTTACAGCAATTTCAAGCAAGCCTGAAGGCGGACGACGTCGCCGCGGCGCTGGCCGAAGGCCTGATCGGTAAGGATGCGGTGGTCGATGGCCCCTATGGCGTCAAACCGCTGGTCTATGCGGACTATGTTGCGTCCGGCCGGGCGCTGATGCAGGTCGAGCGCTTCATCCTTGAGCAGGTGCTGCCGTACTACGCCAACTCGCATACCGAGGCGTCTTATTGCGGCGGTTTCATTACCCGGCTGCGCCGTGAGGCGCGCGCGGCGATTGCGCGCTGCTGCGGCGCGGGCGATGAGCACGCGGTGATTTTTGCGGGCTCGGGCGCGACGGCGGGGATCAACCGGCTGGTGCATCTGTTCGGCGTGCGCGAGGCCATCGCCGCCGGCAACAAGGTCCGCGTCATCATCGGACCCTACGAACATCATTCCAACATCCTGCCCTGGCGCGAATGCGGCGCGGAAATCGTCGAACTGGCGGAAAGCGCGGCAGGCGGCCCTGACCTCGCGCAGCTGGACGCGGCGCTGCAAGCCGGCGAGGGCGCGCTGGTGGTCTGCGCGCTGTCGGCGGCTTCAAACGTGACCGGCATCGTGGCCGACGTGGCGGGGG
>NZ_DATCUY010000288.1:0-25445 GCF_036567245.1 Achromobacter sp. | reverse complement strand
ATAGCGCGCCACCGCGCCCGGCGCCAGCAGAATGGCCGCGGCCGGCGATACGCCCAGCGTCACCTGGGCTTCGGCGCCGCGCAGATGCCAGGCCAGGTCTTCGTGGGCCTTTTCGATTTCGCGCATGACGACGGCGGCGCGCGCCGCGAGGATCTCGCCAGCCTGCGCCAGCCGCACGCCCTTGGGACTGCGCACCACCAGTTCCGCGCCAACCTCTTCTTCCAGCTGGCGCAGCGACTTGGTCAGCGCCGGCTGCGACACGTTCAGGACTTGCGCGGCGGCGCGCATGCTGCCGGTCCGGGCCAGGGTAAGCAACAGGTTCAGATGCTGGAGTCGCAAGCCGGCTCTCCGGCCGATTACCTGGGGTAATCGACATCAAAACAATTCAAGGGATGTGCGCGCAGGCCGTCGATAGAATTCCTGCATACCCCATCGGAGACAGGAGCCTAGCATGACCCGAGGCGTGAAGAACATTCTCTTCATCATGTGCGACCAGCTGCGCTACGACCATCTTTCCTGTTTTGGCCACCCCAGGCTGAAGACGCCGAATCTGGACGCGCTGGCCGCGCGCGGCATGATCTTCGACCGGGCCTACGTGCAGTCGCCCGTGTGCGGCCCCTCGCGCATGAGCTACTACACCGGGCGCTATGTGCATGCGCACGGCGCCAGCTGGAACTTCGTGCCGCTGAAGGCCGGCGAGATGACCATAGGCGACCATCTGCGGCCGCTGGGCGTGCGTTCCGTGCTGGTGGGCAAGACGCATATGCGGGCCGACGCGGCAGGCATGTCGCGGCTGGGCATAGACCCGGCTTCGGTCATCGGCCGCCGCATCGCCGAATGCGGCTTCGACGCCTACGAGCGCGATGACGGCATCCACCCGTATTCGGGCCACGACCCGGACCCGCGCTACAACGACTATCTGCGCGCGCAGGGCTACGGCGGCGACAACCCCTGGGAAAGCTGGGCCAATTCCGCTCAGGACGCGGACGGCACGGTGCGGTCGGGCTGGTTCCTGAAGTACTCCAACCTGCCGGCGCGCGTGCCTGACGAGCATTCGGAAACGCCTTACATCACGCGCCGGGCGATGGACTTCATCAGTGAAGCGGGCGAACAGCCCTGGTGCCTGCACCTGTCCTACATCAAGCCGCACTGGCCCTATCTGGCGCCGGCGCCCTACGCCGGCATGTACGGCGCGGATGACGCGCTGCCGGTGGTGCGCAGCGAGGCCGAGCGCGCCGATCCGCATCCGGTCTATGCGGCGATGATGCAGCATCGCGTGTCGGCGACCTTCTCCGAGCCCGGCGTGCGCGAGGCGGTCATGCCGGGCTACATGGGATTGATCAAGCAGATCGACGACCAGCTCGGCGTGCTGTTCCGCTTCATGGAGGCGCGCGGCCTGTTCGACAACACCATGATCGTGTTCACCTCCGATCACGGCGACTATCTGGGCGACCACTGGATGGGGGAAAAGGACCTGTTCCATGAACCCGTCATCCGCATGCCGCTGATCGTCTATGACCCCGACCCGCGCGCCGACGCGGCCCGCGGCACGCGCTGCGCGGCCATGGTCGAAGCGATAGACCTGGCCCCGACCTTCCTGGAGGCCTGCGGCGGCGTGCCAGTGCCGCACATCATGGACGGCCGTTCACTGCGCCCCCTGCTGTTCGGCCAGGCGCCGTCGGATTGGCGCGACCACGTCATCTGCGAATACGACTACGCCTTCCAGGATTCGCGCATCGCGCTGGGCACGCCGGCGCGCCAGGCTTGGCTGCGGATGGTGCGCGACGACCGCTGGAAGTACGTGCTGGCCGAAGGCTACCGGCCGATGCTTTACGACCTGCAGGAAGACCCCAATGAATTCGTCGACCTGGGCGCGTCGCCCGCGCACGAGGCGGTGCGCAAACACATGGAGGACCTGCTGTTCCGCTGGGCGCGCCAGCCGCGCCAGCGCGCCACGGTGGCCGACGGCACCATCGAGTCCATCGAGGTCCAGCCGCGCATATCCGAAGGCGGCATCCTGATCGGCTATTGGGACGAAGCCGACCTGGCCCGCGCCCGACAGACCTTCAAGCCCCGTTTCGCCTCATCCAACCCGCTCGTGAAGCCGACGCTGGATCGGCTCTCGCAATCCTGAGGAGTGCAGCATGATTCTCGAAACCCCCGACATCACCCGAGCCCAGGCCGGCCTGGACGGCGTCTCCTGGAACATCCTGGGCCAGGTGTACGTGCCCAAGCAGATCAGCCTGGACAGCATTTCCTGGCACGCCACGTTTCCGGAAGAGTCCTTCGTGCCGCCGCACGTGCACCCCAACCAGGACGAATACATCTTCGTGCTGGACGGCCGCATCGACCTGCTGCTGGACGGCAAGAAGACCTCGGCCGGTCCCGGTGACCTGGTACGCATGCCCCGCGGCGTGCCGCATGCGTTCTTCAACAATTCGGGCGTCGCCGCCACCGCGCTGTTCTGGGCCGCGCCTGCGGGCAAGCTGCTGGAGCTTTACCGGCGCATCCACAACATGTCGAGTCCGGCGGAGGTGGTGGCGGTGGCGCCGGAGTACGACGTGATCTTCATGCCGCCTGTTTCGTCAGCGGCCTGAACCATGCGCCGCCGCACGCTACTGAAGGGCCTGGCCGGAGCCCTCGCCTGTACCCTGCCGTGGTCCGCCCGGGCCGCGTATCCGGACAAGCCCGTACGCATCATCGTGCCGCTGCCCGCGGCAAGCCCGGCCGACGTGCTGGCACGCGTGCTGGCCGAAAAGCTGCAGCGCCTGTGGGGACAGCCCGTCGTGGTGGAAAACCGGCCGGGCGCGACCGGCATGATAGGTCTGGACGCGGTCGCGCGCGCCGCGCCCGACGGCTATACGGTAGGCATCATGTTCCTCAGCCACACGGTGCTGCCGGCGCTGTTCGGCAAGGTGTCCTACCGCACGGACGGCGATTTTGCGCCGATCGCCAATCTGGTCTGGCTATACAACGTGTTGATGGTCCCGCCGGGCAGCGAATACACCGACGTGCGCAGCCTGGTCGAACAGGCAAAGCGCCAACCCGGCAAACTCAGCTACGGTTCCGGCGGCAACGGCTCGCCCGCCCATCTGTTGGGCGCGGCCTTCTGCCAGGCGGCGGGCATAGACATGCTGCACGTGCCGTTCAAGGGTCCGGCGGAAGCGGCGCAGGCGCTCATGGGCGGCTATGTGCAGACCATGTTCGCCACCGCCTCCGTCGCCGTGCCGCTGGCGCAGTCGGGCAAGCTGCGCGCGCTGGCCGTCACGCGCGATGGCGGCATGAGCGCCCTGCCCGGCGTGCCCACGCTGGCCGAGGCCGGGGTGCCGGCATACAACCTGAAGGAATGGGAAGGCATCGTCGCGCCCGCCGGCACGCCGCCGGACCTGATCGCCAAATGGAACGGCGCCATGCAGAGCATCCTGGCCGACGCCGAGGTGCGCAACAAACTGGCCGGCCTGGGCATGGAAGCCGCCCAGGCCAATACGCCGGCCGAGTTCACGGGGCTGATACGGGGCGAACTGCAGCGCTGGTCGGCGTTCGTGTCGGAGCAGAAGCTGCGCAACGGATAGGCCGCCGCGCCGCCGGAACGCCTGCCAGACTGGAGCCGGCGGCTTGTGCAGCCGCGTGCCTGACACTTACCGGGCCGCGCCTCCCACGCGCCCCAGGAAGTCCAGCACCGCCAGATAGGACCCCTCATTGCCCGCCGCGTTCGCGCTGGGCGTCCCGCCCGCGTCCAGCAGCAGGCCGGACATCGCGTGCGGCTTGCTGATCAGGGTGGCGGGCAGGCAGGGATAGTGCACGTGGTGGCCGGCTCCCATGCAGACGTGGTGGAAAGTCGGCAGGCCATGTGCCTGGCGCCGGCGCATGACGATTTCCGAGTACGCGGTGCTGGGCCAGAAGCCGTCATCGGAAGCGCTGACCAGCAGCACCGGACCGGGATAGTTCTCGACCGGAATGCGGGCGCGCTCGAACGCGGCGCTGTCGCGCGTGGCGCTGAGGAAGGCATGCGTCTGGCGGTACGGCGGCTGCGACGCATAGGCGGCGTCCCAGTTGGCGCTGGCGTTGTCCTGCCACAGGTGCGGCAGCGGTTCGCCGGCCTTGGTCCAGACCTGCGCATCGCGGCCGGTACCGGGCGCGCCGGCGCTGACCACGCCGTGCATGACCGGCGACGGCACATAGGCGACCACCGCGCTGACCAGGTCCGGATAATGCGAGGCCACCAGCAGCGAGGTCTCGCCGCCGCGGCTGATGCCGGACAGGGCCACGAAGCCGTCGCGCGGCGCCAGTTCGGCGCGGGCCCAGCGCAACACGTGCTGGAAGTACTCCAGCGGCATGTCGTTCAAGTATTTGGGACGGCCCTCGTAGTTGAAGATGGCCAGCGCCAGGCATTGGTAGCCGCGGGACGCGAACAGCGCCGCGCGCGGCGCGTTGACGCCGCCGGACGAGCCGTTCATGTAGATCACCAGCGGGTGCGGGCCGGGGCCGGCGGGCGTGTAAAGCTCGCCCGACAACGTCATGCCGCCGACCTGCTCGCGCACGGCGCGATGCGTCACGCCGTCGGCCTGGAACTCCTGCACCAGGGTGGCCGCGGCAGTATGGCGTCCGTCGCTGGCCTCGATGCGGATGGCGAGCGGCTCGGTCCGGTCTGGCGGGAACACCACGCTGGCGATGTCCTCGCAAGCCATGGACCAGACGATGCCCATGGCCGAGGGTTCGGCATAGCTGCCGGACACGGGGCAATCGCGGGCCAGGTCCAGGCTGCCGTCGTGGCCGGCCACGAAGACGGCTTGCGAACGCCACGGCGCCCCGCACATCGTCATGGTGGCCGTGACGGTGATGAAGGCATAGGCCGGAAAGCCGCTCACGCGGATCTCGCGCGCCACGTCGATCAGGGCGCGTTCCGGGGTGACGGTAATGCTGGGTTGTTCTGCCACGATGGCTCCTTAGCTCTTCAGGTCGGTCTTGGGCACGCCGTTGGCCTTGATCACCTGGGCCCACATGGCGGATTCGTCGGCAATGACCTTGTCCAGATCGGCCGAGGACGTGAACTCCACCGTCACGCCCTGATCGGCGAACTGCTGCACCAGGCCGGGATCGCGCGTGCCTTCGCGCACCGCGTTCTCCAGCGCCGCGACCACCGGAGCCGGCATGGCGGCCGGACCCGAGATCATCATGCGGGTATAGAGCTCGAAGCCATCCACGCCCGCTTCCTTCATGGTGGGCACGTCCGGCAGGCTGGAGAGGCGCTTGTCGGAAGTGACCGCCAGCACTTGCAGCTTGCCCGACTTGATGTTGGGCAGCGCCGAGGTCGGGAAGTCGAAGGTGCTCTGCACCGTGCCCGCCATCAAGTCCAGCAGCGCGGGGCCGCTGCCCTTGTAGGGGACGTCCTGGAACTGGGTGCCGGTCTTGGACTGGAAATGCAGCAGCGCCAGGTGATTGATCACCCCGCGTCCGGCGTGCGCGCAAGTGATGTCGCCGGGCTTCTTCTTGGCCAGCGCGATGAATTCCTGCACGTTCTTCACGCCCAGGTCGGGATGCACGATCAGCAGCATCGGCGACTTGCCCATGGAACCCAGCTGCTTGAAGTCCGACGGCTGGTAAGGCAGGTTGTTGTAGAGCAAGGGGTTCAGGATCATGCCGTTGGTGCCGGCGAAGCCCAGGGTGTAGCCATCGGGTTCGGCGCGCGCCACGGCCACAGTAGCGATGATCGCCTGGCCGCCGGGGCGGTTTTCCACCACCACGCTCTGCTTCAGTGTCTTGCCCATGCGCTCGGCCAGCGCACGCGCCGCAATGTCGGTCAGCCCGCCGGGGGCAAAGCCCACCAGCAGGCGCACGGGACGGGTCGGAAAGGTGTTCTGGGCCCAGGCGGGGCGCGAGATCAGGGGCAGCGCGGCAAGCGCGCCCAGGGCATGGCGGCGGGTAAATCGCATACAACTCTCCAGGCAAGGACAACGCCCCCGCGCCCGGGAGAGGCCGCGGGGCATAGCAATCGAAGGAAATGGACGCGCGGATCGCCCACCTTACGGCGAGCTGTCACGGCGTCAGTATGTTGTATGCAATACCGCGGGCGGGCTATCTAGG
The DNA here is from genome assembly GCF_036567245.1 of Achromobacter sp. Taxonomy (GTDB): domain Bacteria; phylum Pseudomonadota; class Gammaproteobacteria; order Burkholderiales; family Burkholderiaceae_B; genus Achromobacter. The sequence goes on along the minus strand of NZ_DATCUY010000288.1, from coordinate 19,361 downwards.
GATATCCCGGGGCTCCCTGGGGAGACCGAGCCTCGTATTCCGCAATGCGGTATTTGGTATGCGATCCGATAGGCCGTCAGGCGACTAGGCCTTGGTCATCAGCTTCTTCCACCCTTCCAGGCCCAGCCGCTTCATCGTGTCGATGTTCTTCTCGTAGATCTCCGCAGCATCGGGGAAGGATTCCACCGCACGGTCGATGCTGTCTTCGCGCAGCAGATGAAGGATCGGATACGGCGAACGGTTGGTGTAGTTCTCGATGTCGTCCGGCTGCGTGTCGGCGAACTGGAACTGCGGATGGAAGGTGGCCACCTGCAGGTCGCCCACCAGGCGCATGCGCTTGAGCAGACGGTCCGACAGCTCCTCGAAGTCATTGAAATCCAGGAAGTCATCCAGCGCGTCCGGGATGATCAGCAGCGTGGTGTCAATCTGCTCCGGATCGGTCTCGGCCAGCAGCGCCAGCTCGTCCTGCAGGTCGGTGAGGACGCCTTCGGCATCGGTGGCGTCGCTGACGGCAAAGCGGATCTGGTCCTTGACCTGGACCGCCTTGGCGAAGGGACAGAGGTTCAGGCCGATCACGGCCTGGTTCAGCCAGTGCTTGGTCTCAGCGACCACGTTGGCGTAGGCGTCGGAAGTGGAAATCATGGGGTCCATCCTGGAAAAAAGAAAAGCGCGGGCATTGCGGCCCGCGCTTCGAACAGCGTCGCCGCCGCGCTTACGCGGACGGCATGGCCGCCATGGTCTGGGCCACGGCCGCGGTCAGTTTCTTGCCGTAGGGCACGTGCAGGAATTCATTGGGGCCGTGGGCGTTGGACTTGGGGCCCAACACGCCGCAGACCATGAACTGGGCCTTGGGGAAGCCCTTCTGCAGGATGCTCATCAGCGGAATGGTGCCGCCCTGGCCGATGTAGCCGCAGGACGCGCCGTAGTATTGCTGCGAGGCCGCGTCGAGCGCCTGGGTCAGCCAGGGCGCGGAGGCCGGGGCGTTCCAGCCGGTGGCAGCGCCTTCGTTGGCCTTGAACAGCACCTTGGCGTTGTAGGGCGCGTCGGCTTCCAGCAAGGCCTTGATCTCTTGCGAGGCGGCCACGGCATCCACCAGCGGCGGCAGGCGCAGCGACAGTTTGAAGGCGGTGCGCGGACGCAGCACGTTGCCGGCGCTGGACAGCGGCGGCAGGCCTTCGGCGCCGGTCACCGACAAGGTCGGGCGCCAGGTGCGGTTCAGCAGGGCTTGTTCGGGTTCGGTCGTCATGGGCAGCACGAAGCCGCCGTCGGCGCCGCAGCTCCAGGGGAAACGGCGCCAGACTTCGTCGCCCAGGATGCGCGCGGTGGCGTGCACTTGTTCGACGCGATCGGCGGGAATCTCGCAATGCAGGCTCTGCGGCAGCAGGCGGCCGGTACCGCTGTCTTCAAGGCGGTCCAGCAGATGGCGCAGGATGCGGAACGAGGACGGCACCACGCCGCTGGAGTCGCCCGAATGCACGCCTTCGTCCAGCACCTGCACTTCCAGCGTGCCCGACACCATGCCGCGCAGCGAGGTCGTCATCCAGAGCTGATCGTAGTTGCCGGCGCCCGAGTCCAGGCACACCACCAGGGCCACGTTGCCCAGGCGGTCGCGCAGCGCGTCCACATAGGGCAGCAGGTCGTAGCTGCCGGATTCCTCACAGGTTTCAACGATGCCCACACAGCGCGGACGCGGAATGCCCTGCTTGTCCAGCGCCATGATGGCGGTCAGCGAGGCGTACACGGCATAGCCGTCGTCGGCGCCGCCGCGGCCATACAGCTTGCCGTCTTCGAGTTTGGGGGTCCAGGGGCCCAGGCCGGCGCGCCAGCCGGAGAATTCGGGCTGCTTGTCCAGGTGGCCGTACAGCAGCACGGTGTCGCCGTTGTCGCTGCGGGTGGCCGGCGCGTCAAAGAAAATGACGGGCGTGCGGCCCGGCAGGCGCACCACTTCCAGCTTCAGCCCCGAGACCTTCTGCGCCTCGACCCACTGCGCGGCGTCGCGCACCACGCGTTCGATGAACGCGTTCTTTTCCCAGTCCGCGTCGAACGCCGGGCTTTTGGCCGGGATGGCGATGTAGTCGGTCAGCGCGGGGATGATCTCGTTGTCCCATTTGTCGTCCACGAAAGCCTGCAGGGCCTTCGGGTCCAGGGTGGGAGGAAGAGCGTCTTCGGGGATGCGTGCGTTCATGGCGCGGGATCCTGTGTGCGGAGGGGGATAGGCAATCCGCTATTTTATGCCTGCGCGGCGCGGCTGGCATCTTTTGTCCCTGATTGTTATCGGTTCTGGGAAATGGTGCCGTCATCCGGCACGGGTTCCAGTGTCGCGGTTTCGATCTGGGCCGGGGGCCTGGCTAAAAAAACGGCATAGCCCCCAGACGCGATGCGCTGGGGGCTATGGCTGTAGTCATGGGCGGCCATCCCGGATGGCAGCCCTGCATGGACTTCAGGCGCCAAGCAAGGCCGGCTCGCCGTTGCGGCCCAAGGCCGGCGCGTCGGCATCGATTACGCGGCCGGTTTGCAGCTTGAACACCGCCACGGCTTCGCGCAGGCGCTGCGCCTGGGTCTCCAGCGAGGCTGCGGAAGCCGCGGCCTCTTCGACCAGCGCGGCGTTCTGCTGCGTCACGCTGTCCATCTGCGACACCGCCTGGTTGACCTGCTGGATGCCCTGCGACTGCTCTTCAGAAGCGCTGGAGATCTCGTTGATGATGTCCGTGACCCGGCGCACCGAGGTCACGATTTCCTGCATGGTGGCGCCGGCCGCTTCCACCTGGTCCGAACCGATGGACACCTTCTGCACCGAGTCGTCGATCAGGCCCTTGATTTCCTTGGCGGCGGCGGCGCTGCGTTGCGCCAGCGCGCGCACTTCGCTGGCGACGACCGCGAAGCCCTTGCCCTGCTCGCCCGCGCGCGCCGCTTCCACGGCCGCGTTCAGCGCCAGGATGTTGGTCTGGAAGGCGATGCCGTCGATCACGCCGACGATGTCGGCAATGCGGTTGGAGCTGTCGGCAATGCCGCGCATCGTGCCGACCACGTCGCCCACCGCCCGGCCACCGCGCGAGGCCACCTCGGACGCCGCCGAGGCCAGTTCCGAAGCGCTGCGCGAGCTGTCCGCGTTGTTCTTCACGGTGGAAGACAGCTCGTCCATGCTGGCGGCGGTTTCCTCCAGCGAGGCGGCTTGCTGCTCGGTGCGCGAAGACAGGTCGATGTTGCCGGCGGCGATTTCGCGCGCGCCGGTGTGGATCTCCTCGACGCCCAGGCGCACCGCGGACACCGTGCGGGCCAGGCTGTCCTGCATGCGCTTGACGGCGCCGTACAACACGCCGATTTCATTGTTGCCGCTTTGCTCGATGCGGTTGGTCAGGTCGCCGCCGGCGATGCGGTCGAACAGGCGGCCGGCCTCGTGCAACGGACGGAACACCGAGCGGCCGAACAACGCATACAGGCCCACCACCAGCACGGCCACCACGACCAGCAGGCCGACCAGCACCGCGATCGCAGCATTGATGCGGGTGGAAGCCTCGCGCGCCACACGCTGGCCGACCTCGTCGGCGTAGTCCAGGTACTTCTGGATCGCGGCCGTGAAAGTCAGGCCCAGCGGCGTCACTTTTTCGAGGTTGAGGCGGTTGGAGTCCTGCGCGTTGCCGGCGCGGATGGCGGCGATCATCGGCACGATCGCGTCGCGGTGATAGACGTCGTAGGCCGCCAGGGCCGCGTCCAGCAGCGGCTTGCCCTGGGCCGAGGTTTCCGGGGTCTTGCGCACCAGATCGATCAGGTCACCGGCCTTCTTGGTATAGCCGTCCAGGCGCTGCATGCTGGCCAGGTTGTCCAGGCTCTTGCCTTCCATCAAGGCGGTCTGGGCGGACAGCAGCACCAGGCGGGCGCGCAACAGTTCAGTGCCGGCGCCGTTCACGGCATTGGCGCGGACCAGGTTGGTGTCCAGCAGCACTTCGATGGAATTGCGGTTGGACGTCAGCTGCTGATGCACGGCGATGCCGGTTAGCAGGAAAAGCGCGAAGAAAACGGCTAAAGCGGTCGTCAAGACCGCGCGAATACTGAGATTCTTGAACATTGGGGTCACTCCGGGTTGCGTATAGCGGCTACCTATGCTTTACGACAGGTCGCAATGAAAAGTTAAATATCTCATTACGTTGCACGCCTCAGATCCAGAGCAGCCCCGGCGGGCATGAAAAACGCCCCGCCATCCGGACCCAAGAGGGCCGAATGGCGGGGCGTGTCGCACGCGCCAGGACACGGGTCCCGGCGGCAAGCTACTGCCTTACTTCAGCCAGACGCGCGCGTTGCGGAAGATGCGCATCCAGGGGCTGAACGCGCCGCCCGCATCCGCGCGGCCCCACTTCTCGGGCGCCCACGACATCATGACATTGCGCGTCACGCGTTCCGGGTGCGGCATCATGACCGTGAAGCGGCCGTCGGCGGTGGTGACGGACGTCAGGCCGCCGGGGCTGCCGTTCGGGTTGAACGGATAGGCTTCGGTGGCCTGGCCGCGGTTGTCGATGTAGCGCGCGCCAGCCAGCACGCGGCTGGCGTCGCCTTGCTGCGAGAAGTCGGCATAGCCTTCGCCGTGGGCCACGGCCACCGGGATGCGCGCGCCTTCCATGCCGGCGAAGAAGATCGACGGCGACTTGGCCACTTCGACCATGGACAGGCGGGCTTCGTACTTTTCCGACTGGTTGCGCGTGAAGCGCGGCCAGAATTCGGCGCCCGGAATCATGGGCGCCAGCGCGGCCATCATCTGGCAGCCGTTGCACACGCCCAGCGCGAAGGTGTCGGGACGCGCGAAGTAGGCGGCGAACTGGTCCGACAGCTTGCTATTGAAGCGGATGGTGCGCGCCCAGCCTTCGCCGGCGCCCAGCACGTCGCCGTAGCTGAACCCGCCCACGGCCACCAGGCCCTGCACCTGCGCCAGGTCCACGCGGCCCGACAGCAGATCGGTCATGTGCACGTCGATGGCTTCGAAGCCGGCGGTGTCGAAGGCCCAGCCCATTTCCACCTGGCTGTTGCAACCCTGCTCGCGCAGGATCGCCACGCGCGGACGCTTGCCGGTATTGATGAACGGCGCGGCCACGTCTTCCTGCGGATTGAAGTCCACATTGGGGCTCATGCCCGGATCGGTGGTGTCGTTCCAGACATCGAGCTCGGCCTGGGCGCAGGCCGGGTTGTCGCGGCGCGACATGATGCGGTAGGACACTTCGCTCCAGGCGCGGCCGAGTTCGGCGCGCGGCTGGCCCCAGACCTTCTTGCCGTCGCGGTAGAACTCGACTTCGTCGGCGCCGTTCAGGCCGCCGATGACGTGCGAGTGGGCCGACAGGCCCGCGCCGCGCAGCACCTGCATGACGGCGTCGCGCTGGGCGGCGGGCACCTGGATGACGGCGCCGGCTTCTTCGGAGAACAGCGCCTTGAGCGTCAGTTCCTCGCGCTGCACCGCCACCTGTTCGGGGCGGATCTTGAAGTCGCCCCAATCTGCCGATTGCGGATCGAAGGTCAGCATGTCCAGGTTGACCGAGATGCCGGTGCGGCCGGCGAAGGCCATTTCGGTCAGGGTCGCGAACAGGCCGCCGTCGGAACGATCATGGTAGGCCAGGATGGTGCCAGCTTCGGCCAGGGTGCGGATGGTGACGAAGAAGGCGCGCAGATCCTGCGGCGCGTCGATGTCCGGCACGGTTTCGCCGACCTGGTTGTAGGTCTGCGCCAGGATCGAGCCGCCCATGCGATGGCGGCCGCGGCCCAGGTCGACCAGGATCAGCACGCTGTCGCCGGCGTCGGTGCGCAGCTGCGGGGTCAGGCTGGCGCGCACGTCGGCCACGGGCGCGAAGGCCGTGATGACCAGCGACACCGGCGCCACCACCTGGCGCTGCTCGCCGTCCTGTTCCCAGGACGTCTTCATGGACAGGGAGTCCTTGCCCACCGGAATCGACAGGCCGGTCGCCTGGCACAGTTCGCTGACGGCGGACACGGTGTCGTACAGCGCGGCGTCTTGTCCGGCCACGCCGCAGGCGGCCATCCAGTTGGCCGACAGCTTGATGTCTTCCAGGCGCGCCACGTCGGCGGCCGCCAGGTTGGTCAGGGCTTCGGCCACGGCCATGCGGCCGGAAGCCGGCGCGTCCAGCATGGCGATCGGGGTGCGTTCGCCCATGGACATGGCTTCGCCGCGGAAGCCTTCGTAATCGGCCAGGGTCACGGCGCAGTCAGCCACCGGCACTTGCCACGGGCCGACCATCTGGTCGCGGCTGGACAGCCCGCCGACGGTGCGGTCGCCGATGGTGATGAGGAAGGACTTGTTGGCCACCGTGGGGTGGCGCAGCACGCGGTAAGCGGCTTCGGTCAGGTCGATGCCGGCCAGGTCCAGCGGCGCGGACACGCCCGGCAGGCGCGTGACGTCGCGGGTCATGCGCGGCGGCTTGCCCAGGATGACGTCGATCGGCACATCCACGGGACGCACTTCGGCTTCGCCTTGCGGGCGGATGGCGTCCAGGCCCGGCAGGCCCTCGCCGTCCACCACGCGCAGTTGGCGCTCTTCGGTGGCCACGCCCACCACCGCGTAGGGGCAGCGTTCGCGGCGAGCGATGGCGTCGAAGCGTTCGAGGTCCTTGGGCAGGATCGACAGGACGTAGCGTTCCTGGGACTCGTTGCTCCAGATTTCGGCGGGCGACAGGCCCGACTCTTCCAGCGGCACGCGCTTCAGGTCGAAGATGGCGCCGCGGCCGGCATCGTTCACCAGTTCCGGGAAGGCGTTGGACAGGCCGCCCGCGCCCACGTCGTGGATCGCGATGATGGGATTGTTCTCGGCCTGCTGCCAGCAGCGGTCGATGACTTCCTGGGCGCGGCGCTCGATTTCAGGGTTGCCGCGCTGGACCGAATCGAAGTCCAGTTCGGCCGAGTTGCTGCCCATGCTGATGCTGGAGGCGGCGCCGCCGCCCATGCCGATGCGGAAACCCGGGCCGCCCAGCTGGATCAGCAGCGCGCCGGGAGGAATCACGTCCTTGTGCGTCAGGCCGGCGTCGATGCTGCCCAGGCCGCCCGCGATCATGATGGGCTTGTGGTAGCCCCAGCGCGTGCCGCCGGCGGTCTGCTCGAACGAACGGAAATAGCCCAGCAGGTTGGGACGGCCGAATTCGTTGTTGAACGCCGCGCCGCCGATGGGGCCGTCGATCATGATGGACAGCGGCGAAGCGATGCGCTCGGGCAGGCCGTGGTGGTCGGCTTCCCAGGGCTGCAAGGCGTCGTCGAAGCGCAGGTGCGACACGGTGAAGCCGGTCAGGCCGGCCTTGGGCTTGGAGCCGCGGCCGGTCGCGCCTTCGTCGCGGATCTCGCCGCCATTGCCGGTGGAGGCGCCGGGGAACGGCGCGATCGCGGTCGGGTGGTTGTGCGTTTCCACCTTCATCAGCGTGTGCACGGTGGTGTCGCGGCGGATGTACTTGGCGCCTTCGACGCCCTCGCCCGTCACGCCCGGCACGCCGGCCTGGAAGCGCTGCGCAGGGCCGCCTTCCATGATGGCGGCGTTGTCCGAATAGGCCACCACGGTGCCCTCGGGCTGCGCCTTGTGGGTGGCGCGGATCATGCCGAACAGCGTGTTGGGCTGTTCCTGGCCGTCGATCACCCATTGAGCGTTGAAGATCTTGTGGCGGCAATGTTCGCTATTGGCCTGCGCGAACATCATCAATTCCACGTCGGTGGGATCGCGGCCCAGGTCGGTGAACGACTTGGCCAGGTATTCGATTTCGTCGTCCGACAGCGCCAGGCCCAGCGAGATGTTGGCTTCGGCCAGGGCTTGGGCGCCCTGCGCCTGCACGCCGACCGTGCGCATGGGTTTGCCAGCCAACGGCTGGAACAGCGCCTGGCCGTCGAAGCTGGCGTCCACCACGGTTTCGGTCATGCGGTCGTGCAGGCAGTCGGCCGCGCGCGCCAGCATGGCGTCGTCGAAGGTCTTGGCGCCCAGCAGGCCGCGCTCGGGGGTGATGACGTAGCGCACGCCGCGTTCGATGCGGTGCACCGACGCCAGGCCACAGTTATGGGCGATGTCGGTGGCCTTGCTGGCCCAGGGAGAGATGGTGCCCAGGCGCGGGATCACCAGCAGCGACAGGCTCTTGGCCGGCGCGTCGCCGGTGGCGGGGGTGCCGTAGTCCAGCAGTTGGGTCAGGTGTTGCTGCTGCTCGGCCGTCAGGGCCGCGTCGGTGCTGACGAAGTGCTCGTAGCGGGCGGATATGTCGGCCACCGGCAGGCCGGCTTCCTTCAATTGCGCCAGCAGGCGATCGCGACGGAAGGAGGACAGGACGGAGGAACCAGGCAGATGCTGAACTAGGGACACGATGCGGGCGCCGTATAAAGAGAGGAGAGCAAAAAGTGATTTTACCCGTTTAGGGGGTTTTCCCGGAGCCGTTGTTCGATCAATGCCGGACAGCTCCATTTCGGCCATTGTTACAAAAGAATTCCGGACGGGGCAGATCGCGATGACGCATAGCAACATCCAAGGCAACTCCCCGCCGCTGCGAACCTTTCCGAATACTGAGCGCCCCTTCTTCGTCGGTTTTATGCTGCGTCGCAGCATGTTGCAGCCATCCCGCACCGCGGGAAAACACGAACTTCCGGCCCCACGGCGCGACGGTAGGATGCAGCGACCCCATAAATGAATAGCGCCTACCCGGCGCTGGCCGTTGCCTCACATGTCCCGCCCCGAAGCCCCCGCCGAGCCTGTCGAACCGATCATTCCCGCCGAAACAGATCCCGCAGTCAAAGTGCCGCTGGCCATCGAGGACTGGCTGGCCGTGATCCTGCTGGCGACCCTGGCCATCATTACCTTCCTGAATGTGCTGGTGCGCTACTTCACCGACCAGTCCTTCGCCTGGACCGAAGAGATCTCGGTGTTCCTGCTGATCGTGCTGACCATGGCCGGCGGCAGCGTGGCCTTCGTGCGCAACCACCATATCCGCATCGAGATCCTGGCGGACTCCGGCTCGCCCCGCCGCCAGCGCATCATGGCCCTGATCTCCAACGGCTGCGTGCTGGCCTTCTTCCTGTTGCTGACCGTGCTGTCGGTGAAGCTGGTGGCCGACGAATACATCTACGAAGAGACCTCGCCCGCCATCGGCGTGCCGACCTGGTGGTATTCGATCTGGCTGCCGGTCATGGCGGCGGCGATTTCGCTGCGCACCGTCGGCACCCTGCGCCGCATCGCCAAGAGCGCCAGCCGGGAACAGCAATGATCGCGGCCATCCTCTTCACCGTCTTCATCGTCCTGATGCTGATCGGCGTGCCGGTCGGCGTGGCCCTGGGCCTGGGCGGGACCGTGGCCATCGTGCTGTCCAACCTGGACACGCCCTGGTATGGCCTGTTGACCGTGCCGCAGAACTTCTACGCCGGCCTGGCCAAGTACCCGCTGCTGGCCATTCCCATGTTCGTGCTGGTGGGCTCGATCTTCGACCGCTCCGGCGTGGCCAAGCGGCTGGTGGACTTCGCCATCGCCATCGTCGGGCGCGGCCCGGGCATGCTGCCGCTGGTGTCGATCGCGGTGGCCATGTTCCTGGGCGGCATCTCCGGCTCGGGTCCAGCCTGCGCGGCGGCAGTGGGCGCGGTGATGATCACGGCCATGTCGCGCGCCGGCTACCCCGGCTCGTTCTCGGCCGCGGTGGTGGCGGCAGGCGCCGCCACGGACATCCTGATCCCGCCGTCGGTGGCCTTCATTATCTACTCGGTGCTGGTGCCCGGCGCCTCCGTGCCCGCGCTGTTCGCCGCCGGCATGATCCCCGGCATCCTGGCCGGCTTCGCCCTCATCGTTCCGGCGGTCTGGCTGTCGCGCAAATACAAGATGGGCGCGCTGGAAGCCCACCTGCCCCGCCCGCCCTTCTGGGCCAGCCTGCGCGAAGCATCATGGGGGCTGGCCGCGCCGGTGCTGATCCTGGGCGGCATGCGCATGGGCTGGTTCACGCCCACCGAAGCCGCCGTGGTCGCGGTGTTCTACGGCCTGTTCGTGGGCATCTTCATCCACCGCACCATCAAGCTGCGCGACCTGTACACCATCCTGCGCGAAGCCGCCGAACTGTCCGCCGTCATCATGCTGGTCGTGACGCTGGCCGGCATCTTCGCCTGGGCCCTGTCCACGCTGAGCGTGATCGATCCCATCACCCACGCCATCGTCAATTCCGGCCTGGGCGAATGGGGCGTGCTGGCGCTGCTGATCCTGCTGCTGATGACCGTGGGCATGTTCCTGGACGGCATCTCCATCTTCCTGATTTTCGTGCCGCTGCTCATGCCGATCGCCAACGCCTATGGCTGGGACCCGGTGTGGTTCGGCGTGATCCTGACGCTGAAGGTGGCATTGGGCCAGTTCACCCCGCCGCTGGCCGTGAACCTGATGGTGTCGTGCCGCATCGCGCGCGTGCCGATGGAATCCACCGTGCGCTGGGTAGTGTGGCTGCTGGGCGCGATGTTCCTGGTGCTGGTCGCGGTGCTGGTGTTCCCGCAGCTGGCGCTGTGGCTGCCGCACAAGCTGGGTTATTGAAAGGGCCGGACGGGGCGACCCCAAGGCCGGCGGTACCGGTGTTCATTACAACAACAGACAGACTCGCAAAGAGAGGAGACGCAACATGAAATTCCGCAACCTGATCGGAGCCGCCCTGTGCGCGGCCGCGGTGGTGGGCATGGCGCCCGCGCATGCGCAAAACTACAAGCCCGAGTACAAGCTCTCCATCGTTGTCGGCACGACCTTCCCCTGGGGCCAGGGTGCCGAAATCTGGTCCAACCTGGTGCGCGAGCGCACCCAGGGCCGCATCAATATCAAGGTCTATCCCGGCACCTCGCTGGTCCAGGGCGACCAGACCCGCGAATTCACCGCCATCCGCCAGGGTGTGATCGACATGGCCGTGGGCTCGACCATCAACTGGTCGCCGCAGGTCAAGCAGCTGAACCTGTTCTCCCTGCCCTTCCTGATGCCCGACTACGCCGCCATCGACTCGCTGGTGCAAGGCGACGTGGGCAAGGAGATGTTCAAGCTCATCGAGAAGGCCGGCGTGGTGCCGCTGGCCTGGGGCGAAAACGGCTACCGCCAGCTCAGCAACTCCAAGCACGAGATCAAGAAGCCCGAAGACATGAAGGGCCTGAAGCTGCGCGTGGTGGGTTCGCCGCTGTACATCGACACCTTCACCGCGCTGGGCGCCAACCCCACGCAGATGAGCTGGGCCGACGCCCAGCCGGCGCTGGCCAGCGGCGCGGTCGACGGCCAGGAAAACCCCCTGTCGATCTACACCGGTTCCAAGCTCTACACCGTGGGCCAGAAGTACCTGACGCTGTGGAACTACGTGGCCGATCCGCTGATCTTCGTGGTCAACCGCGAGGTCTGGAATTCCTGGTCCGAGAAGGACCGCGACATCGTGCGCCAAGCCGCGCTGGACGCCGGCAAGCAGCAGATCGTGATCGCGCGCAAGGGCGTGACGCCTGAGGATCCGTCCTTGCTGAAGGAAATCGCCGGACACGGCGTGACCGTGACCTCGCTGTCGCAGGCCGACCACGAGGCCTTCGTCAAGGTCACCAAGCCCGTCTACGACAAGTGGAAGAAGCAGATCGGCGAGGACCTGGTCAACCTGGCCGAGAAGTCGATCGCCAACCGCAAGAAGTAAGCCGCAAAGAACAAGCAGCAAGCCCCAGGGGAACGGCGGCGCAAGCCGCCAACCGAGGCAGGGACGTTAGATCCCGCCCACCAACGGGCGCCGGCCACAAGCTGGCGCCCGTTTTCTTTGCCGTGTCAGGATTCCGTTGCTCTGGCGCCGGCCAGATCGGGCAATCAGGCCGGATAGCTGACTTCGAGGATGTCCAGTTCCTCGATCCCGCCCGGCGTGCGCAGCACCACGGTATCGCCTTCCTTGGCCTTGATCAGCGCGCGCGCCACCGGCGAGATCCAGCTGATCTTGCCGGCCAGCGGCTCGGCCTCGTCCACGCCGACGATGGTCACGTTGTGTTCCTCGCCGGCCTTGTCCGAATACAGCACCGTGGCGCCGAAGAAGACCTGGTCGCGGTTGGGTTGGGCGGCCGGGTCGACCACTTCGGCGACGTCCAGCCGCTTGGTCAAAAAGCGCATGCGGCGGTCGATCTCGCGCAGGCGCTTCTTGCCGTACAGGTAATCGCCGTTCTCGGAACGGTCGCCGTTGGACGCGGCCCACGACACCACCTGCACCACCGACGGGCGCTCCACGTTCATCAGGTGCGTGAGTTCGCCGCGCAGGCGCTCGTAGCCGCCGGGCGTCATGTAGTTCTTGGTGCCGGCAGGCAGGGCCTGCGCTTGCGGCAGATCGTCGTCGTCCTCGTTGTCCGACTCTTTGACAAATGCTTTGTTCATGGCGGTTGCGCCGTTCGGGCGCGGTCACAGTCGATAGCGTACAGGGCAAGGCGGCCTGGCCGCCGCCCGCGTCAGAACCAGTCGTGCCAGACCGGTTTCAGGTCGGGCGGCAGCGCCGGCAAGCGGCCCAGGTCCACCCGGCTTTCCTTCGGACTATGGAAGTCCGAGCCGCGCGACGCCAGAAAGCCGTAGCGGCGCGCCACATCCGCATAATAGCGGGCCTCTTCCGAGGTATGGCTGCCCGTGTTGACCTCGATGCCCTGGCCGCCCAGCTGCAGGAATTCGTCGAACAGCGCGGCGAATTGCAGCGGCGTGTACTTGTAGCGGCCGGGATGCGCGATGACCGCGGTACCGCCCGCGCCGCGTATCCAGCCCACCGCCTCCGCCAGCGTGGCCCATTGCATGGGCACGTGACCGGGCCGGTCATCGCCCAGGTGTCTGGTGAACACGGCCTGCACGTCGGGGCAATAGCCCGCTTCGACCAGATAGCGGGCAAAGTGCGTGCGGCTGATGAGTTCGGGGTTGCCGGCGAAAGGCAACGCGCCTTCGTAGGCGCCGGGCATGCCCATTTCGGCCAGGCGTTCGCCGATGCGCTTGGCGCGTTCGGCGCGGCCGGAACGGGTCTTGCGCAGGCCTTCGACCAGGGCGGTGTTCTCGGGGTCGAAGCGCAGGCCCACGATATGCACCGTGACGCCCGCCCAGGTCACCGAGATCTCGACGCCGGTGGCGAAGTCCATGTCCAGATCGCGCGCCGCACGGGCCGCTTCGGCCAGGCCGCCCACTTCGTCGTGGTCGGTCAGGGCCCACACGTCCACGCCGTTGGCATGCGCGCGCTGCGCCACGTCGCGCGGCGCGAGTGCGCCGTCCGAGACGGTGGAATGGCAATGCAGATCGATGTTCAGTGTGCGCGCGTTCATCCAGCTATTGTAGAGAAGGCCCGGCAGCGTGGATAGCGTCGAGCCGTCCCCAGTTTGCTGGCACGTTCAGGACAGCAGGAACGCCGCGACCGGATCCACCTGCTCGTCCGACATCAAAGTGGGCGCGTGGCCCACGCCGCGCACCTCGTGGGCCTGGGCGCGGGGATTGCGCTTGAGCATTTCTTCGACAGTAGCGCGCGTCAGCAGATCGGATTCCGCGCCGCGCACGATCAGCACTGGGCACGGCAGGGAATCATACGAACGCCACAGGATCTGTTCGCCCGCGGCCAGTTCCTCGGGGGTCTGCGCGGCCAGGGCCTGGGACAGGGCCAGGTCGTAATGCTTGACCCATTTGTCGCCCTGTCGGGGATACAGGTAGCGCGCCAGCTCCGCCCACTGTGCGTCGGTATGCGGGCCGAAGGTCGTGGAGTTGGCCCGCATGGTGGCCACGGCCTCTTCGAAGCTCGCGAATTCGCCGGGCTCGCCCACGTACTGGCCAATGCGCGCCAGGGCGCCGGTTTCCAGGCGCGGCCCCACGTCGTTGAGCACCAGCTTGTCAAGATGGAAGCCCTGCTCGGGCGGCAACATGCCCGCGTGCGGACGCATGGGCAGCATGGCGCGAGCGAACACGGCAGCGCCGGACAGCGCCATGCCGATCAGCCCGCCCATCGACGTACCCACCCAGGCCAGGCGAGCCGGCTTGAGCCGCGCAAGCAGGGTCACCATGTCCGAGACGTATTGCGGCACGGTGTAGAACGCGGGATTGGCCAGCCAATCGGAACGCCCACGCCCCACCACGTCCGGGCAGACCACCCGATAGCGCCCCGCCAGCCGCCGCGCCAGCGTATCGAAGTCACGCCCGCTGCGGGTCAGGCCGTGCACGCAGACCAGCACCTGGTCGTTGGCCGGGTCGCCCCATTCCCAGTAGGCCATGCGGTGCAGGCCCGCCGGGCTGGCGCAGGTGACGAAATCCAAACGGGGTTCCAGGCTGGCGTCCACCATCGATACACTCCACAAGTCGGTGCGCGCCGCGGCTGGAGGCGCGCCAGGCCGGTATCTTATAGGACGACGAGCGGCGGCGCCGCAACACCCAGGTCGCCCGGTTCTGGACTATCAGCCCGGTCATCGCTACGATTCTTGCATCCGGATCGCCAACCCCGCGCCCCACGACATTGCGGAATTGCCATTGCCTATCGAGGCGATCCAATCATTAAATTGGAGTTGCGGACCTGTTAGGATCAGAGTCGGAAGTTTCAAGCATTGCCAGATCAGTCATCCCAAAATTGATATGGAGTCCGTATGCAGCAAAGCAGTCCTTCCTCGCCGCTGGCCACCGGCCATCAATCCGTCAGTCCCCCTCCCCCCGAACCTCCCAAAGTGCTCCAGGACGTCCTGGCCCGCGCCGACGTGCGCATCAACGGCTCGCGTCCCTGGGACATCCAGGTTCATGACAAGCATATGTACGACCGCGTCTTCGCCAGCTGGTCGCTGGGGCTGGGCGAGTCCTACATGGACGGCGAGTGGGACTGCGACCAGCTCGATGAACTGTTCACCCGCCTGCTGCGCGCGGACATGGGATCGGCGGCGCTGGGCATGGCCCGCGTCAAGCTGATCGCCGAACATCTGCGCCACAAGCTGTTCAACCTGCAATCGAAAAACCGCGCTTTCGAGGTCGGCGAACAGCATTACGACGCGGGCAACGACGTGTTCGAGGCCATGCTGGACAGCCGCATGATCTATTCCTGCGCCTACTGGGAAAACGCCCAGACGCTGGAAGAAGCGCAACTGGCCAAGCTTGAGATGATCTGCCGCAAGCTGCAGCTGCGCGAAGGCGAGACGCTGCTGGACATCGGCTGCGGCTGGGGCGGGCTGGCGCGCTTTGCCGCCGAGCGCTATGGCGTCAAGGTCACCGGCGTGACCGTATCCAAGGAACAGCTGGCGCTGGCGCAGGAAAAGGTCAAGGGCCTGCCCGTGCAACTGCTGCTGCAAGACTACCGCGACCTCGAGGGTAGCTTCGACAAGGTGGTGTCGGTAGGCATGTTCGAGCACGTCGGCCCCAAGAACTACGACACCTACTTCAGCAACGTGCAGCGCCTGATGGCGCCCGGCGGCGTGTTCCTGCTGCACACCATCGGCATCGCCTCCACCAGCCAGAGCACCGACCCCTGGATCGACCGCTACGTCTTCCCCAACGGCAAGCTGCCGTCCGCCCGCGAGATCGCCACGGCGGTCGAAGGCCGCTTCATCATTGAAGACTGGCACAACTTCGGCGCCGACTACGACCGCACGCTGATGGCCTGGTGGGACAGGTTCGATCATGCCTGGCCCGAGCTGGAACCGCGCTACGGCAAGCGCTTCTACCGCATGTGGAAGTACTACCTGATGTGCTGCGCCGGCTTCTTCCGCTCGCGCGAGGGCCAGCTCTGGCAAGTCATGCTGACCCATCCTCAGCGGCAGGACATGTATCGCTCGCTGCGCTGAACGCGGTGACGCCATGGCAAGAAGGCCGCCTCTCGGGCGGCCTTCTTGCTGGGAAGCGTCGGTTCAGCGGCCGGCGGCGGCGCCCCCGGCGTCCTCACGGATCATGTCGGCCGCCCGCTCCGCAATCATGATGGTGGGCGAGTTGGTATTGCCGGAGGTGATCAGCGGCATCACCGAAGCATCGGCGATGCGCAAGCCCTCCAGTCCGTGGACGCGCAGCCGCGCGTCCACCACCGCCCCGCCGTCCGCGTCGCGCCCCATGGCGCAGGTGCCCACCGGATGGAAGATGGTGGTGCCGATCTTGCCGGCCGCTTCCCGCAGTTCGGCGTCCGACTGGTACGCCGGTCCCGGCAGCCACTCCTGCGGCTGATAGCGCTGCAAGGCCGGCGCCGCCGCGATCCGCCGCACCAGGCGGATCGAATCCGCCGCCACGCGCAGGTCTTCCTCGGTGCTCAGATAGTTGGGGGAAATAGCGGGCGCCCCTTGCGGCCCCTGCGCGTGCACGCTGCCGCGCGAGGTAGGCCGCAAGTTGCACACGCTGGCCGTGAACGCGTCAAAGCCATGCAGAGGTTCGCCAAAAGCGCCTAGCGACAGCGGCTGCACATGGAATTCCACGTTGGCGCGCGCCTGGCCCGGATCCGACTTGGCGAACGCGCCCAGCTGCGACGGCGCCATGCTCATGGGACCGCTGCGCTTCCACAGGTACTCCAACCCTATGCCCGCCTTGCCCAGCCAGGTGGAGGCAATGCGATTCAGCGTCTTCACGCCCTGCACCTGGATGATGACGCGCAGCTGCAGGTGATCCTGCAGGTTTTCGCCCACGCCCGGCAGGGCGTGGCGCAGCGCGATGCCGCTTTCGCGCAGGCGCGCAGGTTCCCCCACGCCGGAGGTCTCCAGCAACACCGGCGTATTCACTGCCCCCGCGGCCAGCACCACCTCGCGGCGCGCGCGCAAGGTGACGCTCTGGCCGCCCTGCCGCAACTGCACGCCAACACAGCGTTTGCCTTCGAACACCAGCTGCTCGGCCTGCGCGCCCGTCATCACCCGCAGGTTCGCGCGCTTGCGCACCGGGCGCAGAAACGCCTTGGAGGTATTCCAGCGCCAGCCGCCGCGCTGGTTCACTTCGAAGTAGCCGCAGCCGAAGTTATCGCCCCGATTGAAGTCCTGCACTCGCGGTATGCCCTCCTGCTCGGCGGCGCCCGCAAAGGCTTCCAGGATGTCCCAACGCAGGCGCTGCGACTCCACGCGCCATTCGCCGCCGGCCCCATGGAACTCGTCCGCGCCGCGGTGATAGTCCTCGCTGCGCTTGAACACGGGCAGCACCTGGTCCCAGCCCCAGGCCGGATCGCCGGACAGCTCGGCCCAGTCCTGGTAGTCCTGGCGCTGGCCGCGCATGTAGATCATGCCGTTGATCGAAGAACTGCCGCCCAGCACGCGGCCGCGCGGGTAGATCAACGAACGGCCGCCGAGGCCCGGCTCCGCCGCGGTGCGGTACATCCAGTCCGTCCGGGGGTTGCCGATGCAATGCAGATAGCCCACCGGGATATGGATCCAGTGGTAGTTGTCGCTGCCGCCGGCCTCCAGCAGCAGCACCTGCACAGCGGGGTCGCGGCTCAGGCGGTTGGCCAGCACGCAGCCGGCCGAGCCCGCGCCCACGATGATGTAGTCGTATGTCTCCATAAGCTCTTCTTATCTATTTGCCGGACGAAACGCCCGCCGGCGACGTTGAGCCGACCCGGCTGCGACCGTTTCCGGTGCGCCGGGCATCAGCGTGACTCTCGCGCAGCCGGGCAAAACTGTCCAATGAATTGTTGAAAAACGGTTTATAAGCAACTTAAATAATGCTCAAGCCCGTTTGACTGCTTTCAACCGCGCGCTCGCCACTCATTCCGGGAACCACCCCATGGATCTGAAGCACATCCGCACCTTTGCCGCCGTGGCCCGCGAGGGCAACCTGACGCGCGCGGCCGAACATCTGCACCTGACCCAGCCCGCGCTCAGCCTGCAACTGAAGAATTTCCAGGAATCGCTGGACCTGAGCTTGTTCTCGCGCACGGCGCAGGGCTTGGCGCCGAATGCCGACGGCCGTGCGCTGCTGCCCTCGGCGCAGCGCATCCTGGACGCGCTCGACGACTTCCAACGCGCCATCGGCGCCCTGCGCGACACCGTCCAGGGCGATCTGCGCATCGGCACCATTCTTGATCCGGAGTTCCTGCGCCTCGGCGCCACGCTGCAATACCTGGTGGAGCACTATCCCAAGATCCGCCCCACGCTGCGCCATGGCATGTCCGGATCGGTGGCGAAACAGGTGCGCGCGGGCGAACTGGACGTGGGCTTTTCCCTTGGCCCGCAAGAGCGTGGTCGGGGTCCCGCCGGACTGCAGGCGCTGCCGCTCGCGTCGTTCGCCTATTTCGTCGTGGCTCCCAAGGGCTGGGGCGCGCAGGTGGCCGGCCGGGACTGGGCCGCGATCGCCGCCCTGCCCTGGATCTGGACGCCGCCGGACTCGGTCCACCACCGGCTGCTGTCGGACAAGTTCGACGCGCTGGGCATTGCGCCCAACGCCGTGGCCGAGGTCGACCAGGAGGCTTCGATGCTGGACCTGGTGCGCTCGGGCGTGGGCTTGTCGCTGGCGCGCGACTCCATCGCGCTGCGCGAGTCCCAGGCCAGCGGGCTGGTGCTGGTCAAGGGCTTGGCTATCCAGGCTGAACTGTCCTTCATCACCCAGGCATCCCGTTGCGACGATCCGCTGGTCGCCGCGGCCTTTGCCGCCGTCCAGGCGGCGTTTGCGTAGAAGCTTGTCCCTCGTCGCCCGGCTGCGCCAAACGGGTGCAGATCCGCACAGGAATATGCACCGCCTTGACGCATCAACGCCTCGGGGCGCCCGGCGCCAGATCGCGCTGCCGGCCCCGGCCCCTCCCTCTTCCCCTATGAATCCGCGGGCGGTTCCCCCTCGCGGATAATCGGCGGCATCCCTGGCACGGACTTTGCTTGATGGTTCATGCGCGGGCCGCAAGGCCGGCGAGACAACTTGAGCAGCAACGGCAATGGCGCCCCGACCGCGAGGTCCAGGGCGCCTTTGCGTTTTCTGAAACCTGAATATCCAAGCCCCCGGGGACAATCCCATGAATGTAGCGGCCTCGTCCGATTCTCTGCAGACCCTCGTTGTCATCGGCAACGGCATGGTGGGCCACCATTGCGTCGAGCAACTCGTCGCCCGCGGTGCGCTGGAACGCTACCGCATCCACGTGTTCTGCGAGGAAAGCCGCCGCGCCTACGACCGTGTGCACCTGTCCGAATACCTGAACGGGCGCGATGCCGAATCGATGGCGCTGGGTGAAGCTTCCTTGTACGCACAGGAAGGAGTGAGCCTGCACCTGGGCGTGCCCGTGCTGGAGATAGACCGCCGCCGTCGCGAGATCGTGACCGCCAGCGGCCGCAGTGCCTACGACAAACTGATACTTGCCACGGGCTCCTACCCCTTCGTGCCGCCTATCGTGGGCGCGGAAGGCGCATCGCGCCTGGTGTACCGCACGCTTGACGACCTGGACCTGATCCGCGAGGCTGCCCACGGCGCGCGCCGCGGCGTGGTGGTGGGCGGCGGCCTGCTGGGGCTGGAAGCC
>NZ_DATCUY010000287.1:0-3749 GCF_036567245.1 Achromobacter sp. | reverse complement strand
GTGGCATCGGGCGTCAAGCTGGCGCGCCCCATGAAGATCGCCATCGATTGCGGCAACGGCGTGGCCGGCGCCGTCGCGCCGGCCCTGTTCCGTGCCCTGGGCTGCGAAGTCACCGAACTGTTCTGCGAAGTGGACGGCACCTTCCCCAATCACCACCCCGATCCCGCCGAACCCAAGAACCTGCAGGACCTGATCAAGTGCGTGGCCGAGACCGACTGCGAGTTGGGCCTGGCGTTCGACGGCGACGGCGACCGCCTGGGCGTGGTGACGAAATCGGGCCAGATCATCTGGCCGGACCGCCAACTGGTGCTGTTCGCCCGCGACGTGCTGGACCGCAACCCAGGCGCCACCATCATCTATGACGTGAAGTGCAGCCGCCATGTCGGCCTGTCCGTCGCAGCCGCAGGCGGCGTGCCGATGATGTGGAAGACGGGCCATTCGCTGGTAAAGGCCAAGCTGGCCGAGACCGGCGCCCCGCTGGCCGGCGAGATGAGCGGCCACATCTTCTTCAAGGAACGCTGGTACGGCTTCGACGACGGCCTCTACACCGGCGCCCGCCTGCTGGAAATCGTGTCGCGTTACGCCGACCCTTGCGCCGCGTTGGAAGCCCTGCCGCAAGACGTATCCACGCCCGAACTGAAGCTGGAAATGGAGGAAGGCCAACCCTTCACCCTGGTCCAGGCCTTGCAGGACCAGGGCCAATTTCCCGGCGCGGACCGCGTGATCACTATCGACGGCGTGCGCGCGGAGTATCCGGACGGCTTCGGCCTGGCGCGCCCCTCGAACACCACCCCAGTCGTTGTGCTGCGCTTCGAAGCCCAGACGCCGGCCGCGCTGGAGCGCATACAAGCCGACTTCCGGCGTGAACTGAGCAAGCTCGCGCCGCAAGCCAACCTGCCTTTCTAGACCGCCTATGTCCTTATCGAACAGCCCAGCCTGGCAACAGTTCATCACGGCCACGCGCGCTGCGCCGCGGACCGGCGAGCAGCTACGCCTCATCAATGCTCCCGGGCTGCGCCTGGACTTGAGCGCACAGGCGTATTCGGCGGATCTGCAAAAAGCCGAGGCCGCGTTGCTGACGCAACAAGGCTTCGATGCGGCCAGGACTTGCCTGTTCGACGGCGGCAACGCCAACTGGACTGAGGATCGCCCCGCCTGGCACACGGCCCTACGCGCCGCCCAACCACCCGCCAGGGTAGCCAAGGCCGTACTGACCGAGCGCGAGCGCATGCGCGAATTCGTGCGCCAGGCCGACGCGGGCGGGCGCTATGGCAGCGTGTTGCACTTGGGCATAGGCGGCAGCGACTGGGGCCCGCGGCTGATCACGCGCGCCCTGCGCCACGGCGGCGCCCGGCGCGAAGTACGTTTCGCGTCCAACGTGGATTCGCATTCGGTTGCGGACGCGATGAGCCGGCTTGATCCGCACGACACCCTGGTCATCGTCGCCTCCAAGTCGTTCACCACGACCGAACCGCTGGCCAATGCCGAGGTCGCCATGAATTGGCTGCGCGATGCCGGCGTGGCGGATCCCATCAAGCAGGTCGTGGCGGTCACCGCCAACGTCGAGGCGGCCTTGAATCTGGGCATCCTGCCCGATCACATCTTCCAGATCTGGGACTGGGTGGGCGGGCGCTATTCGCTCTGGTCCGCGATCAGCCTGCCGGTCGCGCTGGCGCTGGGCACCGACGCCTTCGACCAGCTGCTGGCAGGCGCGGCCGCCATGGACGAGCACTTCCGCACCGCGCCCATCGAGGAAAACGCCCCCGTCCAGCTGGCGCTGGCCGGCGTGGTGAACCGCAGCGTACTGGGCTACGACTCCCTGGTGATCGCGCCCTACGATTCGCGGCTGTATCACATCGTGCCTTGGGCCCAGCAGCTGGAAATGGAATCGCTGGGCAAGGTCGCCACCGCCGACGGCAGCCCGGCCGGCGTGCCCACCGGCCCGGCCGTATGGGGCATGTCGGGCACCGACTGCCAGCACACCTTCTTCCAATGGCTGCACCAGGACAGCAGAGGCGCTCCCGTCGACTTCATCCTGTGCGAACAACCTGACCACGACTACGCGCGGCACCACGAACTGTTGATCGCCAATTGCCTGGCGCAGCGTTCCGCCCTGCTGCGGGGCAAATCCTTCCAGGAAGCGCTGGCCGAAACCTCCGCCATCGAGAGCGATCCGGATCGCGCGCGGCTGCTGGCGCAACACCGCGTCCATCCGGGCGGACGGCCGTCCTCGCTCATCGTGCTGCCGCGGCTGGAGGCCTACACGCTGGGTGCGCTGCTGGCGCTGTATGAGCACAAAGTGTTCACCCAGGGCGTGGTGTGGGGCATCAATCCCTTCGACCAATGGGGCGTGGAATTCGGCAAGGCACTGGCCAAGGGCATCATGCACGAACTGAATTCGCCGCAATCCAGCCAGCAGGATCCCTCCACCCGCTACTGGATCAACGCGATCACGCGCCGTCCTTGAGGACCACCCACCAGCGCCTTCGCGGCGCCGGCCCCATTCTCGTCAGACGCTGAGCGCGTCGTAGATTTCCACGTGGACGCGTGCAACGCGCTCGATGTTGAACTCGCGCTCGGCCAGCGCCCTGCCCGCGGCTCCCATGGACTGCCGCAAGGCCGGATCCTCAGCCAGACGGGCGATGGCGTCCGCCAGCGCCTGCGCGTCGCGCACCGGCACCAGCAGCCCGGTCTCGCCGGGCTCGATGGCATCGCGGCAGCCCGGCACATCAGTGGTCACGACCGCCCGCGCGCAGGCTGCAGCCTCTATCAGCGACTTGGGCAGGCCTTCGCGGTAGGAAGGCAGCACGGCAATATGCGAAGCTGCATACAGCGCCGCCACGTCGAAACGTTCGCCCAGCGCGCTCACGCAGCCCTCGCGCTGCCAGGCCTCCACATCGTCCTGAGTCGCCGAGGCGGGATTGCCGGCGTCCACACCGCCAACCAACTGCATCGTGACGGGCAGGCCGCGCTCGCGCAGCAGCCTGGCCGCCTGCACGAATTCCTGCACGCCCTTGTCGCGCAGCAGCCGCGCCACCATGGTGACCACGACCGGCGGCGCCGGCGGTTCGGGCTGGGCCCGATACTCGTCCAGGTCCACGCCCGCGCCGCGGATCATCACGACCTGCGCATCGCGCACAGCCCCCAGCGATTTGAGCAGATCTCGGTCGCTGGCGTTCTGGAAGATCACGCGGCTGTTGGGGTGGCCCAGCGCCAGTCGATACAGGCGCGCCACCACGGCGCGCACCAGCTTCATCTTCAGCGAATTGGACAGGAAAACGAAGCCCAGACCAGAGATCGCCGCGACCATGCCCGGCACACGCGTCAGGCGCGCGGCGATGCCGCCATAGAGCACGGGCTTGATCGTGACCAGATGCACGATCTGCGGCCGCAGGCGCCGGAACAACCGGATCAAGGCCAGCAGCGTGCCCAGCTCCTGCAGGGGATGCTTGCCGCTGCGCGTCATCGGAATCGCGTGGTGCGTCATGCCCAGCGCCTCGATATCAGCCACCGCCGGCCCGTCCATCGTGGCGACGTGCACCTCATAGCCCGCCTGTTGCGCGGCCAACGCCACCGGCACCCGATGCGACATGAAGAAGGCCGGGTTGTTGACGACAAATAGCAAGCGGCGCGCGGCGCTCATGCTTGCGCTCCAGAGATGCGGCGCCATACCCGGATGTAGCCTTGCACCATGCGCGCAAGATCGAAATTTTCGAGCACGCGGGCACGGCCCGCCTCGCCAGCGCGCG
>NZ_DATCUY010000286.1:0-4024 GCF_036567245.1 Achromobacter sp. | reverse complement strand
TCTACCAGGTGGGTTTCAGTTTCTGGGACACGGCTTACGCCGCCACGCTGACCGTCGTGTTGCTGGTGGTGCTGGCGCTGACCGCGCTGATCAAGTTCCGCTGGCTGGACCGCAGGACGCACTATCAATGAAAGACAAGCTCGATACCCTGGGCGCCTGGGCGCTCGGCCTGCTGTGGATCCTGCCCCTGGCCTATGCCATGTGGGCCGCGTTCCATCCGCCCGCTTACGCGACCCGCTTCGACCTGTTCGCGCCGCTGACGCTGGACAACTTCGTGCGCGCCTGGAATGCCGCGCCGTTCCCGCGCTACTTCCTCAACACCTTCCTGCTGGTCACCATGGTGCTGGCGGCGCAACTGGTGCTGTCGACGCTGGCCGGCTACGCCTTCGCGCGCTTCGAGTTCCGCGGCCGCGATTTCGTCTTCATGCTGGTGCTGCTGCAGCTGATGATCATGCCGGACGTGCTGCTGGTGGAGAACTACCGCTCCATGAGCCAGCTGGGCATTCGCGACACGGTGTTCGCCATCGGCCTGCCTTACTTCGCATCGGCCTTCGGCATTTTCCTCCTGCGCCAGACCTTCAAGACGGTGCCGCGCGAACTGGAAGAGGCCGCCCGCATGGAGGGCGCCAACGCGCTGCAGGTGCTGTGGAAGGTATATGTGCCGCTGGCCAAGCCGATCTACGTGGCCTACGGGCTGGTATCGGTCAGCCACCACTGGAACAACTTCCTGTGGCCGCTGATCATCACCAACTCGGTCGAATCGCGGCCGCTGACGGTGGGCTTGCAGGTGTTCTCGTCGACCGACCAGGGCATCGACTGGTCGGTCATCACCGCCGCCACGCTGATGTCGGCCGCGCCGCTGTTGATTGCCTTCCTGCTGTTCCAGCGCCAGTTCGTACAGTCGTTCATGCGCGCGGGCATCCGCTAGGCGCCTCCGCGCCAGGCCGGCCCAAACAAAAACTGCCCCTCGGGGCAGTTTTTTGCTTTCAAACCGCGGCGTCCTCAATAGCCGACCGTCAGCCCAGGCAGATCGACAGTGATACGCGGGCGCTCCAGCGCCAGCGCCAGGTGCTCCGCGAATTCGCGGGCCTCCTTTTCGTCGGAGGACAAGGTGTCATAACCCAGCGCGTCAGCCACGCCCAGTACCTTGTCCAGCAGCAGGACCTTGCCGCTGGGACGCAGCGGCTCGCAGCCCAGCGTTTCCCAGGCGCTGTCGAACCAGTCGCGCGCGTCGCCCTGGCGCTGCGGCGAGGGCTCGACGTTGGCCGATAGGTCCACCGAACGGCGGGAGTCAAAAACAACGGTGATATCGCTGCGCATGTTGTGATTCCTTAAGGTGGCGTCAGGCGAGAAGCGTAGGCAAAAATCGCCGGGCAGATTGTCTGCCCGGCGACATTGGGCTTGCCGGCCTACCAGCCGCGCGACACCTCCCAGGTGACTTCAGCGTTTGCCGCCAGGGATTGGCGCATCATGTCCAGCAGGGGGAAGGCGCGTTCCTTCAGGCCCACCATGCGGGCCATGGGCGATGCGGGCGCCTTGTCGTCGTCTTCTTCGTCGCTTTTGTCATGGGAACTCTGATAGTCGTCGATGGCGCGCTCGATGCCGCTGATGGCGGGCCCCAGCTGTTCCACGGTGAAAACGCCACGCTCCGGGATCTTGTCTCCGAAGGACTTGCCGGCCGCCTGCAACAGCGCGCCCGCATGGTCGGTCAGCATCAGAACCTCGGCCACGACCTTGGAATGAAAGGTGATCAGCATATTCCAGTCTCCCACATTGATTACTTACATACACTACCGCAACACCCGGGGGCTGCCAACTGGCCCGGGGAAGCAGGTCCAATGGCCGGACGCCATCCGTCCCCCCCGGACCCTCCGGCTCTGCGTTCCCGCCCCGGGCGCAGGCCGGTCCAATGACCAAATCAAGCTATGATTCAGGAGATTCCCGTGACAGCGGGACCTGACGCGGCCATGAATGCGGCGCGCGCGGTTCGCCCGGCTACGCCGCCCTCTGTCCGCTCCGCCCGACAGGCCCGGCCTGCGCGGGCGCGGCCGTCACTAACTCAGAACTTCTCCAGACGCCCATGCTCCTCGAGCAACAAAAACAGCTTATCTCCCTGATCCAGGCCGCCGTCGCGCAAAGCCTGCCCGACGCCGTGGCAAATGTGCTGCTCGAGCGCCCCAAGGTCGCCGCCCACGGCGACGTCGCCACCAACGTGGCCATGCAACTGGCCAAGCCGGCCCGCCGCAACCCGCGCGAACTGGCCCAGGCCATCGTCGATGCCCTGATGGCGCAGCCCGGCGCCACCACCCTGGTCGAAGCCGCCGAAATCGCCGGCCCCGGCTTCATCAACCTGCGCATCACCGCCGCCGCACGCCAGGCCGTCATCGCCGCCGTGGCCGAGCAGGGCGCCGCCTTCGGCCGCTCGCCCCGCAGCGGCGAGAAGATTCTGGTCGAATTCGTGTCGGCCAACCCCACCGGCCCGCTGCACGTGGGCCATGCCCGCCAGGCCGCGCTGGGCGACGCCCTCTGCCGCCTGTACGACGCCATCGGCTGGGACGTCACCCGCGAGTTCTATTACAACGACGCCGGCAACCAGATCCACAACCTGGCCATCAGCGTGCAGGCCCGCGCCCGCGGCCTGACGACCGAATCGCCCGACTGGCCCGCCGACGGCTACAAGGGCGACTACATCGCCGACATCGCGCGCGATTTCCAGGCCGGCGCGACCGTCCACTCCGATGGCGTGGACGTCACCGCCACGGGCAACATCGACAACCTGGACGACATCCGCGTCTTCGCCGTGGCCTACCTGCGCCGCGAGCAGGACCTGGACCTGCAGGCCTTCGGCCTGGCGTTCGACAATTACTACCTGGAAAGCTCGCTCTACACCTCCGGCCGGGTCGAGGCGACCGTCAAGGCGCTGGTCGCCGGCGGCCATACCTACGAGGAAGGCGGCGCGCTGTGGCTGCGCACCACCGAACTGGGCACGGGCGACGACAAAGACCGCGTCATGCGCAAGAGCGAAGGCGGCTACACCTACTTCGTACCCGACGTGGCCTACCACAAGGCCAAATGGGAACGGGGCTTCCATCGCGCCGTGAACATCCAGGGCAGCGACCACCACGGCACCGTGGCGCGCGTGCGCGCCGGCTTGCAGGCGCTGGAAGAGGGCATCCCCAAGGACTACCCGGCCTACGTGCTGCACAAGATGGTCAAAGTCATGCGCGGCGGCGAAGAGGTCAAGATCTCCAAGCGCGCCGGCAGCTACGTGACCATGCGCGACCTGATCGACTGGGTCGGCCGCGACGCGGTGCGCTACTTCCTGATCCAGCGCCGCGCCGACACGGAATTCGTGTTCGACGTGGATCTGGCGCTGTCCAAGAGCGACGAGAACCCGGTCTATTACATCCAGTACGCGCACGCCCGCATCTGCTCGGTCATCAATAATGCCGCCATGCCGGCCGCCGACGTAGCCCAGGCCGATGCCGCGCTGCTGACCGCCCCGACCGAATTCGCATTGATGCAGCGCCTGGCCGAATTCCCCAACGTGGTGGCGTTGGCGGCGCAGGAGCTGTCGCCCCACCACATCGCCTTCTGGCTGCGCGATTGCGCCTCGGACTTCCACGCCTGGTACGGCGCCGAGCGCGTGCTGATCGATGACACCGCCCTGAAGCTGGCCCGCCTGCGCCTGGCCTCGACCACGCGCCAGGTGCTGGCCAACGGCCTCGAGCTGATGGGCGTGTCGGCGCCCGAGCGGATGTAACATCGGTTCATGGCAACCAAGCGCAAAACCACCCGCCGTTCCTCCGGCGAAAGCGGCAGCACCCTGTACGGCGCGCTGGCCGGCTTGCTCCTCGGCCTGATCGTGGCCGCCGTCGTCGCCTTCTACGTCACCAAGGCGCCCGTGCCCTTCGTCGACCGCGCCAGCCGCCAGGGCGACAACGGCAAGCTGCCGGATCCGCGCCAGGCGCCGGACCCCAATGCCGGCCTGTACGGCCGCGACGGCGCCGCCGGCGTCCCATCC
>NZ_DATCUY010000285.1:0-2412 GCF_036567245.1 Achromobacter sp. | reverse complement strand
CGCCGCCTGCCTGGGCGCGCTGTGCCTGGCGGGCCTGCTGCTGGCCTCGTCCACCAACGACGCACGCGCCGCCGATATCCCGCAAATCGTCACCCGCTATCCCGCGCCGCAACCCACGTCCCGCGTCCTGACCATCGCCGGTCCGACCGATACGCCGGTGGTCGCGCCGCTGATCCAGGGCTTCCAGTCGCAGCGGCCGGACGTGACCGTGGTGTACCGCGAGATGGGCAGCCGCGAACTCTACGAAGCGGCCATCGCCGGGCAATTGAAGGACGTGGACGTGCTGATGAGCTCGGCCTCGGACCTGCAGATCCGCCTGGCCAACGACGGCTATGCGCTGAGCTACTCGTCGCCCTATGCAGCCAAGCTGCCCTCCTGGGCCATTTGGCGCCACGAGGTCTACGGTTTCACCTTCGAGCCGGCCGTCATCGTCTACAACCCCAAGCGCTTTACCGAAGCCACCGTGCCGCGCTCGCGCCAGGACCTGCTGCGCCTGCTGGAACGCGATTCCGCCAAGCTGCGCGGCCGCATCGGCACCTATGACATCGCGGCCAGCAGCGTGGGCTATCTGCTGGCCGAACAGGACGAGCTGGTGTCGTCGAACTTCTGGGGCCTGGCCAATGCCATGGGCCAGGCCGGCGTGCGCCTGTCGGCCACCAGCGCCGACATCCTGGACGCGATCGAGAACGACCAGATCGACATCGGCTACAACATCCTCGGCTCCTACGCCCTGTCGCGCCAGGCGGCGGGCGCAGCCATCGGCGTGGTCTTTCCGCAGGACTACGTGCTGGTGCTGGCGCGCTCGGTGCTGATCGCGCGCAGCGCCCCCAGCCCGGAACTGGGGCGCGCGCTGGTGGACTGGCTACTTTCGCCGGCCGGACAGCAGGTGGCGTCCAGCCATGCCGCGCTGGGCTCCATCATGGAGGACACGCCCGGCCGCTGGACCTCCGAAGCGGTGCTGGCGCGCTCCCAGGGCATCGTGCAGCCGGTGGTGCTGAGCCCGGCCCTGTTGGTCGGACTGGACCAGCGGCGGCATTCGCGCTTCGTGCAGAACTGGATCCGGCTGGTGACGGACACGCCCGTGCGGCCGTGACGGCGGCGGGCGCGCGGCGTCCATGCAGGCAAGGGATTTCCCCTAGGCTCAACCTGTCGCCATGACAGGACGGCGACAGACGCCGGCTCCTAAGATGCCCGCAAGCTGGACACGGATCCCGCTCGTACCAATAACTCATCGGAGACACACCCATGCTTGCCAAGTCCCAACTGGCGGCCGCCTGCGCCGCTGCATTCGCCCTCGCCGCCGGCAGCGCCTTTGCACAGCAAGTGCCGGCCGGCTATCCGGCCGACTACCAGAAGATCCTGGACGGCGCCAAGAAGGAAGGCAAGGTCGTCATCTATTCGACCACCGACACCAAAGCCGCCGGCCCCGTCATCAAGGGCTTCGAAGCGCTGTATCCGGGCATCAAGGTCGAATACAACGACATGAACAGCACCGAGCTCTACAACCGCTACATCAGCGAACAGGCGGCGGGCGGCACCAGCGGCGACATCGTCTGGAGCTCCTCGATGGACTCGGCGCTGAAGCTGGCCAGCGACTACGCCCTGCAGTACAAGTCGCCGGAAGTCGGCAAGCTGCCGGCCTGGGCGGTGTGGAAGGATTCGGCCTACGGCACCACCTACGAGCCGGCCGTGTTCATCTACAACAAGCGCCTGATCCCCGCTGCCGAAGTGCCCACCACGCACGGCGCGCTGGCCAAGCTGATCGCCAGCCAGCCGGACAAGTTCAAGAACAAGGTCACCACCTACGACATCGAGAAGTCGGCCGTGGGCTTCATGCTGGCGGTGCAGGACAAGGTCAACGACCCCAAGTACTTCGAGACGCTCAAGGGTATCGCCGCAGGCGGCCTGATCGTGCAATCGTCCACCGGCACCATGATGGAACGCGTGTCGTCCGGCGAAAACCTGATCGGCTACAACATCCTGGGTTCCTACGCCGAAACCCGCGCCAAGAACGACCCGTCGCTGGGCGTGGCCTACCCCACCGACTACGCGCTGGTCCTGTCGCGTGTGGCCTTCATCAGCAAGAAGGCGAAGAACCGCAACGCCGCCAAGCTGTGGATGGACTACCTGCTGTCGCAGAAGGGCCAGACCATCCTGGCGAACCAGGCCGACCTGGCCTCGGTGCGCGACGACATCGAAGGCGACAACGACGTGGACGGCATGACCAAGAAGCTGGGCGCCTCGCTCAAGCCGATTCCGGTCAACGAAACCCTGCTGGACTACCTGGAGCAGAACAAGCGCCTGCAGTTCATCAAGGATTGGCGCGCCGCGGCAGGCAAGTAATGCCGTGCAGCCCGGAACGATGCAACCGTTCCGGACCGCCTTGCGCGTAGGGGACGGCGGCGCGCCGCC
>NZ_DATCUY010000284.1:0-9386 GCF_036567245.1 Achromobacter sp. | reverse complement strand
CGTCGCCTCGTCCGCGCCCGCGCTGCGCGACGTGGCGGCCCAGATCGAAGCCTTGCGCGCCGCGCTGGCCGGCCCGGATTTCGCGGCTACGCCAGGCAAAGCCCTTCCCCACAAACCCGCCAACCAGGTCTGAACCATGTGTCTTGCCGTACTGGCCTTGCATGCCCTGCCGGGCATCCCCGTCCTGATCGCCGCCAACCGCGACGAGTTCCACCAACGCCCCACGCTGCCGGCCGCGCAATGGCCCGATGCGCCCGAAGTCTATGCGGGCCGCGACGGTCTGGCCGGCGGCAGCTGGATGGGCGCGACAACCGGCGGACGCCATGCCCTGGTAACCAACTTCCGCGAACCCGGCAAGCTCATCCAGAACGCGCCTTCGCGCGGTGCGCTGGTGGAAGACTATCTGCGCGGCGCGGCGTCCCCCGCCGACTACCTGGCGCAGGTCCATGCCGCGGGCCAGGCCTACAACGGCTTCAACCTGATCGTGGGCGACGCGCATGAGGCCTGGTATCTCAGCAACCGCGACGGCGGGCCGCGCCGCCTGGCTCCCGGCGTCTATGCCTTGTCCAACCATTTGCTCGACACGCCCTGGCCCAAGCTGGCGCGCACCAAGGCAGCTTTCGAAGCCGTGCTGCGCAGTGGGCCGCAGCCAGACCTGCCCGCACTGATGGCCGCACTGGCCGACCGCCAGCCCGCCGGCGACGCCGAGCTGCCCGCCACCGGCCTGCCGCTGGATCGGGAAAGACTATTGAGCAGCCCTTTCATCGTCAGTCCGAACTATGGCACCCGCAGTTCCAGCGTGCTGGCGCTGCGCGGCGATGGCGCCGGACAGCTGGATGAAAGGCGCTTTGCCCCGGACGGCACAGTCAGCGGCGAAAGCCGGCTGACATTTTCCTGGCGCGCGACTAGCAGTACGCTTGCTTAGGCTGCGGAAACAATCGGTTGATATCGGAGGCCCGCGGACGCGAACTCCGCGCCGGCATGCGGGTCGAAATGTTCATGCGCGCCGGGCAGGCGCGCAGATCGTCCTATTCAGGAGAATCTCATGAACAAGCGTATAGAACGCTGCACCATGGCCGCCGCGATGGCGCTGGGCAGCATGGCCTTTGCCGGCATCCTTTCCACCGCCCAGGCGGGCCTGCCGCCGGTGCAGCAGCAAGGCTCGGTGCAGTACATCAGCGGCGGCATCGGACTGGACGAATCCGAAGCCATGAAGGCCGCGGCCAAAGACTATCCGCTGGCGCTGACGTTTGCCGCGCAACGCGACGGCAAGGCCGACTACGTTGCCAATGTCGCCGTCACCATCAGCGACGCGCAGGGCAAGTCCGTGCTGCAGACCACCGCCGAAGGCCCGTACATGCTGGTGAAGCTGCCTGCCGGCAACTACAGGATCTCGGCCACCTACAACGGCCAGGCGCAGCAACGCGAAGTCTCCGTGCAGAACTCGGGCACCGCGCGCGCCGTGTTCGAATGGAAGTAGCAGGCGTCATGGCCCGCGCTTGAACGCGCGCGCCACGGCTTCGATTTCATTGGTCCAGATTCCGCCCGCGTATCCCGCCGGCACGCGGCGCATGTCCTCGGGCGTGTCGATGCCGGTGGAAAAACCCTCGCCGCCGTAAGGGCCGATCAGGAACGCGCTGCTGCAGGCCGCGTCCATGCGTTCCAGGAAGCGGCCGGGCCAGCCCCACAGCCAGGGCGCGACGTTCACCGGCACCATCAACACCATGCCGCGGCAGACCTGCGGCACATGGCCGCTCCAGCCGGTGGCCACATAGCGCAACAGGCAGGACTTCAAGTCCGAGCGCGTCAGCGTCCGCACGCCTGGCGCCAACTGGCGCAGCCGGCCTACCGGCTCCTCGCCCCCGTACACCATGAAGTCGGCCCGCCGCGTGGACGGCATGCCATTGAGCACGGCCGCCAGCGCCGCACCCTCGGCCGGGTCGCGGCTCTTGACGTTGATCAGGAAACGCTGGCGCGGAAAGGCCTCCAGCACTTCGGACAGCGTGGGCATCAGGCCCACGCCGCGCCCCCGGAACGGAAAGGTCTTGCCGCCGTCGGCGGTATAGCCGTAGCCGATGTCCAGCGCCTTGAGCTCGGCCATCGTGTGCGTGCGCGTCTCGCCGCGGCCTTCGGTGCGGCAGTCCACCGTCCAGTCGTGGAACACGGCGAACTGGCCGTCGGTGGTGGGATGGACGTCGATCTCCACGATGTCCGCGCCGGCGTCGAAGCTGGCGCGCATGGACGCGATGGTGTTTTCCAGATAGCCGTGCGTGGGCGCGACGATGCGGGTGGCGGTGCAGGTGTCCTGCTCCATGCCCGCGGTGTCGTAGCGCTGCGCGATGCCGCGATGCGCCAGCAGCGTCGCCCGCGCGCCGGGATCGGGCACGGTCCGGTCGGCGTTGTTGAGATAGATGAAGCCCAGCAGCGCGAGGGCCGCCACCGCCGCGACGCGCCGCCTGCGCATGCCTGCTGCCCCTTAAACGCCGGAGAACAGGATCGCGATGATGAAGCCCACGCTGATCGTCCAGACCAGCGAGCGCAGCGCGCCCCAGCCCGCCAGGTACATGGCCAGGTAGCCCAGCCGCACGCCCAGCCAGCACGCCATCAAGGTAGCGACATGCGCGGGCGGCGCCTGGGTATACAGCGCGAACAGCACGGCTGCATAAAAAAACGGCAGCGATTCGAAGGTATTGGTCTGCGCCGCGTTGGCGCGCGCCCGCCAGCCATCCTGGCGCGCCAGCCAGGCGCGCGGATCATTGTTGTCGAACTTCTGTCCGCCCGCCTTGGCGACTATCGCCGATACGAAAGGCAGCACCGCCGCCGCCAACATCAACCACGCGATCATTTTCATAGTCTGGCTCCCAGGTATCCGGCAGGCGCCAGGATACCTTTGTTCGGGGCGCGGCGTCAGGGGATGAGGCGCAGGGTCGAGGCCGTGCGCCTTGCGCCGGGCCGCGTTTACACTCAGCGCTTTCGAGGTTCCCCACACCCATGCCGCTGCTTAATCCCTGGTCAGCCCTGTTTCTTGCCTCGGCCATGCTGTGGCCGCCGGCCACGCGGCGCTGGGCGCTGGCGCCATTGGCCGCCGCCTACGCCTGGGCCTGGGCCGAGGGCACGATAGATCCCATGGCGCTGGCGGGACCGGCGCTGCTGATCCTGGCCGCTGCGCTGGTCCGCCCGGCATCGAACACGACGGCGCGCGCCACCGGCCACGTGCTCTTTATTACGCTAGCGGCGCTGCTGTTCCTGCACCTGCTGCCGGGCTTTCACAACCCGCAGGTCATCGCGCCGGCGCCGCTGAGTCCGGACGCCGTGCCTTTCGGCATGTACCTGAATCTGGACAAACCGCTGGTGGCGTTCTGGGTGGTGTTGGCAATGGCGCCGCCGATGGCGGGTGCGGATTTTCGCGCAACGCTGTCGTCGGCGTTCCTGGCCTGCGCGGCTGCAGTGGCCGTCTGCCTGGGCTGCGCGCTGGCGCTGGGCGTGGTGGGCTGGGCGCCCAAATGGCCGCCATCGGGCTGGATCTGGTTGATCAACAACGCTCTGCTGGTGACCTTGGCCGAAGAGGCGCTGTTCCGCGGCTACCTGCAGCAGCGGCTGACGGCCTTGTGGAGCGACCGCGCCTGGGGTCCACGGGCGGCATTGATCATCGCGGCCGGGCTGTTCGGCCTGGCGCATTACGCGGGCGGTTGGCAATGGATGCTGCTGGCCAGCCTGGCGGGCGCGGCCTACGGCCTGGCCTACCGCTACGGCGGCCTGGCCGCGGCGGTGCTGGCGCACCTGGGCCTGAACGCGGCGCACTTCGGCTTGTTCACCTATCCGATGCGCGCCGTGCTCTGAAAGCCGGCCTGTCGCCTACGCCAGGGCCGGATAGTCGGTATAGCCGCCCGGACCCGGCGCATAGAACGTAGCCGGGTTGGGCCGGTTCAGCGGCGCCTTGAGTTCGAAGCGGCGCGCCAGGTCCGGGTTGGCGATGTACTGCACGCCGAAGGCCACGGCATCGGCTCGGCCCGCGACGATGGCCGCCTCGGCGGACTCGCGGCCGAATCCCTCGTTGGCGATGTACGTGCCGCCGAATTCGGCCTTGAGCATCGGGCCCAGGCTGTCGGCGGCTTCGTACTCGCGCACGCACAGGAAGGCGATGCCGCGCTTGCCGAGTTCGCGCGCCACATAACCGAACGTGGCGGCCGGATTGGAATCGCCCATGGTGTGGATATCCCCGCGCGGCGACAAGTGCACGCCCACGCGGCCCGCGCCCCACACCGCTATACAGGCATCGACCGCTTCCAGCAGCAGCCGCGCGCGGTTTTCCAGGGAACCGCCATAGGCGTCAGTGCGGTGGTTGGTGCTGTCCTGCAGGAATTGGTCCAGCAGATAGCCGTTGGCGGCATGCACTTCCACGCCATCGAAACCGGCCTCCATGGCCATCTTCGCGCCATGGCGATAGGCCTCGACCACGCCCGGAATTTCGGCGGTTTCCAGCGCGCGCGGCGTGACGTAGGCGCGCTGCGGGCGCACATGGCTGACGTGACCCTGGGCGGCGATGGCGCTGGGCGCCACGGGCAGGTCGCCGTCCAGGAACATGGGATCGGAAATGCGGCCCACGTGCCAGAGCTGCGCCACGATCAGGCCGCCGGCCTGGTGCACCGAAGACGTGACCTTGCGCCAGCCCTGGACCTGCTCGGGGGTCCACAGTCCCGGCGTATCGGCATAGCCCACGCCTTGCGGCGTGACGGCCGTGGCTTCGGTCAGGATCATGCCGGCGCCGGCGCGCTGGGTGTAGTACTCGACCATCAGCTCATTGGGCACGCGGCCCGGGCTGGAATGCATGCGCGTCATGGGCGCCATGACGATGCGATTGCGCAGCGACAGATCGCCTGCGCGCGTGGGTTCAAAAAGTTGGCTCATGCGTAAATCCTTGGCCCCGGCTCAGGGGCCGCTGGCGGCGTAGCGGGGCTACATATCCTGATTCAATCGCCGCAGGAACGCGGCGATGACGGCTTCGTTGCGACGATAGAAAATCCACTGCCCCGCCTTGGTTGCCGAGATCAGGCCCGCGCGCTGCAGGACGGCCAGGTGCGAGGACACGGTGGACTGTGACAGCCCGCAGCGTTCATCGATGTGGCCCGCGCATACGCCATGCTCGAAGGTATGGCCCGGGCGTTCCTCGAAGTACGCATGCGGCGTCTTCAGCCACGCCAGGATGTCGCGCCGCACCGGATTGGCCAGCGCCTTGAGGATTGCGTCGGCGTCGATGGCCGGTACAGCGGCGGCGGGATCTGGGCTGGAAGTGGAGGCAGTCATATTCAAATATCGCAATTTATCGAATCTTATATCGGAACTATTCGATATATAGTCATGCCCCTGTGGCGGTCAGGGCTATATGGCCGCATGACCCAAGCGTTCTGCGATTACCCGCCCGGCTGGCGGCGCGGCTTGAGGCTGTCGGCCCAGTCGCGAGCCAAATCGCGGCGGGCGCGGCGGTTGACCAGCGCGGTGATGGCCATGGCAATGACGGCGCCGGCGGCGGCCAGCGCCATGTCCTTCTGCGCGTCCCAGATGTCGCCCTGCGTGCCCAGGTAGGCCGCGCCCAGCTCGCTGCCCACGGTGGCGGCGGCGCCCCATTCCAACAGTTCGTAGAGCGCCGAGGTCGATAGCGTGACGTCCATGGGCAGGAAGTAGGCCCAGAAGCCGCGCACCTCGACCACGCGCAGGAAGATCTCGCGGATGGGATAGGCCAGCAGCAGGCCATAGGAAAAATGCACCACGCGGTCGAAATTATTGCGTTCCCAGCCGACCATGCTGTTGAAGCCGTGGCCTGTCAGCGCCCGCCACCAATCGTCATAAGGCACCAGCGAATAGGTGTAATGCGCGCCGACCGCATGCAGGCACAGGTAGAGAAAGATCAGCGTGTACGAGGTCCGCGAAAACACGAACCAGCGGCGCGTGAAGAACAGCGCTGCGCCAAAGGCCAGCACCAACGCGTTCTCCAGCGCCCAATCCGCGCGGTCGTGCGGCGCGATGGCCAGCGCCGTCCAGATGACGGCGAACAGCACGCCCAACGTGTACAGGTAGCGCCGGCGCGGGTCAGCCACGGTCAGTCTCCCTGGACCCGGCCGCGCAGGCGCTTGACTTCGCCGTGCAGCACCTTGCGCTGCACGCGCCGGCGCTGCGAGGCGCGGGTCGGCTTGGTCGGGCGGCGCGGCTTGTCGGGACGCGCCACCGCGCGCACCATCGCGATCAGGCGTTCGATGGCTTCGGCCCGGTTCTTTTCCTGGCTGCGGAAGGCCTGCGACTTGATGACGATGACCCCGTCCTTGGAGACGCGGTGGTCGCTAAGCGCGCACAACGCTTCCTTGATTTCCTCGGGCAGGCTGGAGGCGCGCACGTCGAAACGCAGGTGCACGGCGCTGGACACCTTGTTGACGTTCTGGCCGCCCGCGCCCTGGGCGCGGATCATGGTGAACGCCAGTTCGCGTTCATCGAGGTAGATGGAATCTTGGACGTGAAACATAGCCCGCAAGTATAGATGCGCCGCGCAAAGTAAAATAATGCGCTTTTGCCTGATTTATCCGAGGTCCGGCCTTATCCGGCCGCCGGCACCACCATGACTTATTCCGCCAAAGAAATCTTCAAGACGCTGCAGGGCGAAGGCGCCCACGCAGGCCGCGCGGCGGTTTTCTGCCGCTTTGCCGGCTGTAACCTCTGGACCGGCCGCGAAAGCGACCGCGCCAGCGCCGCCTGCACCTTCTGCGACACCGACTTCATCGGCACCGACGGCGAAGGCGGCGGCAAGTTCGCCACGCCCGAGCTGCTGGCCGACGCCATCGCCACCGCCTGGGGCCCCGGCGCTGAAGACCGCTACGTAGTCTTCACCGGCGGCGAACCGCTGCTGCAGCTGGACGCGCCCCTGCTCACCGCGGTCCATGCGCGCGGCTTCACCGTGGCCATCGAAACCAACGGCACCATCAAGCCGCCCGCCGGCATCGACTGGATCTGCGTCAGCCCCAAGGGCACGGCGCCCGTGGTCCTGGAACACGGCGACGAGCTCAAGCTGGTCTATCCGCAAGCCAACGCGCGCCCCGAAGCCTTTGCGCATCTGGACTTCGACCACTTCTTCCTGCAACCCATGGACGGCCCCGCGCGCGCGGCCAACACCGAGCAAGCCGTCCAGTACTGTATGCAGCACCCGCAATGGCGGCTCAGCCTGCAGACCCACAAATACATAGGCATTCCATGATTTACCCTTGCCCCCTGCGGAGCGCGCCATGATTTCCGTGACCCGCAGGCTGGAGTTCGACGCCGGCCACCGCATTCCCGACCACCGCAGCCAGTGCCGCAACCTGCACGGCCACCGCTATGTGCTGGAAATCACCCTGACCGGCGACGTGGTGCAGGCGCCCGGCGAATCCGACAACGGCATGCTGATGGATTTCTCCGAAATCAAGCACATCGCCAAGACCCACATCGTGGACGTCTGGGACCATGCCTTCCTGGTCTATGAGGGCGACGCCGCGGTGCGCGGCTTCCTGGACAGCCTGCCCGGCCACAAGACCGTGGTGCTGGACCGCATCCCCACGGCCGAAAACCTGGCCGCCATCGTCTTCGAGACCCTGGCGCCGCACTACCACGGCCACTATGGCGCCGAACTGCGGCTGACCCGCGTGCGCCTGTACGAAACGCCCAACTGCTGGGCCGACTGCAACGGCTGAGCGCCGGGGCGCGGCCGCCGCTGCCGCGCCTGTCTTTCCCTCAACACGGCCCCCCCTGACCTTCGGTTTTCCATAGACGGAAAACCCGCCCCCTATTTTCCCGATTGAGAAAATCCATGGAGATAATCGCCATTTTCAATTATTAGTAAGCTAATAGATAGGATACAATCTATTCCATGAACACGCCCACCGACTCCCAGCTCATGGCCACCACCTCTGCCCTGATGGTGCTGTCGCGCGCCTACCGCGGCGCCGCCGACAAAGCCCTGGCCGACTACGGCCTGTCCCAAGCCACCGCCTGGCCCGTGATCCTGGCCGGCCGGCTGGGAGACGGCGTGCGCCAGGGCGCATTGGCCGAAGCGCTGGGCGTGGAAGGCCCCTCGCTGGTGCGGGTGCTGGACCAACTGGTGGCCGCCGGCCTGATGGAACGCCGCGAAGACCCGCATGACCGCCGCGCCAAGACGCTGCACCTGACCGACGCCGGCCAGGCGCTGCGCGCCACGGTCGAGGACGTCCTGGTCGATTTGCGCCGCCGCCTGTTCCGGGGCGTGAGCGAAGCGGATCTGGAAGCCTGCCTGCGGGTCTTCGACAGCCTGAAAGTGACCCTGGGCCGCGGCGGCGCGGGCGCCCAGCCACAGGACGAACAAGCGTGAAACTCCCCAACGTCCGCGAAAGCATCTTCTCGCTCAAGAGCTATCTGAGCGCCATCATGGCGCTCTACCTGGCCTACAGCATGGGTTTGCCGCGTCCGTTCTGGGCCATGACCACTGCCTATGTGGTGGCCCAGCCCTGGTCGGGCGCGGTTCGCTCCAAGGCGCTGTACCGCCTGGCCGGCACTTTCTTCGGCTCGGCCGCCACCGTATACATGGTGCCGCGGCTGTCGAACTCTCCGGTGGTCATGACCGCCGCCATGGTGCTGTGGGTGGGCGCCTGCCTGTACCTGTCGGTACTGGACCGCACCCCGCGTTCGTACCTGTTCATGCTGGCGGGCTATACCGCCGCCATGATCGGCTTTCCCAGCGTGACGGCCCCTGCCCAGGTGTTCGACACCGCGCTCGCCCGCGTCGAGGAAATCACGCTGGGCATCGTCTGCGCCACCCTGATCCACAGCATCGTGCTGCCGCGCGGACTGGCGCCCGCCCTGACCTTGATGCTGGACAAGGCCGTGCGCGACGCCCGCAACTGGATGCACGACACGCTCAGCGGCCAGGCCACCGAACAGAAGGACCGCGACCGCCGCGTGCTGGCCAACGACATCACCCAACTGCGCCTGATGTCCACCCACGTGCCTTTCGACACCAGCAACCTGCGCTGGACCTCCGGCGCCGTACGGGCCATGCAGGACCAGATCGCGGCCCTGACGCCCACCGTGTCGGCCGTGGAAGATCGCATGCGCGCCCTGCAGGCCGGCGGCCAGCCGCTGCCGGCGCCGGTTTCGGCCCTGCTGGCAGACATCTCCGAATGGATCAATGCCGGCGCCCAGGCCACGCACGAAACCGCGGTGCAGTTGCGCGCCGCGGCGACCCGGCTCACGCCCGCGATCGACAGCCGTTCCACCTGGCGCGACGTGTTGCTGGCCAGCCTGATGACGCGGTTGCGCGAACTGGTCGATACCTACGACGAGTGCCTGGCGCTGCGCCGCGAGATCCGCGCGGGCCTGGCCGGCGCGCCGCT
>NZ_DATCUY010000283.1:0-25896 GCF_036567245.1 Achromobacter sp. | reverse complement strand
CCATCGGCGGCATCCGCAGGACGGTGCGCCAGGCGCGCCGCCACCTCCACGCCCAGGGCCTCCAGCGCCAGCTTGGCATCGCCCGCCATGCCGACTTCGGTCAGGTAGTTGGCGCCGATCACCATGGGATCGATGTCGATGTGCAGGATGGGCACGTTGCGGTTGGGGAAACGCCAGTGCTCGGTGGAGGTCGAACCGGCGCGGCAGCCGACGAACAGCACCACGTCGGCCGCGGCCACCACGTCGCGTGTCGCCATCACGCCGCCGTTGGAGCCGACCACGCCCGCATTCAGGGGATGGTTGTCGGCCAGACTGCCCTGCCCGCTCACGGTCACGCAGACCGCGGCCTTGAGCGATTCGGCCAACTCCTGCAAGGCGCCGCTGGCGCCGGCGATGACCACGCCGCCGCCACAGATGATCACCGGCGCCCGCGCGCTGACCAGCCGCTGCGCGGCGCGCGCGACGTCCAGGGGATCCGGCGCGTAGCGCATGGCCGGGAAACGTCCATGCTCGGGCTGGGCCCAGACATCGGACCCGTCCACCTGCTGCTTCATCACGTCGTACGGAAAGCACAGATGGGCAGCGCCGGGCTTGCCGGTCGTCATGGCGCGGAAGGCCGCGCGCACCATGCCGGGAATCTGGTCCGCGCGGTCGATCGTGCGGTTCCATTTGGTCAGCGGACGGTACAGCGCTTCCTGGTCCAACTCGGTCAGCGGATACTTGCCGCGCGAGCCCACCGCCACGTCCGAGGTAATGCCGAGCACCGGGATGGACGATTCATTGGCCT
This sequence comes from Achromobacter sp., assembly GCF_036567245.1. Lineage (GTDB taxonomy): Bacteria > Pseudomonadota > Gammaproteobacteria > Burkholderiales > Burkholderiaceae_B > Achromobacter. The sequence goes on along the minus strand of NZ_DATCUY010000283.1, from coordinate 25,109 downwards.
CCACCAGGCCGGGCAGCAGATAGGTCGCGCCGCCGCCGCTGGGGCCTTCGCACACGCCGACCTTGCCGGTCACGCGGGCATAGGCGTCCGCCATGTAGCCGGCGCTGCGCTCATCGCGCGTCAGGATGTGCTGCATGCCGTGGTCCAGCCGGTACAGCGCATCGTAGAACGGCAGGCTGGTGTCGCCGCACAGGCCAAAAATGTGCTTGACGCCGTTGTGCTGCAACATGCGCACCATGGCTTCGGCGCCGGTCATGTTTTCCATGTCATCTCCACTTGTGTTGCACGAGCCGTGGCCGGGCGGCGCGCCGCCGGCCACGCGCCGTTCAGTTATCCAGATTGATGTTGCTGCTCTTGATGAAGGCGCTCCAGCGGTCGTATTCCGACTTCACGTAGGCGTCCAGCGCCGGGCCATCGGAGGCCACGATCTCAAAGCCTGCGTCCGTGACCTTCTTGCGGATTTCCGGATCGGCCAGCACGGCCTTGAAATCGGCGGTCAGTTTTTTCACCGTCGCTTCCGGCGTGCCCTTGGGCGCGAACATGCCGCTCCAGGAATAGGCGACAAAGCCGGGGAAACCCGATTCCGCCACCGTCGGCACATTCGGCAGATCGGCCAGGCGCTTGTCGCCCGCCACCGCCAGCGGCTTGATCTTGCCGGCCTGAATCTGGCCGCGCAGGGCCGCGAAGCTCAGCCAGGTCATGCTGGCCTGGCCGCCCACTACCGCCTGGATTGCCGGTCCGCCGCCGCCGTACGGCACGTGCAGCAGCTCGACCTTTGACAGGCGCTTGAGTTCTTCGGGCGCCAGATGGTTCAGCGAGCCCACGCCGGTGGATGCATAGTTGAACTTGTTGGGCGGCTGCTTGGCGGCCGCCGCCAGGAATTCCTTCAGGTTGTCGCCCGGCACGCTGGGATTGGCGCCCAGTACCAGCGGGAAACGCACCGTCTGCGAAATGGCGACGAAGTCCTTGAACGTGTCGTAGGGCAACTTGGGCTTCACGGCGGGGTTGATGCCATGGTTGTCGAAGCTGACCAGCAAGGTGTTGCCGTCGGGTTCGGCGCGCGCCACGAAGGCGGTGGCGATCTGGCTGGCCGCCCCCGGCCGGTTTTCGACCACCACCGCGCGGCCGCCCAATTGCTGCGACAGGCGCGGCTGCAGAATGCGCGCCAGGATGTCGGTACTGCCTCCAGGGGGATAAGGCACGACCAGTATCAGCGGCCGCTCCTCCGCGGCGGCGGCCGGTGCGGCGACAAAGGCCCCCGCCGTGGCGGACAGCATGCATAGCGCAGCCAGTCCACGCTTTATCCTGTGATTCATGATTTTTCCCCTGCTTGTATGGTGTTGGCCGGCGCTATCGTGGCGGGTTCGGCCTGGTCCCGCATGTAGATCGTGGAAAAACCGGTGCGTATGACGTCGGTGATCTGGTCCAGGCGTCGGCCGATATGCGCGTCCATCAGGCCCGGCAAGGCATCGATGTCACGCCGTTCCAGTGCCTCGACGATACGCAGGTGCTCGCCCTGCGTGTGACTGCGGCGCCCCTGCTGCATGTCGATCCAGCGCACGAAGTGAATACGGGCGTTGACGCTTTCCAGCGCGCGCACGAACTCCTCGTTGCGCGAGCAGCGCGCCAGCCTCAGATGGAAGGCCTCATCGAGTTCCAGCAGGCGGGTCGCGTCGCTGTCTTCGGGTAGATCGCGGGACCGCTCGACGAACTCCCGCAGGCTGGCCAGTTCTTCGTCGCTGGCACGCTCGCAAGCCGCGCGCACGATGCCCGCCTCCAGCACGGCGCGGTATTCGTAGAGGCTGTGGATCTGCTTGGCGTCGAGCAGGCGGGTGATGAAACCTCGGTTGACCGACCGGGTCAGGAAACCTTCGACCATCAGCTGGTTCAGGACTTCGCGCAACGGCGTGCGGCTGACGTTCAGCTTGCGGGCCAGTTCCACCTCGTTGATGCGTTCACCAGGCTTGAAGTCGAAGCGCACCGCCATCGCCTTGACCGCGCCGTACAGCTCCGCCTGCGCTTCCTTGGTGCGCGCCGCGGGGCGGACTGCGATAGAGGATTGGGTCATGCCTGCTCACCTGGGCTAGGTTGAATGGCCGGGAATGAAATGCATACTAAAGTGCATACAGTTCGAGCAACAACCCGGGTTTCCCCGCAAGCCCGATGCCGCCAGCCTCCCTGTACGTCCTGGATGGGGCTAACGCAAGGCGAAAAAAAGCCCGCAACGCGGGCGGTGCGGGCAATTCGTTGCTGCGGCGGCGCCTGCCGCCTGGCGTTTACAAGCCGGTGTCCAGCGTGTAGTGGGCGCCGTCCTTGTTTTCGAGGGTCAGCGTCGAAAGCGTGGGCCCCGCCGCTGCCGCGTCCAGGCTCACGTGGATCCGCAGATTCGCCAGCGGCACGTCCCAGCCGCCGTTTGCGGCTTCGGCGTCCACGCCAGCCACCAGCGCCAGCCGCTGGGCGACCGCGCGCGCATCCTGCGCCCGGGCATCGATGCGCACCAGGCTGCGCGCGCCGTTGGGATGCGCCATGAGTTCTGGCGACCACACGCACTCGGGCGTCAGATGGCGGCAGAAATACATGCGGATGCCGGGCAAGGGCTGCTCGGCGAAGCGCACGGTATGAAAACGGGCCTGGACTTCCTGACCATCCAGCACGGCGGGACGGCTCAGTTCCTGGACCGGGTTGACGGCAAACCCAGCCGCCAGCAGGCGCTCGCGGGTGGCTTCGGCGTCATAGGTGCGGAACACCAGCGCCTCCAGCCCGAACGGCGAATCGGCGATTTCCTTGCGCGCGGGCGGCGCGCCGGGCGGCCAGCCCAGCAGTTCGACATACGTGCCTTCCAGCACGATCAGCCGGTTGCACGACCCCAGGTTGTGCACCGCCTTGTCGCTGAGGTGGAACCCCTGGCGCTCGAAATGCGGGGCCAGCGCATCCAGCCGGTCGCGCACCATGACCACGGCATGGTCGAATTCAGTGCGGCCGACGGAATGCAGCATGATGGCTCCTGGATCAGACGAGCTTGCCGTGGCACTGCTTGTACTTCTTGCCGCTGCCGCAGGGGCACGGGTCGTTGCGGCCGACCTTGGGCAAAGCATTGCGCACGGGCTGCGCACCGCTTTCCGGTTCGGACTGGGCCAGCGCTTCGTCGTAATCGGAATGGTGGTACTGCACGTTCTGCACATGCGGCTGCGCCGCTTCGGCCTCTGCCTGTTCGACCTGTTCCTGCGACTGCACGCGCACCGTCATCAGCACCCGGACCACGTCGTCGCGGATGCGGTCCAGCATGCCCGAGAACAGCTCGAAGGCTTCGCGCTTGTATTCCTGCTTGGGGTTTTTCTGCGCATAGCCGCGCAGATGGATCCCCTGGCGCAGGTAATCCAGCGCCGACAGGTGTTCACGCCAGTGCGTGTCGATCGCCTGCAGCATGATCGAACGCTCGAACTGCGCCCACGATTCCGTGCCGACCTGGTCGACCTTGGCCTGATAGGCCTCGCGCGCGGCGTTCACCACGCGCTCGCGCAGGTCGTCGTCGGTCAGGCTGGCTTCCTTTTCCAGCATTTCCGTCAGCGGCAGCTGCAGGTGCCAGTCGCCTTCCAGCGCCTTCTGCAGCGCCGGCACATCCCACTGTTCTTCCACCGATTCCGGCGGCACGTAGGTGTTGACCATGTCGGTCACGGCGGCATCGCGCAGGTTCTGCACGGTGGCGCCCACGCTGGCGGCTTCCAGCACGTCATTGCGCTGCGAGTACAGCACCTTGCGCTGGTCATTGGCGACGTCGTCGTACTCCAGCAATTGCTTGCGGATGTCGAAGTTGCGGCCTTCCACCTTGCGCTGCGCGGTCTCGATCGAACGCGTCACCATGCCGGCCTCGATGGGCTCGCCCTCGGGCAGCTTCAGGCGTTCCATGATGGCACGCACGCGGTCGCCCGCGAAGATGCGCATCAGCGAGTCTTCCAGCGACAGATAGAAGCGCGACGAGCCCGGATCGCCCTGGCGGCCGGCACGGCCGCGCAGCTGGTTGTCGATACGGCGCGATTCGTGGCGTTCGGTGCCGATGATGCGCAGGCCGCCGGCGGCCTTGACCTGCTCGTTCAGCGGCTTCCAGTCGGCGCGCACCTTCGCGATGCGAGCGTCTTTTTCAGCCTCGGACAGCGACTCGTCGGCGCGGATCAGGTCGACCTGCTTATCGACGCTGCCGCCCAGCACGATGTCGGTGCCGCGGCCCGCCATGTTGGTGGCGATGGTGATGTGGCCAGGCTTGCCGGCTTCAGCGACGATCTCGGCTTCACGGGCATGCTGCTTGGCGTTCAGCACTTCGTGCGGCAGCTTGGCCTTCTTCAGCAGGCCCGACAGCAGCTCGGAGTTTTCGATGCTGGTGGTACCCACCAGCACCGGCTGGCCGCGTTCGTGGCAGTCGCGGATGTCTTCGAGGATGGCGTTGTACTTTTCGCCATCGGTCTTGAAGACCTGGTCGTTCTGGTCCTTGCGGACCATGGGCTTGTTGGTCGGGATGATGACCGTTTCGAGCCCGTAGATTTCCTGGAATTCGTAGGCTTCCGTATCGGCCGTGCCGGTCATGCCGGACAGCTTTTCGTACATGCGGAAGTAGTTCTGGAACGTGATCGACGCCAGCGTCTGGTTCTCGTGCTGAATCTTCACGCCTTCCTTGGCCTCGACCGCCTGGTGCAGGCCGTCGGACCAGCGGCGGCCCACCATCAGGCGGCCGGTGAATTCGTCGACGATGACCACTTCGCCGTCCTGCACCACGTACTGCTGGTCGCGGAAGAACAGCGTGTTGGCGCGCAGCGCCACCATCAGGTGGTGCATCAGCGCGATATGGCGCGGGTCGTACAGCGATTCGCCCTCGGGCAGGATGCCCAGGCGCGACAGGATGCCTTCGGCATTCTCGTGCCCGGCTTCGGACAGATAGACCTGCTGGCTCTTTTCGTCGACCCAGTAGTCGCCTTCGGGTTCCGGCTCCTGCGGCTTGGGCTCGTGGGCCATGCGCTTGAGCAGCGGCGGCACCGCGTTCATGCGGACGTAGAGCTCGGTGTGGTCTTCGGCCTGGCCGGAAATGATCAGCGGCGTGCGGGCTTCGTCGATCAGGATCGAGTCCACTTCGTCGACGATGGCGTAGAACAGCCCGCGCTGGCGACGGTCTTCAACACGGTATTCCATGTTGTCGCGCAAGTAGTCGAAGCCGAACTCGTTGTTGGTGCCGTAGGTAATGTCGGCGAGGTAAGCCGCCTTCTTTTCCTCGTTGGGCTGCTGCGGCACCACCACGCCTGTGCTCAGGCCCAGGAAGTGGTACAGACGCCCCATCCATTCGGCGTCGCGGCGGGCCAGGTAGTCGTTCACCGTGACCACGTGCACGCCCTTGCCGGCGATCGCGTTCAGGTAGACCGGCAACGTCGCCATGAGCGTCTTGCCTTCGCCCGTGCGCATTTCGGCGATCTTGCCGCTGTGCAGGGCGATGCCGCCCAGCATCTGCACGTCGAAGTGGCGCATGCCGAACACCCGCTTGCCCGCTTCGCGCACAACCGCGAAAGCTTCGGGCAGCAGATCGTCCAGGGATGTGCCCTGGGCGTGACGGGAACGGAATTCCTCGGTTTTGGCCGCCAGCTCCTCATCGGAGAGCGCGGAGATCTTGGGTTCGAACCCATTGATCTGGGTTACCAGCTTGCGATACTGCTTAAGCAGCCGGTCGTTGCGGCTGCCTATGAGTTTTTTGAGCAGAGAAACCATGCGTATGTCGGCCGCACGAGCCACGCCGCGCCTGCAAAAGGCCGGAGCAGCGTCACCCGTGACTTGATGTTATTGGTTGAGCGGGGGTCCGCTGGGAAACGAACCAGTTTAACGCACCTGGAGCGCAATAGCCTGAACCTATGGACAGGGTAGCACTGCCGGCCGGTTTGACCGGCACGGACGCTCTGGGTTCACTGCGCGGCGTGGGCCACCGCGGAAGGCGGCGCGGTCTGATGCGGTCCCAGGAACAGGCGCGGGTCCAGCGGCTGCCCGGCCAGGCGGACCTCGAAGTGCAGATGCGGGCCAGTGGAACGGCCGGAACTGCCCACGCGGGCCACTTGCTGGCCGCGTTCCACCAACTGCCCCTGCTTCACCATCAGGGAGGAAGCATGGGCGTAGCGGGTGATCAAGCCGTCACCGTGATCGATCTCGACCATATTGCCGTAGCCCGGCTGGAACTTGGACTCCAGCACCACCCCGCCCGAGGCCGCCAGGATGGGCGTACCCGGAGGCGCGGCGAAATCCAGGCCCTCGTGCATGGCGCTGCGGCCGGTCACGGGGTTGCGACGCCAGCCGTACGATGAGGTGAGATAGGGGTAATCGGTGATCGGCATGGCTGTCGGCATGCGCGCCTGGTCCGCCGACCGCTTCGTCAGCGCCGCGTCCAGCAACTTCAGATTGTCCGACTGCTGGGCCAATCTGGCCTGGATTTCGTCGAGCTGGCGGCCCAATGCCTCGGCCGAGGCCGCGCTGGGCGGCGGGTGGTCGGTGAACAGATCGTCCATGACCTGGGTGGCTTCGGGCTGGGTCAGCGCCTCGGGCTGCGCCACGGCCAGTTGCTTGGCCAGTTCGGGATCGGTGTAGGCCACGCCGGCGACCTTGGCCACCCGTTGGCCCAGGCCGTCGATGCTCACCAGCTTGGCCTGCAGCGCCCCCACCTTGGCGGCCAGCAGATTCATGTTTCCGCGCAGGAAATCGGCGTCGCGCCCGGGTTGGCCCGCCAGGGGCCAGCCCACGGCATGTACGGCCGGCAGGATCGGAGTAAGGTATCGTTGTAACGCGGCGCCAAAGATGGCGGCCGTGATCAAGGCGCCCCCCAGAAACAGCGCGAGGCGCGCGCCGCCCAGGGTGAAATGCCCGTCCTGCCCGTCACGGGCGTGCATAATCACGATTTTCAAGGTTTGCTTCCTAATTCTTAGAGCCGGCATGAATAGACCCACTTCATACCGTCAACGTTCCAGTTCCAGCCGGCGGAAAGAAGATACCGCCCTGGGATGGCTGGGTCATGACATGCGGGGCGCCGGCGTTCTGGCGACCGCCCGCAAGCACTTGCAAATCCAGTACGCGGTGGCGGCGGTTCTGCCCGCCCCGCTGGGCGCCGTATGCCAGGTGGGCAAGCTGGAAAACCAGTGCCTCCACCTGGTGGTGCCGAGTGCCGCGCATGCGGCCAAGATGCGTCAATTGGCACCGCGCATCGCGCGGACCTTGGCAGACCAAGGCTGGAACCTTAACGAAATCGCCGTCAAGGTACAAGCAGGTTTGCCCAAACCCGGCGCCCGCCAGCCGCGCCCTCCCAAAGAGGCGCAACCACTGGGCGACACCGCCCTGGGCGCGTTCGAGACACTGCACGACAACCTGCGGCCGGGCCCTCTGGCCGACGCGGTCGCCAAGCTGCTGAAGCACCACAAGAGTAGCTGAAGCCGGCCGGGTTGTCCTTGACCCGAAGCCCCCGGAAACGAAGCGAAACCAAGTTCTCGGACGGATTCATCCTATGGTTTGCCGCCGGTTTGCGCCTTAAGCGCTAGAGGATGACGACCGTCACATCCTCTGGGAGTCCTCAGGGACCTAGCTGCGCAAGATGATAGCGCGGACGTCGCGGAGCCGGCTTTGCCGGTCCGCAGACGTCGCCCCCTTGAGGGGGCCCGCGTCAGCGGGTAGGGGGTGGGTCTGACTCTAGGCCAGCTTCCACTCTTGGCGGAATGCCTGCGGCGCTTCAGCCTGGGATTCGTAAGTGATCAGTTCCCAGGCATCGCGCTGCTCCAGCAGCGCGCGGGCCAACTGGTTGTTCAGGCCGTGGCCCGACTTGCACGCGACGTAGCGCGCCACCAGGGGTTTGCCCAGCAGATACAGGTCGCCGATGGCGTCCAGGATCTTGTGTTTTACAAATTCGTCGTCGTAGCGCAGCCCATCGCTGTTGAGCACGCGGTACTCGTCCATGACGATGGCGTTGTCCAGGCTGCCGCCGCGGGCCAGGCCCATGGAGCGCAAGGCCTCGACTTCATTGACGAAACCGAAGGTGCGCGCGCGGGCGATTTCCCGCACATACGAGTGCGTGGCGAAATCGATCTCGGCGAAATTGGCCGTGGAATCGATGGCGGGGTGGCGGAAATCGATCGAGAACGCCAGCGCGTAGCCCTCATGGGGCTCCAGGCGCGCCCATTTTTCGTTGCGGCCTTCGCCTTCGCGCACTTCCACGGGCTTCAGCACGCGGATGAATTGCTTGGGCGCGTTCTGTTCGACGATGCCCGCCGAGCGCAGCAGATAGACAAACGTGGCCGCACTGCCGTCCATGATGGGGACTTCTTCGGCAGTGAGGTCGATATGCAGGTTGTCGATGCCCAGGCCGGCCAGCGCCGACATCAGGTGTTCCACCGTGGACACGCGGACATTGCCCTGCTGCAGCACCGACGCCATGCGCGTGTCACCCACGCCGGTGGCCTGCGCGGGCAGGTCCACGACCTGTGGCAGATCGACGCGATGGAACACGATGCCCGTATTCGGTTGTGCCGGGCGCAAGGTGAGCTCGACCCGCCGTCCGGAGTGGACGCCGACGCCTGTCGTGCGGACGAGATTCTGAATGCTGCGCTGTCGGAACATGAGACTTTGGTGTTTTTGAGCCAGGAAGCCGGCAAGAAGACGAACAGATTGCCGGCGTAACTGACGTATTGTAACTCTGTCCGATCCCTGGCGCCATTTGGCGTCTGGATCGACCGATACCTCCGTCCCTTATTGAAACCGTGCAAGGGAAACACGGACCGCTCTGCCTCCGGCTTGCCTGTGGGGACAGGCAGGCCGGAGATGAGGGAGTGCATTTAGAGCCAGAAATCGGCTCCTGGGTTCAATCCGCTTGCTTGCGCAGGAATGCCGGGATGTCGAAATGATCCATGCCCGAGCTTTCCAGAGCACGCACCTGAGCCGACGCCTGGCTGCGCGGGTTGCGCATGACAGACGGCATGTCCAAGTTGCGGTAATCGCCTTGACCGCCAGCCGGCATCGTGCCCATGGGCATGTTGTCGGTGCCGGTACGCAGCACTTCAGCGGTGTTCTGCACCAGCTGCGGACGCGCTTGCGCACGGCCCAGGCCGGTTGCCACCACGGTCACGCGCAGGTTTTCGCCCATGGACTCGTCGTAGGCGGTGCCGAAGATCACGGTCGCGTCGTCCGAAGCGTAGCTGCGGATCGTTTCCATGATTTCGCGCGTTTCGCGCATCTTCAGCGAGCGGCTGGCAGTGATGTTGACCAGCACGCCGCGAGCGCCGTTCAGGTCCACGCCTTCCAGCAGCGGGCAAGCGATGGCGTGCTCGGCGGCCACCCGGGCGCGGTCCGCACCCGAAGCCGACGCCGTGCCCATCATGGCCTGGCCCTGCTCGCCCATGATCGTCTTGACGTCTTCGAAGTCGACGTTGACGTTGCCTTCGACGTTGATGATTTCGGCGATACCCGCGCAAGCGTTGTGCAGGATGTCGTCGGCCGAACGGAAGCAGTCTTCCTGCGTCGCGTCCTCGTCCATCAGTTCATAGAGGTTCTCGTTGAGTACCACGATGAGCGAATGCACGTGCTTGGCCAGTTCCGAGATACCGTCCTCGGCCATCTTCAGGCGCTTGTTGCCTTCGAAGGTGAAAGGCTTGGTGACCACGCCCACAGTCAGGATGCCCAGTTCCTTGGCGACTTCGGCCACGACCGGACCTGCGCCGGTGCCGGTGCCACCGCCCATGCCGGCGGTGATGAAGACCATGTGCGCGCCGTTCAGCGCGGCACGGATCTCCTCGCGCGCGGTTTCAGCCGACGCGCGTCCCTGCTCGGGCTTGGCGCCCGCGCCCAGGCCGGTGCGGCCCAGACGGATCTGCACCGGGGCGTTGGTCGCCGCCAGTGCCTGCGCATCGGTGTTGGCGCAGATGAAATCCACCCCGTGCACACCGCTGCGAATCATGTGCGCGACGGCATTGCCGCCCGCACCGCCCACACCAACGACCTTGATAACGGTCCCTTTGGTGTTGTTCTCAAGCATCTCAAAGTTCATCATGATGACTCCCTCACAAGTCCGATTTCGCAAATCACAAAAATTCCCCAACCAACCTATGTTTTGTGAATCGCCTCAAACTCGTCGCCGGACGGGCCCGCAACGGGTTTGAAGCGCCTCCCCTCTTCTGGCCCAGTCCGCATTACCGCCGCTGACCGCACCAAGGACAGGCCCCAACCTGCCCCTTGAAACTCAGTTCATGAACCATTCCTTCATGCGCGCCAGCAGGCTCTTGAAATTGCCTGTCTGGGCGGCGACCTTGCGGCCGCGCACGCGCTGCATTCTTGCTTCCTGCAACAAGCCCATCACCGTCGAGAAGCGCGGATTGCGCATCACGTCGGCCAGGCTGCCTTCGTATTCGGGCACTGCCACGCGCACCGGCTTGAGGAACACGTCCTCGGCCAGTTCGATCATGCCGGGCAGTTGGGCCGAGCCGCCGGTCAGGACCACGCCGGAAGCCAGCAGGTCTTCGTAGCCGGAATCGCGCACGACCTGCTGCACCAGCGTGAACAGCTCCTCCACGCGCGGCTCGATCACCGCGCCCAGCGCCTGGCGCTTGACCTGGCGCGGGCCGCGGTCGCCCAGGCCCGGCACTTCCACGGACTCGTCCGGGCTGGCCAGCACCTGCTTGGCGACGCCGTAGCGCAGCTTGATTTCCTCGGCATCGGGCGTGGGCGTGCGCAGCATCGCGGCGATGTCGTTGGTGATCTGATCGCCGGCGATGGGCAGCACGGCGGTATGGCGGATCGCGCCGCCGGTGAAGATGGCCACGTCGGTGGTGCCGCCGCCGATGTCGACCAGCACCACGCCCAGTTCCTTTTCATCGGCGGTGAGCACGGCCAGGCTGGAGGCCAGGGGTTGCAGGATCAGGTCCTGCACTTCCAGGCCGCAGCGGCGCACGCACTTCACGATGTTCTGGGCGGCGCTGACCGCGCCCGTCACGATGTGCACGCGCACTTCCAGGCGCAGTCCGCTCATGCCGATGGGCTCGCGGATGTCTTCCTGGCCATCGACGATGAACTCCTGCGTCAGCACGTGCAGCACCTGCTGGTCGGTCGGGATGTTCACCGCCTTGGCGGTCTCGATGACGCGGGCAACGTCGGTGGCGGTGACTTCCTTGTCCTTCACGGCGACCATGCCGCTGGAATTGAAGCTGCGGATATGGCTGCCGGCAATGCCGGTATAGACGTCGCGAATCTTGCAATCTGCCATCAGCTCGGCTTCTTCAAGCGCGCGCTGGATGGAATTCACAGTGGTCTCGATATTGACGACCACGCCCTTGCGCATGCCGCGCGATTCATGCTGGCCCAGGCCGAGCACTTCGAATCGCCCTTCAGGCAAAATTTCAGCCACCACAGCCACCACCTTGCTGGTGCCGATATCGAGGGCGACGATAAGGTCCTTGATGTCACGGGTCATGGCGTTAGCGTTTCTTGGGAGGTTTCGGTATGGATTTGGATTTGGTTTCCGACGGCGGCAACGGAGCCAGCGCCAGGGCGAAACCATTGGGATAGCGCAGGTCGGCCTGCGTCACGGTGCGCCCTTCCAGGCGCCCCGCCACGGCGGGCCACGCCTGCACAAAACGTTGAATGCGGGCCGCGAACGGCAAGGCGCCCGGCAGGCCATGCGGATCCGGCGCATCGGCGCCCGGATCGCGGCCCAGATCCAGCGACATGCCGTTGGACAGCACCACGCGCCAGGCGTAGCGCGGACTCAGGTCCAACTGCGTGACGTGCATGTCCAGCGGGGCGAACCAGCGCGCCAATTCGGCGTAGCGCTGCACGACCAGCGATTCGGAGCCCTCCGGACCGGAGAATTGCGGCAGCACGGTCTCGTCGTCCACCTCGCCCGTGTTGGCCGTGAACGCTTCGCCCCAGGTGTTGATCATCTGGTTCTCGTTCCACAGCGCCAGAGGCTGCTGCTCCTCGATCCGCACGCGCAACACATTGGGCCAGATCCGCCGCACGGTGGCATGCCGGACCCACGGGACCGACTCGAAGATCTCGCGCGCGTCGTCCAGGTCCACCGTGAAGAAATTGCCTTTGAAGCGGCCCGCGATCGCCGACCGCACCGCCCCCGTGGACACGTAGTGGAGCTCGGTGTCCGGCATCGATTCCAGCTCGATGGCCTGCAGCGTGAAGAACGGGCGTTGCACCACCCACACCACGCCCGCGACGAGCATGGCGCAAACCGCCAGCACGGCCAGCGTGTTGGCGATCAGGTTGGTGGTGCGAGCGTCGTTCCACACAGAGTATCCGGGTCAAGCGTTACGGGCCGGGCTGCGCACTTTGCACGCGGCTTCGGACAAGATCGCCACGCACAGGTCGGCGTAGCTGATTCCCACCGCCTTGGCGGCCATGGGAACGAGTGAGTGGCTGGTCATGCCAGGCGAGGTGTTCATTTCCAGCAGCCACGGCCGGTTGTCGCGGTCGAGGATGAAATCGGCGCGGCCCCAACCTTCGCAGCCCAGCGCCTGATAGGCCTGGACCGCGATCTCGGCGACTTCCGCGGCCACTTCGGGCGGCAGCGTGGCCGGGCAGAAGTACTGCGTGTCGTCGGAAAAGTACTTGTGCTCGTAGTCGTAATTGCCGCCAGGCGCGGCGATCTCGATGACGGGCAGCGCGCGCGCGGTCTTGCCGCCGCCCAGCACCGCCACGGTCAGCTCGCGGCCGGTGATGAACTGCTCGGCCAGCACTTCGGCATCGAAACGCGCGGCCGCGGCGTAGGCTTCCTTCATGTCGGAATAGCCCACCACCTTGGTGATGCCCACCGTCGATCCTTCATGCGGCGGCTTGATGATCAGCGGCAGGCTCAGGCGGTCGGGCACCAGACGCAGTTCGGTGTCCGCATCCAGCAATTCAAAGTCGGGCGTGGGCAGGCCGTGCTGCAGCCACACGCGCTTGGTCATGGTCTTGTCCATGGCGAGCGCGGACGCCAGCGGGCCGCTGCCGGTATAGGGGATACCCAGCAGTTCCAGGGCGCCCTGGATGGTGCCGTCTTCGCCATAGCGGCCGTGCAAAGCGATGAACACGCGGTCAAAGCCCTGGGCGGCCAGCTCGGACAGGCTACGCTCGCCCGTGTCGAACAGGTGCGCGTCCACGCCGGCGCTGACCAGCGCCTGGTGCACGCCCGCGCCCGACATCAAGGACACTTCGCGTTCGGCGGAACGTCCGCCGTACAACACACCCACCTTGCCGAATTGCGTGCTCATGCCAGTTCTCCAACTTGGGCGGGGACTTTGCTGATCGAACCCGCTCCCATAACTATCACCACGTCGCCGTCGCGCACGAAATCCACCACGGCCTGCGGCAGTTCCGCCACGTCCTCGACGAACACCGGCTCGACCTTGCCGGCCACGCGCAAGGCGCGCGACAGGGCCCGGCCGTCCGCCGCCACCAGCGGCGGCTCGCCTGCGGCGTAGACCTCGGTCAGCAGCACGGCATCAGCGGTACCCAGCACGCGTACGAAGTCTTCAAAACAATCCCGAGTCCGCGTGTAGCGATGCGGCTGGAACGCCAGCACGATGCGGCGGTCGGGCCAGGCGCCGCGAGCGGCGGCCAGCGTGGCGGCCATTTCCACCGGATGGTGGCCGTAATCGTCGATCACCGTGAAGCTGCCGCCGCCATGGTTGGCCGGCACGGGGAAGTCGCCCGTCTGCGTGAAGCGGCGGCCCACGCCATGGAAGGAAGACAGCGCCTCGCAGATGGCCTCGTCGGCCACGCCCAGCTCGGTCGCCACGGCGATCGCGGCCAGCGCGTTGCGCACGTTGTGCAAGCCGGGCAAGTTCAGTTCGACCTGCAGCGGCGGCAACAGGGTGTCGCGATGCGTGCGCTGCACGTTGAAGCGCATGCGCGTGCCTTGCGGCTGCACTTCGTAGGCGCGCACCTGCGCCTCTTCGTTCAGGCCATAGGTCGTGATGGGTCGCGACACGAAGGGCATGATCTCGCGCACATTGGCATCGTCCGAACACAGCACCGCACTGCCGTAGAACGGCAGGCGCTGCGTGAACTCGATGAAGGCGCTCTTCAGGCGCGCCACATCGTGCCCGTAGGTGTCCATGTGATCGGCATCGATATTGGTCACGATGGCCATCACCGGCAGCAGGTTCAGGAACGAAGCGTCGGATTCGTCGGCTTCGACCACGATGTAGTCGCCCTGCCCCAGGCGCGCATTGGCGCCCGCGGAATTCAGGCGGCCGCCGATCACGAAGGTCGGATCCAGGTCGCCGGCGGCGAGCACGCTGGCCACCAGGCTGGTCGTGGTCGTCTTGCCATGCGTGCCGGCAACGGCGATGCCGCGCTTCAGGCGCATCAGCTCCGCCAGCATGAGGGCGCGCGGCACCACCGGGATGCGCGCCGCGCGGGCGGCGATCACCTCGGGGTTGTCGCCCGCCACTGCCGTGGACGTGACGATGGCGGCGGCGCCAGTGACGTTGCTGGCCACGTGGCCGATCGCGATCTTCATGCCCAGGCCGGCCAGGCGGCGGGTCACCGCCGACTCGTGCAGGTCGGAACCGCTGATGGTGTAGCCCAGGTTGAGCAGCACCTCGGCAATGCCGCTCATGCCCGAGCCGCCGATGCCTACGAAATGGATGTGTTGAATTCTGTGTTTCATGATGAACGCCCCGCTGCTTGTTCACAGACGTCGGCGATATGAGCTGCGGCTTCGGGGCGCGCATGCGCGCGGGCCCGTTCGGCCACGGCTTGAAGTTCTTGTCGGGAGCGCTGGCCCAGCCATTGCGCCAGCCATTCAGGCGACAGGCCGGTCTGCGGCTGCAGCCAGGCGGCCTGCGCGTCGCTCAGGAAGCGCGCGTTGGCGGTCTGGTGGTCGTCGATGGCATGCGGAAACGGCACGAACAAGGCCGCGACACCCGCCGCAGCCACTTCGGACACCGTCATGGCGCCCGCGCGGCAGATCAGCAGGTCGGCCTCGCCCATGGCGCCCGCCATGTCATCGATGAATGCGCGGCAGTCGGCTTCCACGCCCGCCTGGGCGTAGGCCTGCTGCAGCGCGGGCAAATGTTGTTCGCCAGCCTGGTGCACCACCACCGGCCGGCTTTCCTGCGGCAGGCGCGCCAGCGCCTGCGGCAAGGTGGTGTTCAACGCCTGGGCGCCCAGGCTGCCGCCCACGATCAGCACGCGCAGCGGACCGCTGCGGCCGGCGTAACGCTCCACGGGGTCCGGCAGCGCGCACAGGTCCGCGCGCACCGGATTGCCCATGGCCTCGCCCTTGGGCAGCACGCCGGGAAAACCGCTGAGCACGCGGCGGGCCATCCGGGCCAGCCACTTGTTCGCGGTGCCTGCCACGGCATTCTGTTCATGCACGACCAGTGGCGTGCCGCGCAGCGCGGCGATGACGCCGCCCGGGAAAGCTACGTAGCCGCCCATGCCCAGCACCACGTCGGGCCGCACGTCGGACAAGCGCGACCAGGCTTGCCCGAACGCGCGCAACAGCAGGAACGGCAGCTTCAGCAGCGCCGCGGCGCCCTTGCCGCGCACGCCCTGGAAGCGCAACGGGACCAGCTCGATGCCGCGCGGCGGCACCAGCCGGCCTTCCATCTTTTCTGGATTGCCCAGCCACAGCACGCGCCAGCCGCGCTCGCGCAGCACGTCGGCCACGGCCAGGCCCGGCATGATGTGCCCGCCGGTGCCGCCGGCCATGATCAAGATGGTGCGCGAGGCCGTCATACCCGACCTCCACGCATCATGATGCGGTTTTCCACATCGACCCGTATTAGCATGGCCAACGCGCACAGGTTCATCACCACGCCCGAGCCGCCGTAGCTCATCAGGGGCAGGGTCAGGCCCTTGGTGGGCAGCAGGCCCAGGCAGACGCCCATGTTGATGAAGGCCTGCACGCCGAACCACATCGCCACGCCATGCGCGACCAGGCCCGCGAAGGTGCGTTCCATGGCGATGGCCTGGCGGCCGATGTCGAAACCACGGTAGACGATGATGGCGAACAGGGTGATGACCAGCATCACGCCGGCAAAGCCCAGCTCCTCACCCACCACCGCCATCAGGAAGTCAGTGTGCGCTTCAGGCAGGTAGTGCAACTTTTCGACGCTGGCGCCCAGGCCCACGCCCAGCCACTCGCCGCGGCCCAGGGCAATCAGCGAATGCGACAACTGGTAGGCGCTGCCGTAGGCATTGTCTTCGTTCCACGGATCCAGATAGGCGAACAGACGCGCGCGGCGCCACGGCGACAGCCAGATCAGCATCAGGAAGGTGCTGACCAGCACCGCCAGCAAGCTGCTGAAATACTTGCCGTTGATACCGCCCAGGAACAGGATGCCAATGGCGATCGCCACGATCACCATGAAAGCGCCCAGGTCGGGCTCGAGCAGCAGCAACATGCCGACGCCCGCCAACGCGAATGCCATCGGCAGGAAGCCGCGCGCGAAGGCCTGCATGTGTTCCTGCTTGCGCACGGTGTAATCGGCGGCGTAGAGCAGCGCGGCCAGCTTCATCAATTCGGAAGGCTGGAAGTTGAGCGGGCCCAGCGGGATCCAGCGGTGCGCGCCGTTGACTTCGCGGCCGATACCGGGAATCAGCACTGCCACCAGCAGCACGATAGCCACCACGAACAGCGGCACGGCCAGACGCTGCCACACGCGGATCGGCACTGCCAGCACCACGCCGGCGGCAAGCAGCCCGGCGCTGATGAACAGGCCATGGCGGATCACGAAGTAGTAGCGGCCATACGAGGCGTAGCGGGGGCCGTCGGCCAGGGCGATCGATGCCGAATACACCATCAGCAGGCCGAGCAGCAACAAGGTCGACGCCGCGATGACCAGCGGCAGATCGAAATTGCGCATGCGGGTACGGCCGGGCCGTACGGCGTTGACGCTGGCGGTGAGATCGGCGATCAGGCTCATGCGACCTCTCCACGGTCACGGGCCAGGTCGTCGACCTCTTCCACGAATACCTGTCCGCGATGCGGATAGTTGCGGAACATGTCCAGGCTGGCGCAGGCGGGCGACAAGAGCACGGCGTCGCCGGGCTGGGCCAGTTCGGCGGCGCCGCGCACCGCGTCGCGCAGCGTTTCAGCCATGACGCATTTCACGCCGGTTGACGCCAGCACGCGGCCGATCTCGGGGCCGTCCTGGCCGATCAGCATCACGGCGCGCGCGTGCTGCGCCACGCCCGGAATCAGCGGCGAAAAATCCTGGCCCTTGCCCTGGCCGCCGGCGATCAACACCACCTGCTGGCCCAGGCCCTCCAGCGCGGCGACGGTTGCGCCCACGTTGGTGCCCTTGCTGTCATTGATGTAGTCGACGCCGCCGATCGTGCGCACGAAGGCCGCACGATGCGGTTCGCCCGTGTACTCGCGCAGCGCGCGCAGCATGGAACCCCAACCCAGGTCCAGGCAGCGCGCGAGCTGCAGCGCGGCCAGCGCGTTCAAGGCATTGTGGATGCCGCGGATGCGCAGAGCGTCCACCGGCATCAGGCGACTCATGCGGCCTTTGGCGCGCACCGGTTCGGGCGCGTCCTTCTTGCGGCGCACCGGCGGCGCGGGCTCATCGAAATCACTGGGTTCGCAGGCCACCAGCCATGCCACGCCCTGACCCAGTTCCAGGCCCATGTCGCCCACCAGTTCCGGTACATCGCGGCCGAAGCTACGCACATTCAGCGCGTTCAGGGTGGCGACCATGTCGACGGTGTAGGGATCGTCGCGGTTGACGATGGCCACGCGGGCCATCTTCAGCAGGCGGGCCTTCGACTGCGCGTAGGCTTCCATGCCGCCGTGCCAGTCCAGGTGGTCCTGAGTGACGTTCAGCACCACAGCCGCGTCGGCCATCAGTGAACGCGTCGTTTCCAGCTGGAAGCTGGACAGCTCCAGCACCCAGACTTGCGGCAGCGATTCAGCGTCCAGCGCCTCCATCAGCGCGGCTAGCGCCGCGGGGCTGATGTTGCCCGCCGCCACGACCGACAGGCCGCTGGCCTCGATCAGTTGGCGCGTCAGCGCGGTGACGGTGGTCTTGCCGTTGGTGCCGGTCACGGTCAAAAGGCGAGGCCGGTACTCGCGCGTTTCGGCCAGGTCGGCCAACGCACGCGCAAACAATTCGATCTCGCCGACGATCTCGATGCCACGGGCCTCGGCCTCGCGCAGCAGGTCTGCGGCGGGAGGCTGAGTGGGCGCCAGGCCGGGGCTCAGCACGACCTGGCTCACGCCTTCCAGCAGCGCCGTGTCGAAGGACTGGTCGCAGGCCAGCCGGTATTCCACTTCGTTTTGCGCCAGCGATTCACGCAACGCGGCCAGCCCGCCCGGTTCGGCGCGCGTGTCAGCCACGCGCAAGCGGGCGCCCAGGCGGGCGCACCAGCGAGCGGCGGCGACACCCGTCTCGCCCAATCCGAGGATCAGGACAAGCGGCGCGTCAGCGCGGGAGGTTTCCATCG
Source organism: Achromobacter sp. (assembly GCF_036567245.1). Lineage (GTDB taxonomy): Bacteria > Pseudomonadota > Gammaproteobacteria > Burkholderiales > Burkholderiaceae_B > Achromobacter. Next base: position 6,665 of record NZ_DATCUY010000283.1, on the reverse strand, counting down.
TATTCATCGCAACTTCAGGGTAGAGAGGCCAATCAGCACCAGCATCATGCTGATGATCCAGAAACGCACGACCACCTGGGTTTCTTTCCAGCCGCCCACTTCAAAGTGATGATGCAACGGCGCCATGCGGAATATGCGTCTACCTGTTCCATAACGTCGCTTCGTGTACTTGAACCAGGTCACCTGGATCATCACCGACAGCGTTTCCACCACGAACACGCCGCCCATGATGAACAGCACGATCTCCTGGCGCACGATGACCGCGATGGTGCCCAGCGCGCCACCCAGCGCCAGCGCGCCAACGTCGCCCATGAACACCTGCGCCGGATACGCGTTGAACCATAAAAATGCCAGTCCCGCGCCCCCGATCGCCGCGCACAGCACCATCAATTCAGAGGCGCCGGGGATATACGGGAACAACAGGTACTTGGAATAGTCGACACGGCCGACCACGTACGCGAAGATGCCCAGCGCGCTGCCCACCATCACGGTCGGCATGATCGCCAGGCCGTCCAGGCCGTCGGTCAGGTTGACGGCATTGCTGGTGCCGACGATCACGGCCCAGGTCAGCGCCACGAAGCCCAGCACGCCCAGCGGATAGCTCACCGATTTGAAGAACGGCACGATCAGGTCGGCGCGCGTCGGCAACGCCATCGTGAAGCCGCTTCCGACCCAGGCCTTGAACAGCGGCCACAGTTCGGTATTGGCGGGAGCCGACACGGCGAACGCCAGATACACCGCGGCAATCATGCCGATGGTGGCCTGCCAGAAGAACTTCTGGCGGGCGGGCATGCCCTCGGGATCGCGATAAACGACTTTGCGGTAGTCGTCGCGCCAGCCGATCCAGCCGAAGCCGAACGTCACCAGCAGCACCACCCACACGAAGCGGTTGGTCCAATCCGCCCACAACAAGGTGCTGATGGCGATGGAAATCAGGATCAGCACGCCGCCCATCGTGGGGGTGCCGGTCTTGACCAGATGCGTCTCCGGGCCGTACGAACGCACGGCCTGGCCGATCTTCATCTCGGTCAGCTTGCGGATCACGCGCGGACCGGCGACCAGGCCGATCAGCAATGCCGTCGCGCACGCCAACACGGCGCGCAAAGTGATGTATTCGAACACGCCCAGCGCGCGCACATCATCGGAAAGCAGACGGGCGATCTCAAGCAGCATGGTGTTCTCCCTGCGCCTTGGCCGCCTGTCCGTCATTCAAAGAAAAAGCCGTCACTACCCGCTCCATGCGCATAAAGCGCGATCCCTTTACCAATACGCAGGACGCGCGCAAACCGCGCAAGGCGGCAACCACTTCGTCTACCGATGCGCAGGCGTGCGCCCCAGCTCCGAATGCGGCCGCGGCCGCCCGGCTGGCTTCGCCCAGCGTGACCAGCGCGTCAAGCCCATGCTCGCGCGCGTAAACGCCCGCCTCTGCATGCAGGGCCGGGCCGTCGTCTCCGATTTCACCCATGTCGCCCAACACCAGAACGCGCTTGCCGGCCATGCGGCCCAGCACGTCGATGGCGACACGAACCGAATCGGGGTTGGCATTGTAGGTGTCATCAATGAGCAACGTTCCGTCACTCATTTGCTTGTGCTGCATGCGGCCCGCAACGGGGACAAAACCCGCCAGGGCGCGCACGGCGCTATCCAGCGGCACTCCCGCCGCGATGGCGCTGGCGATCGCCGCCAGTGCATTGCGCAGGTTATGCAACCCGGGCACCGGCAGGGACAGCTCCGCCGTGCCAACAGGCGTCACGACGCGACAGCGCGTGGCGCTCACGTCGGCAAGAATATTCTCGGCGTACACATCCAGGCCGGGTTGCAGACCAAAGCGCAGCACGCGGCGCGGTTCCGCCAGCGCATCCCAGATTGCGCAATACGGTTCATCTCCCGGGTACACGGCAATGCCGTCGTCCGGCAGCGCCGTGATCGCGGCGCCGTTCTCGTGCGCCACCGCTTCCACGGTGTGCATGAACTCCTGGTGTTCGCGTTGCGCGTTCGTCACCAGGGTGACCGTCGGCGCCGCCATGGCGGCCAGTTGGGCGATTTCACCCGGGTGGTTCATGCCCAGTTCGAAAACGGCCGCCCGATGTTCCGGACGCAAGCGCAGCAGCGTCAGCGGCACGCCGATATCGTTGTTCAGGTTGCCGGCGGTGGCCAAACGGCCCGCTTCGCCCCGCCATTCGGCCAGCATGGCCGAGATCATTTCCTTGGTGGTCGTCTTGCCGTTGCTGCCCGTCACTGCCACCACCGGCAGCGAAAACTGCGAACGCCACGCCGCGCCAATGCGCATCAGCGCCAGGCGGGTGTCGCCCAGCACCAATTGCGGCAACTTCGCGTCGCCGACGGCATGCGCCACGACAGCCGCGCAGGCGCCTCGGCCTTCGGCCTGATCAAGATAGTTGTGCGCGTCGAAATTCTCGCCGACCAGCGCCACGAACAATTCGCCCGTGCCGATGCGGCGGGTATCCGTGGACACGCCTTTGACCTGCGGCAGCAGCAATGCCAGGCGCGCCCATTCGCGGTCATCGAAAGGCAGCTTTTCGCCCCCCATGTCCTGATAGGTTTCGTGCCCCTTGCCCGCCAGCAGCACCACGTCTTCGGGCAATGCGGCCCAGATCGTCTGCATGATGGCGCGTGCGCGGTCGACCTGGACATCGGCCTTTGCCGCTTTCGGGATGCCGGCCAGAATTTGTTCAACGATCGCTTCGGGCGATTCCGTGCGCGGATTGTCGCTGGACACCACTACGTGGTCGGCCAGTTCCGCCGCGATGCGGCCCATTTCGGGGCGCTTGCCCGGATCGCGCTCGCCGCCGCAGCCAAACAGGCAGATCAGGCGGCCAGAGCGGGCAACCGCCACCGCGCGCAGTGCCGTCAAGGCGCGCGACAACGCATCGGGCGTGTGCGCGTAGTCCACCACCACCAGCGGGCCGCGGCCCGCATGGGCCTGCGTCGTGACCGGCAGCGTTTCCACGGTCTGCAGCCGACCGTCCACCGGGTCCGTCGCGGCCAGTTCCCGCGCGATCTGCGCGAACGGCAGGCCGAGCTTGTACAGCACGCCAGCCACCAGCAGCAGGTTCGACACGTTGTGCGACCCCAGCAGACGCGTCACGATCTGGGCTTCGCCATGGGGCGACACCAGCGTGAAGATCTGACCTTGGGACGTCGCCTGAAGATCGCGTGCGCGCATCGCGGCCGGGATCTCGGGCGCGTCGCTCAGGCTGTAGCCCATCGCGCCGGTACCGGCGGGCAGGCTTGCAATCAGCCGGCGTCCGGCCGCGTCATCGGCATTGACGATGGCGGCCGTCAGGCCCGGCCAGCGGAACAGGCGGGCCTTGGCGGCCTCGTAGTGTTCCATCGTGCCGTGGTAATCAAGATGGTCGCGCGTCAGGTTCGTGAAGGCGGCCAGCGCAATGCGCACGCCGTCCAGACGCCCCTGTTCGATACCGATCGACGACGCTTCCATGGCCACCGCCTTCGCGCCGGCGTCGCGCATCGCCGCCAGCGTGCGATGCACGGTCAGGACGTCGGGCGTCGTCAAGTCGCCGCCCAGCGTGCGGCCGTCGGGCAGCACGGCGCCCAGGGTGCCGATGGTGCCGCAAGGCTTGTCGTTACGGCTCAGCGCATGCGCGATCCATTGGACCGACGAGGTCTTGCCGTTGGTGCCCGTCACCGCCACCACCGCCAACGCGGCGGACGGACGGCCGTACCAGGTGTCGGCCAACTCGCCCAGCAAGGCGCGCAGCCCGGTCACGGGCAACATCGGCGTATCGCCGCCAGCGGCCTCGATGGCTTCGCTGGCCGGAGCTTCGAACAACACTGCGCTGGCGCCCAGCGCCAACGCCTTATCTATATAGAGACGTCCGTCGCTGGACAGGCCCGGGCAGGCAACGAACACGTCGCCCGGCTCGATATCGCGCGAGTCCAGCTTGAGGTGCGCCGTCAACGAGACGCGCGCATGCAACCACGCCACGGTTTCGGCAACCGTGGCGACAGGGTGGGAGAGGAAGCCTTTGGCGCTCATCTGCCTGGCTCCTTGAGACCAGCAACAATCGTGGATTCAAATGGCGCGTCCGGCCGCACCCCCATCAGCCTCAGGCTCCCCCCCACGATATGGGAGAACACGGGCGCGGCGATCGCGCCGCCGTAATAACCGCCGACCGTCGGCTCGTCGATGGACACGGCCACCACGATCTTCGGATCCGACACCGGAGCGAAGCCCACATACGAGCTCCGATAACGCTGCATGCTGTACTTGCCGTCGACGATCTTGCGCGCGGTGCCGCTCTTGCCGGCCACGCGGTAACCCTGCACCTGCGCGGCCTTCGTGCCTTCGGGGCCGGCGGCCGCTTCAAGCATCGCGCGCACCATGGCGGTCGTCTTGGGCGTATAGATCTTGACGCTGGTGGGGTCGCTGTCGCGCTTGACCAGCGTCAGCGACACCATGTCGCCGTTGCGCGCGAACACGGTGTAGGCGCGCGCCACTTGCAGCAGCGACACGGACAGGCCGTAGCCATAAGCCATCGTCGCTTTTTCGATCAGCCGCCAGCGGTCCCAGGGGCGCAAGCGGCCGGGCGCAGCGCCCGGGAATCCCACTTGAGGCGCCTGGCCCAGGCCCAATTCGGTGAAGCGGTCCCACATTTCGCGGGATTCCAGCTTCTCGGAGATCATGGTCATGCCGATATTGCTGGACTTGCGCAGCACGCCGGCCACGTCCAACGTGCCGTTGCGGCTCACGTCGCTGATCGTGCTGCCCTGATAGCTGAAGCGGCCATTGCCGGTTTCGAACAACGTCGAGGTCGTGATCCGGCCCAGGTCCAGCGCCAGCGCGGCGGTGAACGGCTTCATGATCGAGCCGGGCTCGAACGTGTCGGTAATGGCCTGGTTGCGCAGCTTGGATCCGTGGAAGGACTCGCGCTTGTTCGGATCGAAAGTCGGCACGTTGGCCAGCGCCAGGATTTCGCCCGTATGCACGTCCACGACCACGGCGGTAGCACCCTTGGCCTGGTGCTTGTCCATGGCGTCCTTCAATTCCTTGAACACCAGGTACTGCAAACGCGTATCGATGGACAGGCGCAAGTCGCGGCCGTCCACCGGCAACGTCACGGCCTGCACGTCTTCAATGACCCGGCCCAGCCGGTCCTTGATGACGCGGCGGCTGCCGGGGCGGCCAGACAGCTGCTGGTTGAACGTCAGTTCGACGCCTTCCTGGCCTTGGTCTTCGACGCTGTTGAAGCCCACCACGTGGGCCATCACGTCGCCGTCCGGGTAGTAGCGGCGGGTCTCGGGTTGCTGGTGCACGCCAGCCATGCCCAACTGTTTGATCTTGTCGGCCACGTCCATCGGGACCTGGCGCTTCAGGTAGACGAAGTTCTTGTCTTCATCGACCAGGCGGTGACGCAAATCGGCCACCGGCATGTCCAGCAGCTTGGCCAGCGTATCCATCTGCGCAGGCGTGCCCTGCTTGGCGTCTTCCGGAATTGCCCAGATGGCGCGCGCCGGCACGCTGGAAGCCAGCACCGCGCCGTTGCGGTCCATGATCTTGCCGCGCGTGGCCGCCAGCGTCAGGGTGCGTTCATAACGGCGTTCGCCCTGCTGCTGCAGAAACTCCGTCGACAGCCCTTGCAGGAAGAGCGCGCGGCCAGCCAGCACGGTGAATCCGCCAAACAGCAGGATCAGCACCAGGCGCGCGCGCCAGGTGGGCAGTTGCCCACGCAGCACGGGGTTGTCGAAGAAGGGAACGCGTTTCATTGCGCGCCCCCAGCGGTGGAGACGGGCGCTTGATTCAGATACAGCGTGCGGTCCGGAACGATGGGAATCATCTTCAGGCCGTCGCGTGCAATCACATCGACCCGCGCGTTGCGGGCGAGTTCGGCGCGGTCAAGCTGCAACCGGCGCCAATTGGTTTCCAGGTCGCGTTCCTGGGCCTGATCACGTCCCAGCTCCACAAAGAGCTGACGCGACTGATACCGGCTGGTGACCAGGGAAATGGCCGACAGCATCAGTAAAGCCGCAATGATCAAGTTGACACGACCCATTAGCGCCGCCCTCCCTTGCCGCCGCGGCGAGGCGGCGGAGCCAGGTCGCTGCCGGGCAGCGAACCGATCTTCACGAACGCGAAGCCGCCCTCGGCGGGCAGTGGCGTTTCGGTGCGTTCGGCAACGCGCAGGACAGCGGAGCGGGCGCGGGCATTACCCGAGACCTCGTCGTCTTCGGCCTGGACACGGCCAAGGGAACGCAGGATCGGCTGGGGCATTTCGCTTTCACGCAGCGGCAGGCGTGCATGCGCGGCGGCCGGCCGAGCCGCCGCCACGATGCACTGCTTGACCATGCGGTCTTCAAGCGAATGAAAGCTGATCACCGCCAACCTCCCCCCCGGAGCAAGCAGGTCTAGAGCTGCCGCGAGGGTGCGCGCGAGCTCTTCGAGTTCCCGATTGATGTAAATCCGTAAAGCTTGAAAGGTGCGTGTGGCCGGATGCTGCCCCTTTTCGCGCGTGCGGACGGCGCTGGCGACGCACTCGGCAAGCTCGAGCGTGGTGCGCAGCGGCCTTGTTGCGCGGCGAGCAGCAATCGCCTTTGCAACCTGAAAAGCAAACCGTTCTTCGCCATAATCCGCTATGACCTCCCGCATCTCATCCACACTGGCTTGCGCCAGCCAATCCGCCACC
>NZ_DATCUY010000282.1:0-3460 GCF_036567245.1 Achromobacter sp. | reverse complement strand
TGCGTCAGCTGCAAGGTGGCGGCGCGCCAGGCGGGCACGTCATCGAAGGCCACATCGGGCGCGTCCGAGGACCGGGACTGCGCGTCCGGCCGGTCGAACTGGATCGCGGGCAGGCGCAGGCAGGCGTCCTTGAAGTCCAGTCGCGCCAGCTCACGTCCGTCGCTCATGCGCACCGCGCGGAACGCCATCGGCGTGTCCACGAACTTGGTGATCGCGGGCACGATCTGCAGATAGCCGTCGGCGTCCTTGACCCGCTTGGTGGGCTCGATCTCGATCACGTCCCTGCCTGGAGGCACGGCCAGGTAGGCCACGCCGTCCGCTACGTCCAGCAGCTTGCCCGGACCCAGATTCAGGGCGGCGAGCGGCGCGTGGCGGATCATCACGGTTTCGTTCCAGGACGTCTGGACGCGCGTCCAGCCGGGCAGGCGCGCGTCCTCGTAGCGGGTGGTGGAGATGCGGTCGCGCTCGGGCTTGGCGGACAAGATCAGGCGCTGGACCCGCAGCGCGCCGTTGGCCACGCGCAGCTGCGCCAGCACGGTATTGGCGCTGGAACTGGTGAAATAGGCCAGCACGGCGTCCGTCTCCAGCGCCTTGGCGGTGGATGCGCAGAAAAAGGCACGGGCCTCGATACTTTGGCCGTCGGGATAGAGCAGGGCGCCGACGTCCTTGCCGCATAGCGGCTTGCCCTGGTAGGTGACGGTGGTCGCGCGGGTAGTTTGCCGTTGGCCGGTGTTCCAGTCGCTGCGGCTGCCGGTGGCGGCTTCGACCACCAAGCCATGGTTGTCGTAGATGACCGCCGCGCCCGCAGGCGCGGCAAGCATGCTGAGCAGAAATGCGAGGCTGCGTCGACGCGCCATCGGCGGACTCCCTGGGGTGGCTGGACGGGCCTATATATACCACCGCCAGGGAGATCGCCTTACTGCGGGCCGAGCTTGCGGATCAGGGCGTCCAGCATTTCCAGTTCATCGGGTCGCAGGTCCGTCAGGGGCGCGCGCACCGGGCCGGCATCGTGGCCGACCAACTTGGCGCCGGCCTTGACGATGCTGACCGCGTATCCGGGCACGCGGTTGCGGATGTCGAGGTAGGGCAGGAAGAAATCATCCAGCAGTCGGTTGGTGGTGTTGTCGTCGCCCGCGGCGATGGCGCGGTAGAACTCCATGGCCGTTCTGGGCACGAAGTTGAACACCGCCGAGGAATAGACCGGCACGCCCAGCGCGCGGTAGGCGGCGGCATAGACCTCGGCCGTGGGCAGGCCGCCCAGGTAGGAAAAGCGGTCGCCCAGCTTGCGGCGGATGCGCACCATGGCTTCGATGTCGCCCACGCCGTCCTTGAAGCCCACCAGGTTGGGACAGCGCTCGGCCAGTTGCGCCAGGCTTTCGGCCGACAGGCGGGATTGCGCGCGGTTGTAGACGATGACGCCGATCTTGACGGACTTGCAGACCTGTTCGACGTGCGCGGCGATGCCTTGCTGTGAGGCCTCAGTCAGGTAATGGGGCAGCAGCAGTATGCCTTTGGCGCCCAGGCGTTCGGCCTCCTGCGCATAGGCGATGGCCGTGCGGGTCGGGCCACCTGCGCCGGCCAGGATGGGGACCTTGCCGGCGCAGGTCTGCACCGCGGTGCGGATGACGTCGGCGTACTCTTCCGCCGCCAGTGAAAAGAATTCTCCCGTGCCGCCTGCGGCGAACAACGCGGTCGCGCCGTAGGGCGCCAGCCATTCCAGGCGTTGCGCGTAGGACGTGGCGTTGAAGTTGCCGTTCTGGTCGAAGTCGGTGACGGGGAAAGACAGCAAGCCTTCCGAAACAATCTGCTTGAGTTCCTGCGGGGTGGTCATGTCGCGTTGATCCGTTGGGGCGCCATCGAAGGGGATGAGTCTGCCGGCGGCCTGGTGAAAGAAGATAGTCATCGTACAACATGGAATATGCCGATTCAAGATCGATATCCCAATCAAATTCGCCGGATGATAGGTGCATACCCGATGGCAATAGATTCTTCTTTCCCAAAATATTTTCTTAGTTGTACGATAACTTGAACAAAGCCGGACGTGGTTGGGACGGGTGCGTTTTGAGTCAATCTGGAGATTGGCGCAGGCGCCGGCGCTCGCGGCCGTCCGCCAGACAATCCAGAGGAGACTTCATGAATCCGAGCAAGAGACAGTTCCTGGGCGGCGCTGCGGCGCTTTGCCTGTCGCCGTGGCTACCGGCATGGGCGCAGTCGGGCGACTGGCCGACGCGCGCGGTCCGCATCATCGTGCCTTATCCGCCTGGCGGCTCATCCGACATCATTGCCCGCATCCTGGCGCCGCGCTTGGCCGAAGCCCTGAAGCAGACCGTGGTGGTCGAGAACAAGCCCGGGGCCAACGGCAACCTGGGCGCCGGCCTGGTGGTTCAGGCGGCGCAGGAAGGCCATACCGTGCTGCTGTGCGACGTGGGGGCGCTGGCGATCAGCCCGTCCGTGTACACCAAGCTGTCCTTCGACCCTTCCAAGGACCTGCGCGCGGTCGGCATGCTGGCCTATTCGCCCCACGTGCTGGCCGTGCATCCTGACGTGCCGGCGAAGACGGTGCAGGAGCTGGTGGCCTTGTCGAAGCAGCAGCGCCTGAACTTCGCCGTGACCGCCATCGGCAGCGCGCCGCATCTGGCCGCCGTGGCCGTGCAGCAGGCCACGGGCGCGAAATGGGAGTACGTGCCGTACAAGGGCGGCTCGCAGGCGGTGACGGACACGATAGGCGGGCAGACCCAGGTCATCATGAACGGGTTGCTGGCCACCTTGCCCCACATCAAGGCCGGCAAGCTGCGGCCGATCGCGATCTCCAAGCGTGAACGCATGCAGCTGGTGCCCGATATCCCGACCATCTCCGAACAGGGCGTGGCCGGCTTCGAGTCCGGCACCTGGCAAGGGGTGATGGCGCCCGTCACCACGACTGATCCGGTCGCCATCCGCCTGTCGGAGTTGATGGCGCAAATCGTCAATCAGCCGGACGTGAAGGCGCAATTGAACGAGCAAGGCGCCGAGATCGTCACCCGCAATCCCGCCGAATTGGCGCAATTCTTCAACAGCGAACGCGCCCGCTGGGCCTCGGTGGTGAAAAGCGCGGATATCCGGCTGGATTGAGGCAGAGCCTGCGTGGACAGGCGGTAACGCGAGGGAGCACACTGGAACTGTCCCGCGCCCGTCCAAGCCCCGGCGCGACGCGGGTCGCCAGTCGCGCAATCCTCATCGCGGCATATCAGGGGCAGGGCATGCAGCCATGAAAATCCTATGGGCAGCCGCGCTGCTGGCGGCCTTCTGGGGGTCCGCCGCCGCGCAAGGCGGCGGACCGGCGGTTCCCCAGCCCCCGTCTTCGGCCCGCGTCATACCGGATTCCTGCGTCGGCTCCGCTTGCCCCCGGCTGGTCAATCCGGGCGCCTCGCAGGAACCCTGTCTGGGCACAGGCTGCGCCACCGCCGGCAGGCCGCCCGGC
>NZ_DATCUY010000281.1:0-7462 GCF_036567245.1 Achromobacter sp. | reverse complement strand
CGCCGCGCGGCTGGGCCGCGTTTACGGCGTCGACGCCGACGCCCTGTACCGCCCGGGTCCGCGCCTGATCGACGCCGCCGAGGCAATCTGCGCCGACCTGGACCGGCTGCGCTGATCCGCATCCGCGCATGCCGCAATCTGCAAATAGTGGAACGCCGCATTTCACCGAACGGATCTGCCGTACAACGTCGTGCTTTATCATTCGAGCAACGAATCGCCAGCCCCCGCGGGCCTCGCATCGTGCGCACCCGCCCTTTGAACCTCCGCCATGACCACTCAAGACACTCTCACCATCGCCGGCCGCGCCTACTCGTCGCGCCTGCTCGTCGGCACCGGCAAGTACAAGGACTTTGAACAGACCCGCGCGGCGCTGGATGCCAGCGGCACCGAAATCGTCACCGTCGCCATCCGCCGCACCAATATCGGCCAGAACCCCGGCGAACCGAACCTGCTGGACTACGTCCCGCCGTCGAAGTTCACGCTGCTGCCCAATACCGCCGGCTGCTACAGCGCCGACGAGGCCGTGCGCACGCTGCGCCTGGCGCGCGAACTGCTGGACGGCCATGACCTGGTGAAGCTGGAAGTGCTGGGCGACCCGCAGACCCTGTTCCCCAACATGCCCGAAACCCTGAAGGCCACCAAGACGCTGGTGGACGAGGGCTTCAAGGTCATGGTGTATTGCACCGACGATCCCATCCAGTGCCGCATACTGGAAGACCTGGGCGCAGTGGCCGTGATGCCGCTGGCCTCGCTGATCGGCTCGGGCATGGGCATCCTGAACCCCTGGAACCTGCGCCTCATCATCGACCAGGCCCGCGTGCCCATCGTGGTGGACGCCGGCGTGGGCACCGCCTCGGACGCGGCCATCGCCATGGAACTGGGCTGCGACGCCGTCCTGATGAACACCGCCATCGCCGGCGCGCGCGACCCCATCCTGATGGCCAGCGCCATGAAGAAGGGCGTGGAAGCCGGCCGCGAGGCCTTCCTGGCCGGCCGCATGCCCAAGAAGCTGTACAGCGGCGCCCCCAGCTCGCCCACCGAAGGGCTGATTACCGCCGGCGCCCCCAAATGAGCAGCCGCCAGCAGGCCGCCAGCGGCCGTCCCATCCCCAACGCGCTGACCATCGCCGGCGTCGACCCGTCCGGCGGCGCCGGCATCCTGGCCGACGTCAAGGCCATGAGCGCGCTGGGCGCCTACGGCTGCGCGGTGATCGCCGCGCTGACCGCGCAGAACACCCAGGGCGTCACCGGCATTTCCGCCGTCCCGCCCGCTTTCGTCGGCCAGCAGATCGACACCCTGTTCGCGGACGTGCGCATCGACGCGGTCAAGATCGGCATGCTGGGCCAGCAGCCGGTGATCCAGGTGGTGGCCGAAAAGCTCGCCAAATGGGCCCCGGCCCACGTGGTGCTGGACCCGGTCATGGTGGCCAAGAGCGGCGACCTGCTGCTGGAGCGCGACGCCGTGGGCGCCATGCGCGAGGCCTTGCTGCCCCAGTCCACCTTGCTGACGCCCAACCTGCCCGAGGCCGGTGTGCTGCTGGAAGAGCGCCCGGTGGAAACCGTCAAGGAAATGCGGCGCGTGGCCGAACGCCTGCGCAACAAGCTGGCGCACTCGGGCGAACGCTGGGTGCTGGTCAAGGGCGGCCACCTGCCCGGCAACGAGACCATCGACCTGCTGCACGACGGCGACCGCATGATCGAATTGCCCGGCCACCGCATTGAAACCGTCAACACCCACGGCACCGGCTGCACCCTGTCGGCGGCGCTGGCCGCGCTGCTGCCGCAAACCGGGGACGTGCCGGAGGCCGCGCGCCGCGCCAAGGCCTATCTGACGGAAGCCATCCGCCACGCCGAGCGCCTGTCGGTGGGTTCCGGCCACGGCCCCGTGCACCACTTCCACGCCTGGTGGTAGGCGCGGGCAGCGCCTGAAACATCTGTCGGCGGGGCGCGGCGTCACAGGACGCTACGAATCGGTACAATGGTCTGTTGATTCCTCTGTTTTTTCTGACCGTCATGAACGCTTCGACCCTGCCCGACGTAGAACAAGCCCGCTTCAACATGGTGGAACAGCAGATCCGCCCCTGGGACGTGCTGGACGCCAACGTGCTGCAAGCGCTGTTCGATGTGCGCCGCGAACAATTCGTTCCGCCGGCCCTGCGCGCGCTGGCGTTTTCCGACCTGGAACTGCCGCTTGAGATCAACGCGGTCAACACCCGCCAGAATATGCTGGCGCCCAAGGTGGAAGCCCGCCTGGCGCAAGAACTGCTGCTGACCAAGGCCGACTGCGTGCTGGAAATCGGCACCGGCTCGGGCTACCAGGCCGCGCTGCTGGGCTACCTGGCCCAACAGGTCACCTCGGTCGAGATCGACAGCCGCCTGGTGACGTTCGCGCAGCAGAACCTGCAGATGAACAACGTCACCAACGTCAAGGTCGAAACCGGCGACGCCCGCAACGGCTGGGGCTCCACCGAATATGACGCCATCCTCGTCACGGGTTCCGTGCCGACCGTCCCCGACGCGCTGAAGTACCAGCTGCGCGTGGGCGGCCGCCTGGTCGTGATCGTGGGCCAGGCCCCCGTCATGACCGCCTGTCGCATCACCCGCACCACTGCGGCCAGCTTCGAAACCGTGAATCTGTTCGAAACCGTCATCAAGCCGCTGCGCGGCGTCGCGGTCTCGCAATTCAAGTTCTGATCCCCAACCCCGCAGCCGGGCGCCTGCCCCTCTGACAGGGCAGCGGCGCCCCGGGCGACCCGGCGTATCGTTGATCATCATGCGTGTCCGATTGCTAACGGCTTTACTGGTTTTTACCTGCGCCGCAAGCGTCGGCCCATCGCTTGTCCGCGCGCAGAACCTGATCCAGATCTGGCAATCGGCGCTGGGCAATGACCCGATCTACGCCGCCGCGCGCGCTAATTACCGCGCCGGCCTGGAAAAAGAACCCCAGGCCCGCTCCCTGCTCCTGCCCCTGATCTCCGCCGAGGCGGGCGGCGCCTACCAGGAAACCCGCAGCACCCGCGGCCTGGGCGTGGCCTACAGCGGCGGCCGCGGCGTCTGGGACCTGTCCCTGACCCAGCCCCTGTTCGACTGGGGCCGCTGGCAAAACTTCGAACAATCCAAGCTGATCGTCGCCGATGTCGAAGTGCAGCTGCAGCAGGCCTACCAGGACCTGCTGCTGCGCGTGGCCGACGCCTATTTCAACGTGCTCTATGCCCAGGACGCGCTGACCGCCACCGAAGCCGAAAAGGCCGCCGTGGCCGGGCAGCTGGAGTCCGCCAAGCGCAACTTTGAACTCGGCAACGCCACCATCACCGACACCTACGAGGCGCAGTCGCGCTACGACCTGGTGGTGGCGCAGGAACTGCGCCTGCAGAACGACCTGGACGTGCGCCGCGACGAGCTGGCCAAGATCATAGGTACCGCGCCGGGCGCGCTGGCAGAATTGCCCTACGGCGTGCAACTGCCGGCGCCGCAGCCGGCCCGCGTGGCCGACTGGAGCAACCAGGCCGAGGCCTCCAGCCTGGACGTGCTGCGCGCGCAGCTCTTGACCCGCATCGCCGGCCGCGAGATCCAGATCGCCAAGAGCGGCCATTACCCCACCCTGAACCTGCGCGCCAGCAGCGGCAGCGCCAGCGACGCCGTCATGCGCAACGCCGCCCCGGGCAAGCCCATCGACAGCACGATCGGGGTGGTGCTTTCGATTCCGCTGTACTCCGGCGGCGGCGTCTCGTCGCAAGTGACCGAAAAGGTCCAGCTGGAGCAAAAGGCTCGCCACGACTACGAGGCGGCGCGCCGCCAGGCCGTCCAGTCCGCCCGCCAGTACTACAGCGGCGTGACCAGCGGGCTGGCCCGTATTCAGGCGCTGGAGGCTGGCGAAAAATCCAGCCGCGCCGCGGTCGAGGCCAACCGCACCGGCTATGAGGTCGGCGTGCGCATCAACCTGGACGTGCTCAACGCCCAGCAGCAGCTTTACGCCACCCAGCGCGACCTGGCCCTGGCGCGCTACAGCACCGTGCTCACCAGCCTGCGCCTGAAGGCCACCAGCGGCATCCTGGCCGAAACGGACCTGGAAGCGATCAACCGCTTGCTGCGCCAACCGCGCTGACCCCGCTGCGGGGTCCTGTGGTTACTTGTTCTGGATTTTCTTCACGAGCGCCGTGGTCGAGCGCTCGAACTCGAACGGAATCGCCACCGCACGGCCGCCCCAGGACTTGACCAGGGCGGTCTCGGGCAGCTTTTCCATGTCGTAGTCGCCGCCCTTGACGATCAGGTCAGGCTTGAGCTGGCCGATCAGGGCCTCGGGCGTGTCTTCATGGAAGGACGTGACCACGGTCACGAAGCCCAGCGCGGCCAGCAAGGCGGCGCGGTCTTCCATGCGGTTCAGCGGACGCTCGGCGCCCTTGCCCAGGCGGCGCACCGACTCGTCGGTGTTGACCGCCACCACCAGGGTCGCGCCCAGTTGGGCGGCCTGGTCGAGGTAGGTCGCGTGGCCCCGGTGCAGGATGTCGAAGACGCCGTTGGTGAACACCAGCGGCCGCGGCAAGCGGCCGGCAGCGACGGCGGCGACGCATTCGTCGCGGGACAGGACCTTGGATTCGAAACGGGCGGCAGGCATGCGGCGATTGTATCGCCCCGCCTCAGGCGCCGCCCAGGATGATCTGCTTTTCCTTCGGCACGATCAGGGCCGTCATTTCCTTGCGGTAGCGGTTCAGGTCCTTCACCGTTTCGAAGCTGCGGTCCATCAGTTTGGACAGGATGTGCAGGATGCGGGTGGCGACCTTCTGCTCCCACACGCCGTCGAAACGGATCTGCGTGTCCAGCCAGTGCTCCAGCCAGCCCGGTTCCGGCAGGCGCGACTGCACCGTGTCGTTGGGGAACAGGTCCTTGTTGACGTGCAGGTTGGTCGGATGCAGGGCCTGCTGCGTGCGGCCGGCGGAGGCCATCAGCACGCCGATCTTGGAGAATGCCAGGCGGGCCTGCTCGCTGGTGTCCTGGCCGCGGTCGTGCAAGGCGCGGCGCATGTATTGCAGGTAGGCGCCAGCATGGCGAGCCTCGTCCTGGGCCACGGTCTTGTAGATGGCCTTGATGACCGGCTCCGTGTGCCATTCTGCGGCACGGCGGTACCAATGGTTCAGGCGGATCTCGCCGCAGAAGTGCAGCATCAGGGTTTCAAGTTCGGGCGCGGCGTCGAACTCGAAGCGCACGTTGTGCAATTCTTCTTCGGTGGGCACCAGATCCGGGCAGAAACGGCGCAGGTATTCGATCAGCACCAGCGAATGCTTCTGCTCTTCAAAGAACCACACCGACATGAACGCGCAGAAATCGCTGTCGCCGCGATTGTCGCGCAGGAACATTTCGGTGGCCGGCAAGGCTGCCCATTCCGTGATGGCGTTCATCTTGATCGTGTGGGCCTGCTCGTCCGAGAGCTTGCTGCGATCGAAATCCCCCCAGGGAATGTCATGCGCCATGTTCCAGCGCACAGCTTCCATGGTCTTGAAGAGTTCAGGATAAAGCATGGTCTGCCCTTGTATTCGTCCCGCTAGTGGGGCTATAGATTTGGAAATTAATGAATGGCGCGCCTTGCCGGCGAGGGCGCTGCATTCATCCACCGCAGCGCTATTTTTCGCCGTGTACCGCGAAGCTATGATGACCGTTTCATGAATGAAACATGACAGATGTCGTCTAGATCATCGCGCCGCCTATCGGGTCAAGGCCCATAACGCGACCCCGATGGCGACTGCCGCCACCCCAACCAGCGCTGCAACCAGCCGGTTGTTCTGTTCCTGCGCCCGCCGCAACTGGATCATCTCGGCCAGCAAGGCAGGCGAGACATTCGGACGGCTCAGGTGGTCATGGACCAGCCTGGGCAAAGCGGGCAGCATTTGCGACCACTGCGCGGCTTCTTTTTCCAGGCTCTGCCGCAGCCCCTTGAATCCGACACGCTGACGCATCCAGCGTTCCAGATAGGGCTTGGCGGTCTTCCAGAGATCCAGGTTGGGATCGAGCTGGCGGCCCAATCCCTCGACGTTCAGCAAGGTCTTCTGCAACAGGACCAGCTGCGGCTGGATCTCCACATTGAACCGGCGCGAGGTCTGGAACAATCGCAGCAGCACCTGCCCCAGCGATATCTCCGACAACGGCCGGTCAAAGTAAGGTTCGCAGACGGCGCGCACGGCGCCCTCCAGCTCTTCTTCGCGCGTATCGGGCGGCACCCAGCCCGACTCGATGTGCAGCTGCGCCACACGGCGGTAGTCGCGGTGGAAGAAGGCCAGGAAGTTCTGCGCCAGGTAATTCTTGTCGAACTCGGACAGCGAGCCGACGATGCCGAAGTCCAGGGCGATGTAGCTGCCCAGCGTGTCCGGGCGGTCCGACACGTAGATGTTGCCGGGGTGCATATCGGCGTGGAAGAAGCCGTCGGTGAAGACCTGCGTGAAGAAGATCTCCACGCCGGTGCGCGCCAGTGTCGGAATGTCGATGCCGGCCTGGCGCATGCGCTCCACCTGGCCCACCGGCATGCCGTACATGCGCTGCATGGTGAACACGGTGGATGCCGTGTATTCCCAGATCACCTCGGGCACGATCAGCATGTCGCCGCGGCCCGACTCGGGGCCGAAGTTGCGGCGCAGCTGGCTGCAATTGGAGGCTTCGCGCACCAGGTCCAGCTCGTCGTGCAAGTACTTGTCGAACTCCGCCACCACTTCGCGCGGCTTCAGCCGCCGGCCGTCGGCGCCCAGGCGCTCGATGATGCGGGCCACCACT
The DNA here is from genome assembly GCF_036567245.1 of Achromobacter sp. GTDB lineage: Bacteria > Pseudomonadota > Gammaproteobacteria > Burkholderiales > Burkholderiaceae_B > Achromobacter. The sequence goes on along the minus strand of NZ_DATCUY010000281.1, from coordinate 704 downwards.
TTCAACAGCGACAGGTCTTTCTCGATGATGCTGAGCATGCCCGGGCGCAGCACCTTGACCGCGACCTCGCGGCCGTCGTGCAGCACCGCGAAGTGCACCTGGGCGATCGAGGCCGAGGCCACCGGGTCCACTTCGAACTGGGCGAACAGCTTCTCGGGCGGCGCGCCCAGCGCGGTTTCGATGCAGGCGGCCGCCTGCGCCGAAGGGAACGGCGGCACGCGGTCCTGCAGCAAGGCCAGCTCATCGGCGATGTCGGCGGGAATCAGGTCGCGCCGGGTGGACAGCACCTGCCCGAATTTCACGAAGATCGGACCCAGCGATTCCAGCGCCAGGCGCAGCCGCAATCCGCGCGGCTTGCGCGGACGCGTGCCCAGACGGATGACGCGCAAAAGGCAGGTAGCCAGCGGATGGTTCAGGCTGGAGAGCACCAGCTCATCCAGGCCATAGCGCAGCGAAACCAGAATGATGCGAAAGAGGCGCAGCAAGGGAAACATGTATCAGGCGCCCCGCTTTGCGCTGGCGGATGCCAGACGGGTTTGCAGCGCGGCGGCCGAGCGGGCCAGCGCGTCGGCGCGGGCATTCAGTTCGGCCAGGTCCAGGCGCCATTGCTCCAGCGCGGGGCGGCTTGCCAGCATGCCGCTTTCCTCGGACAGGTATTCAGACACGTTCTCGGCCAGGCGCAGGCCGGCCGTGCGCGCGCCGCC
>NZ_DATCUY010000280.1:0-6172 GCF_036567245.1 Achromobacter sp. | reverse complement strand
GCCATCTACCCGAACCTGCCGTTCGATGGCGAGAAGGACTTCACGCCCATCTCGAACCTGGCTGCCGTGCCCAACATCATGACGATCAACCCGAAGGTGCCGGCCAAGAACATCGCCGACTTCATCAAGCTGGCCAAGAGCGAGCCGGGCAAGCTGACCTATGCGTCCGCCGGCAACGGTTCGGTCTCGCACATGATGGGCGAACTGTTCAAGATGGCTTCGGGCACCAACCTGATGCACGTGCCGTACCGCGGCGTGGGCCCGGCGCTGAACGACGCGCTGGCCGGCCAGGTCGACGTCATGTATGACAACCTGCCCTCGACGCTGCCGCACGTGCAGTCTGGCCGCCTGATCGCCATGGCCGTCGCCTCGCCCAAGCGCGTCGCCAGCCTGCCCGACGTGCCCACGTTCGCCGAAGCCGGCCTGCCGGCCGTGAACGACGCGTCCTGGTTCGGCCTGGTGGCCCCCGCCAAGCTGCCCCAGCCCGTGCTGGACAAGCTGAACGCCGCCGTGCAGAAGGTCAGCGCCGAAGCCGACGTCAAGACCCGCCTGGAAGCCCTGGGCGCCGCGCCGGCCGCCAACACCCCGGCCGAATTCGCGGCGCAGATCTCGGCTGAAATCGCCAAGAACAAGCGCATCGCCAAAGAAGCCAACGTGAAGATCGACTAAGCGATCTTCGGTCCTCGCGCGCCAGCGGTGCGCGGGGGCCTCCGATTCACGAACGCAATACCCCCTTATGCGAATTACCCAACCCCTGTCTTACCGGCTTGACCTCCCGCAGCAATATCCAGATTCGGCCCCCTCGGCTCCCCTCGTGCTGGACTCCCCGCACAGCGGCACCGCCTACCCCCCCGATTTCGCGGCTGCGGTGGATTTTGGCGCATTGCGCACCGCCGAGGACACCTGGGTTGACGACCTGTGGGGCGACGCCTTGGACATGGGCGTGCCGATGATTGCCGCCGCGTTTCCGCGCGCCTACATCGACGCCAACCGCTCGCCCGACGAAATCGACGAATTGCTGCTGGACCAAGCCTGGCCTGACGCCGTCAACGCCTCGCCCAAGGTCAAGCTGGGCAAGGGTCTGATCTGGCGCATGCTGGACGACGGCACGCCGCTCTACAACCGCAAGCTGACGGTGGCGGAAGTGCGCCACCGCATCGACGCCTGCTGGAAGCCCTACCACGCCGCGCTGGGCCAGGTGCTGGACGCCGCCCACAAGAAGTTCGGCAAGGTCTGGCACATCAACTGCCACTCCATGCCCAGCGTCGCCGGCGCCTACGCCACCGACCGCCCGGGCCTGGTGCACCCCGACTTCGTGCTGGGCGACCGTGACGGCAGCACCAGCGACCCGGCCTTCCGCGAATTCATCGCCGCCTGGCTGCGCGAACGCGGTTACAACGTCACCGTCAACGATCCCTACAAGGGCGTGGAACTGGTGCGCGCCTTCGGCCGTCCCGAGGAAGGCCGCCACAGCCTGCAGATCGAGATCAACCGCAAGCTCTACATGGACGAAGTCTCGCTGCGTCCTTCCGAAAACTACGGCCGCCTGAAGGCCGATCTGCGCGAGCTCACCGCCGCGCTGATCACCTGGACTCGCGCGCAAACGGCTTGACGCCGGACGTTTGCGTGCAGGTACCGGCCAGCGGAACAGTCAGACTGGCCGGAGCAGTTGGGTTGCAAGACCCCAGCCCCATGGTTCGCCATGGGGCTTTTTTTACGTGCGCCACCCATCGTTTTAAGAGGGTGTTGGCATCGCCCAACATTTTTGGCCATACATCCGGCACACCTTTCCGCTCTGGTTACCGTGTATAACTATTGCCAATTAATGAGGAGAGGCGTAGATGCACATCGGGATACCAAAAGAAACCCGAGACGGGGAAACTCGTGTCGCAGCAACACCGGAGACCGTCAAGAAGTATGTAGGCGGCAAACATACCGTCGTCGTGGAGCGCGGGGCAGGCACCGCCGCCCGCTATCTCGACGAAGCCTATGAGGCAGCGGGCGCTACGCTCGGCACCGCCCAGGATGCGCTGGGGGCAGAACTCGTCATGAAGGTGCGCGCGCCTTCGGCGGCGGAACTGCCCCAGATGAAATCCGGCGCCGTCGTGATCGGCATGCTCGATCCCTTCGACGCCGAAGGCATCCAGCAAATGGCCGCCGCCGGGCTCACCGGATTCGCACTCGAGGCCGCGCCCCGCATCACGCGGGCGCAGAGCCTGGACGTGCTGTCCTCGCAGGCCAACCTGGCCGGCTACAAGGCCGTGCTGCTGGCGGCGCACCACTATGGCCGCCTGATCCCCATGATGATGACCGCTGCGGGCACGCTGAAAGCAGCCCGCGCCGTCGTGCTGGGCACCGGCGTGGCCGGGCTGCAGGCCATCGCCACCGCCAAGCGGCTGGGCGCGGTGGTCGAAGCCTCGGACGTGCGCCCCGCCGCGCGCGAACAGGTGGAATCGCTGGGCGCCAAGTTCATCGACGTGCCTTTCGAGACGGATGAAGAACGCGAAATCGCGCAAGGCACTGGCGGCTATGCCCGGCCCATGCCGCCCGCCTGGATGGCGCGCCAGGCCGCGCTCGTGTCCGAACGCTGCAAGCAGGCCGACATCGTCATCACCACGGCGCTGATCCCCGGCCGCCCCGCTCCCACGCTGGTGTCCGCGGAAACCGTCGCGGCCATGAAGCCGGGTTCGGTGCTGGTGGACCTGGCGGTCGAACGCGGCGGCAACTGCCCGCTGTCCGAAAAAGGCCAGGTCGTGGAAAAGCACGGCGTGACCCTCATCGGGCTGACCAACCTGCCCGGCCTGGTCGCGACCGACGCGTCGGCGCTGTATGCGCGCAACATCCAGGATTTCCTGAAGCTCATCATCAATGTGGACGGCGCGCTGGCAATCCAGCGCGACGACGAGATCGTCGCGGCCTGCCTGATGTGCGAAGGCGGCAACGTGGCGCGGAGGAACTAACAGCATGGAAGCGATCAACCCCACCCTGATGAACCTCATCATCTTCGTGCTGGCCATCTATGTCGGCTACCACGTCGTGTGGAACGTCACCCCCGCCCTGCACACGCCGCTGATGGCCGTCACCAACGCCATTTCCGCCATCATCATCGTGGGCGCCATGCTGGCGGCCGCGCTGACCGAAGGCGGACTGGCGCGCGGCATGGGCGTGTTCGCCGTGGCGCTGGCCGCGGTCAACGTGTTCGGCGGCTTTCTCGTGACCCGGCGCATGCTGGAGATGTTCAAGAAAAAGGACCGCAAGGCAGGCAAGGAGGAAGCGAAATGATCTCGCTGAACCTCGTCACCCTGCTGTACCTGATCGCCTCGGTCTGCTTCATCCAGGCGCTCAAGGGCCTGTCGCATCCCACCACGTCGCGGCTGGGCAATGCGTTCGGCATGGCCGGCATGGCGATCGCCGTGCTGACCACGGCCGCGCTCATCGTCGGCCTGGCCCGCGACGGCGCCTCTACCGTCGGCCTGGGCTGGGTCCTGCTGGGCCTGCTGGTGGGCGGCTCCATCGGCACGCTGATGGCCAAGCGCGTCGAAATGACCAAGATGCCCGAGCTGGTCGCCTTCATGCACAGCATGATCGGCCTGGCCGCGGTCGCCATCGCGGTGGCCGTCGTGGCCGAGCCGCATGCCTTCGGCATCGTGCCCGTCGGCGTGCCCATCCCCACCGGCAACCGCTTCGAGCTGTTCATCGGCACCTTCGTCGGCGCCATCACCTTCTCGGGTTCGGTCATCGCCTTCGGCAAACTGTCGGGCAAGTACAAGTTCCGCCTGTTCCAGGGCGCGCCGGTGGTGTTCCCGGGCCAGCACATGCTGAACCTGGCGCTGGCGCTGCTGATGCTGGGCTGCGGCATCTGGTTCATGCTCACGCAGGAATGGACGCCCTTCATCATCATGACGATCATCGCCTTCGTGCTGGGCGTGCTGATCATCATCCCGATCGGCGGCGCCGACATGCCGGTGGTCGTGTCGATGCTGAACAGCTATTCGGGCTGGGCGGCGGCCGGCATCGGCTTCTCGCTGAACAACCCCATGCTGATCATCGCCGGCTCGCTGGTGGGTTCCTCGGGCGCGATCCTGTCCTACATCATGTGCAAGGCGATGAACCGCTCGTTCTTCAACGTGATCCTGGGCGGCTTCGGCGGCCAGGCCGGCGGCGCCGCCGCGGCGGGCGATGCGCAGCAGCGCAGCGTCAAGTCGGGCAGCCCCGACGACGCGGCCTTCCTGATGACCAACGCCGAAAGCGTGACCATCGTTCCAGGCTATGGTCTGGCGGTGGCGCGCGCGCAGCACGCGCTGAAGGAACTGGCGGAAAAGCTCACCGAGCGCGGCGTGACGGTCAAGTACGCCATCCACCCGGTCGCCGGACGCATGCCCGGCCATATGAACGTGCTGCTGGCCGAGGCTGAAGTGCCCTACGACCAGGTCTTCGAAATGGAAGACATCAACAGCGAGTTCGGCCAGACCGACGTGGTGCTGGTGCTGGGCGCGAACGACGTGGTCAACCCGGCCGCGAAGAACGACCCGAAGTCGCCCATCGCCGGCATGCCGATCCTCGAAGCCTACAAGGCCCGCACCGTGATCGTGAACAAGCGTTCCATGGCCTCGGGCTACGCGGGCCTGGACAACGAGCTCTTCTACATGGACCGCACGATGATGGTTTTCGGCGACGCCAAGAAGGTGCTGGAAGACATGGTCAAGGCCGTGGAGTAAAGCGCCCGGCGCCGGATGCCGCCAGGCGTCCGGCGCCTACGCGCCGCGCTGGCCCGCCGGCTGGCGCAACTGCTCGTCCACCACTTCCACCCAATGCCGCACGGGCGTGTCGGTGCCGCTTTGTAGGTGGCCGATGCAGCCGATGTTGGCGGACAGGATCACATCCGGCCCGCCCGCCGCAATGGCGCCCAGTTTGCGGTCGCGCAGCTCCAGCGCGATTTCCGGATTCAGCACCGAATAGGCGCCCGCCGAACCGCAGCACAGATGCGTGTCGGCGAACGGCTGCAACGCGAAACCCAGATCCGCCAGCAGTTGTTCCGACAGCGGCCGCAGCCCCTGCCAATGCTGCAGCGTGCAGGGCGGATGGAAGGCCGCGCGCGTGCCCGCCTGCAGCTGCGAGCGCAATTGCGCCGCATGCGGCGCGACGATCTCGGCCACGTCCTTCACCAGCGCCACGATGTCCGCGGCTTTTTGCGCATAGGCCGGATCGTGCCGCAAGTGATGTGCATATTCCTTGACCATGGCGCCGCAGCCGGAAGCATTCATGACGATGGCCTCGACCTTCCCGTCCTGCAGCAGCGGCCACCAGGCGTCGACGTTGGCGCGCATCTGCCCCAATGCGTCGTCCTGGGCGTCCAGATGGAAACTGGCCGCGCCACAGCAGCCGGCGCCGGGCGCGATGCGAGCGCCTATGCCGACCGCGTCCAGCACGCGGATGGTGGCCGCATCGATGGTCGGCATCATGGCGGGCTGCACGCAGCCCGCCAGCATCAGTACCTGCCGCGCATGACCGGCCACCTGCGGCAACGGCCCCGCCGCGCGGCGTTCCGGCACCTTGCGCTTGAGCGCCTCGGGCAGCATGCCGCGCACCGCCTGTCCCAGCCGCATCGCGGGTGCGAACAAGGGCGACAGCATGGTCTTGCGCAGCAAGGTGCGTTTGGTCCTGTCGGCCCAACTGCGCGGCACGCGCTCTTCGACGATCTTGCGGCCGATATCCACCAGATGGCCGTACTGGACACCAGACGGGCAGGTGGTCTCGCAATTGCGGCAGGTCAGGCAGCGGTCCAGGTGCTGCTGCGTGGACTGGGTGGGCTCGGCGCCCTCCAGCACCTGTTTGATCAGGTAGATGCGTCCGCGCGGGCTGTCCAGTTCATCGCCCAGCACCTGATAGGTCGGACAGGTCGCGGTGCAGAAACCGCAGTGCACGCAACGCCGCAGGATGGCGTCGGCCTCCTTGCCCAGATCGGTATCGCGTGCCCAGGATGCCAGATTGGTTTGCATGATGCCCTATAGATCCAGGACCAGACGGCCGGGGTTGAACAGGCCGGCCGGATCAAGCTCTTGTTTGAGGCGACGCGTGATCGAAGCGATCCCAGGCGCCAGCGGATGGAATACGCCGTCGGCCGGCGGCCTGCCCTGCCCGGCGCGGAACAGCGTGGCGTGGCCGCCCAGCC
>NZ_DATCUY010000279.1:0-37283 GCF_036567245.1 Achromobacter sp. | reverse complement strand
CGCAAGCGCCGGCCGACGAGGCCGAACCCGTGCTGGCGGCGCTGCGGCGCCAGGATCCGGCCATCTGGCGTCGCCATGCGCCGGACTGGGAGCAGGCGCAGCGCGACTATGCCGAGCATGGCTATTGCGTGGGGCAGGGCGATTGGCATTCGGACGTGCATGCGGTGGCAGTACCCATGCGTACGCGGGTCGACGGCCAGGCGCTGGTGTTCAACTGCGGCGTACCCGTCACGCGGTTGCGCCCGGGCGACCTGCGCGGCCGCATCGCGCCACGCCTGTTGACGCTGGTGACGCGCGTGGAAAAAATGCTGGAGCGCCAGAATGACGAGTGACCAGGACCGAGAGTTCACCACCACGCTGGCGCGCGGCATCGATATCCTGGCCTGCTTCCGGGCCGACATGCCGGTGCTGGCCAACAAGGACTTCGCGCAGCAGACCGGCCTGTCGCGCAGCGCCGTGGCCCGCTTGACGCACACGCTGGTGGAACTGGGTTTCCTGCAGCGCGAAGGCGAGCCTGCGCGCTACCGGCTGGGCGCCTCGGTGCTGGCGCTGAGCTATCCCCTGCTGGCCAGCATGCAGATCCGGCAGTTGGCGCGGCCGCTGATGAAGCAACTGGCCGACCATGCGCGCGGCGCCGTGTCCCTGGTGGTGCGCGACCGCCTGCAGATGGTGTACGTGGAGACGGCCCGTTCCAATGAAGCCTTGCAGACCCGGCCGGACATCGGCGCTTCGCTGCCGCTGCTCTCCAGCGCCGCCGGCAAGGCGTGGCTGGCGCGGGTCGGGGACGAAGAGCGGGCCACTGTATTGAACCAGCTGCGCGTGGCCGACGCCCGCCACTACGAGGCGCATTTCCCCAGCCTGGCGGCGGCGCGGCGCGACCTGGAACGCAAGGGCTATTGCGGCAACAACCTGGAGTGGCGCCCGGACGCCTACGGCTTTGCCGCGCCGCTGGGGCGGCCCTACCAGTCGCTGCTGTACGTCTTCAATTGCGGCGTGCCGTCGGACGACGGTCCTTACCGCGAGCGCGCGGCCGACATCGGCCCGCGGCTGGTCGCCCTGGCGCGGGAGACAGAAAGGCTGTTGGGGCTGGCTTAGTTCCGCTGAGCGCGCGCTACCCCGCCCTGCGTCGGGATTCATGACTCCAAGTCAAAAGTGTTTCGCTGTTTCCTGTCTTTTTCCGCAAGGATCGCAGCGGCATACTGGGCGCCTGCCTTCCGATCGGGCCTTTCCCGCGCCCCGGCCATCCGCGCCGGCCTGCTCCAGAAACGCTCCGGTCGGCGCAATCGAACCCAAGGAAACCACATGCATCCCCAGGACTCCCAGCCGGTGAAGGCCGGCCTGCCATTGTTGGCGCTTGCCGTCGGCGCCTTCGGCATCGGCGTGACCGAGTTTTCTCCCATGGGCCTGTTGCCCGTGATCGCCGAAGGGGTGGACGTGTCCATTCCCAGTGCCGGCATGCTGATCAGCGCCTACGCCATCGGCGTGATGCTGGGCGCGCCCCTGATGACGCTGGCCCTGTCGCGCTGGTCGCGCCGTAACGCGCTGCTGGTGCTGATGGCGATCTTCACGGTGGGCAACGTGTTGTCCGCGCTGTCGCCCAACTACACGACCCTGCTGCTGGCGCGCCTGGTCACCAGCCTGAACCACGGCGCCTTCTTCGGCCTGGGTTCGCTGGTGGCCGCCAGCGTGGTACCGCGCCACAAGCAGGCCAGCGCCGTCGCCACCATGTTCCTGGGGCTGACCATCGCCAATGTGGGCGGGGTGCCGGCCGCCACCTGGCTGGGGCAGGTCATCGGTTGGCGCATGTCGTTCGCCGCGACCTCGGTGCTGGGTTTGATCGCGATGTTGTCGCTGTGGTTCGCGCTCCCGGCGGGTGAAGCCGGACGCCGCCCCGACATTCGCCGCGAGCTGGCCGTGCTGAAGAGCCCGGTGGTGCTGGTGGCCTTGCTGACCACCGTGCTGGGCGCGGGCGCGATGTTCACGCTCTACACCTACGTCGCGCCGACGCTGGCGGAACTGACCGGCGCTTCGCCCAACTTCATCACGGCGATGCTGGTGCTGATCGGTATCGGCTTCACCATCGGCAACACCGTGGGCGGGCGCTTTGCCGACCGCTCGCTGGATGGCAGCCTGATCGCCTTCCTGGTGCTGATCATTGCCGACTTGCTGGCGTTTCCGTGGCTGGCCGCCACGCCGGTCGGCGCTGCGATTGCGCTGTTGATTTTCGGCTTCGGCACGTTCGCCGTGGTGCCGCCGCTGCAGATGCGCGTCATGCGCGCCGCCACCGACGCGCCGGGCCTGGCCTCGTCGGTCAACGTGGGCGCCTTCAACCTGGGCAATGCGCTGGGTGCGGCAGCCGGCGGAGGCGTGATCTCGGCGGGCATGAGCTATGCCGCAGTGCCCGTGGCTGGCGCCGTGATCGCCGCTGGCGGACTGGGCCTGGTGCTATGGCAGCGGGCCAGCAACCAGCGCCAGCGCAAGCTGGCGATGCAGGGCTGCTGAGGCCGCGGCAAGCAGCCAGTAAAAAGGGCGCCTGTGCACATGCAGGCGCCCTTTTTCATGCCGGGGAAACCGGAGCGGTCAAGCTTCGATCCGTTCCACCTTGCCCACCAGCAAGATGTACGACAGCGCGCCCAGCAAGGCCAGCGACGACACGTACACGATGGCCGGCGCGAAGCTGTCCTTGGTCACCAGGAAGCCAATCACGATGGGCGTGCAGATCGACGACAGGTTGCCGACGAAGTTGAACACGCCGCCCGTCAGTCCCAACAGGCGCACGGGCGCCAACGTCGACACCAGCGACCAGGTAATCGACGCCAGCCCGTTGCCGAAGAAGGCCACGGCCAGGAAGAAGATGACCCAGGGCGTGGAGTCGGTGAAGTTGGCGCCGATCATCGACGTGGAGATCAAGAGTCCGAGGATGATGGGCAGCTTGCGCGCCAGGCCGATGGTGGCGCCGCGGCGGATCAGGAAGTCGGACAGCACGCCCGAGCACAGCACGCCGACGAAGGCCGCCAGGAACGGCACCGACGCCAGGAAACCGGACTTGATGAAGTCCATGCCGCGGTACTTCACCAGGTAGGTGGGGAACCAGGTCAGGAAGAACCACAGCGTGGAGGTCAGGCAGAACTGGCCCAGGTACACGCCCCACAGCTTGCGCTTGCTCATGACCAGGCCCAGATCGTTCCAGTTGAAGGGGGCCTTCTTTTCCTTGACGTTGCGGTCCAGGTCGACCACGCCGCCGCCTTGCTGGATCAGCTCGATTTCCGCCGCGTTGGCGCCCTTGAACTGGCGCGGTTCGCGGTAGATCATGAACCACAGCACGCCCCAGACGATGCCCAGCAGCCCGGTGCTGACGAACACCATGTGCCAGCCGTAGTGATGCTGCAGCCACGCCAGCACGGGCGTCAGGAACGCCAGGCCGACGAACTGGCCCGAGGTGTAGAAGCCGATCGCGGTGGCGCGTTCGCGTTCGGGGAACCAGGTGGTGACGACGCGGTTGTTGATCGGATAGGCAGGCGCTTCCAGCGCGCCGACAGCCAGGCGCAGCACGAACAGGATGACGAAGCTGCCGGCAAAGCCCATGAAGAACGTGGCCGCCGACCACAGGATCAGCGCGGCCGCGTACAGCACGCGCGGCGACACACGGTCCACCAGCCAGCCGCCGGGGATCTGCATGGCGGCGTAGGTCCAGCCGAAGGCCGACAGGATCAGGCCTTCATGCACGGTGTCCAGGCCGAACTCGTCCTTCAGCGCCGGCGCGGCGATGGACAGGTTGCTGCGGTCCAGGTAGTTGATGACGACGGTGATGAACAGCATCACCATGATGAGGTACCGGCTGCGCGTGGGGCGCTGGGCGCTCTGCAGGCCGGCGTGGGTGGCTGTGGACAAGGGATGTCTCCTCTTTCTCTTTATCGGCTGGCTTTTATCGGCTTACCATTCGGCGAAGCTGCCGTCGGCATGGCGCCAGACCGGGTTGCGCCAGCGATGGCCGACGGCGGCGCGTTCCTTCACGTATTCCTCGTTGACCTCGATGCCCAGGCCGGGGCCTTGCGGAATCGCCACCATGCCGTCTTCGTAGGCGAAGACTTCGCGGTTGCTGACATAGTCCAGCAGGTCGTTGGCGGCGTTGTAGTGGATGCCCAGGCTCTGCTCCTGGATGAAGGCGTTGTAGCAACCGGCGTCGATCTGCAGGCAGGTCGCCAGCGCGATGGGACCCAGCGGGCAGTGCAGGGCCAGCGCCACGTCGTAGGCTTCTGCCATGGCCGCGATCTTGCGGGTCTCGGTGATGCCGCCGGCGTGCGAGGGATCGGGCTGGATGATGTCCACATAGCCTTCGGACAGCACGCGCTTGAAGTCCCAGCGCGAGAACAGGCGCTCACCCAGCGCGATCGGGGTGGAAGTCAGCGGCGCCAGTTCCTTCAGCGCTTCGTAGTGTTCGCTCAGCACGGGTTCTTCGATGAACATGAGCTTGAACGGGTCCAGCTCCTTCATCAGCACCTTGGCCATGGGCTTGTGCACGCGGCCGTGGAAGTCCACGCCTATGCCCACGTTGGGGCCGACCGCGTCGCGCACGGCGGCCACGTTTTCCAGGCACTTCTCGACCTTGTCGAAGGAATCGATGTACTGCAGCTCTTCGGTGCCGTTCATCTTGACGGCGGTGAAGCCGCGTTCCACGGCGCTCTTGGCGGCCGCGGCAGTGTCGGCGGGGCGGTCGCCGCCGATCCACGAGTACACGCGGATGCGGTCGCGCACGTTACCGCCCAGCAGTTGCGAGACCGGCACGCCCAGGTGCTTGCCCTTGATGTCCCACAGGGCCTGGTCGATGCCGGCCAGCGCGCTCATGTGGATGGCGCCGCCGCGGTAGAAGCCGCCGCGGTACAGCACGGTCCAGTGGTCTTCGATGTTGCGGGGATCCTTGCCGATCAGGTAGTCGGACAGTTCCTCGACCGCTGCGGCCACCGAATGCGCGCGGCCTTCGACGACGGGCTCGCCCCAACCGACGATGCCTTCGTCCGTTTCAATCTTCAGGAAGCACCACCGCGGCGGCACGATGTAGGTGGTGAGCTTGGTGATCTTCATGCTTGGGTCTCCTGGGCGGGATAGGCGCGTTGCCAGGCGGCGATGAATGCGCGCGCGTTCTGGCCGACTGCGGCGGCCGACAGGCCGGGTTTGTACAAGGCGGAGCCCAGGCCGAAGCCGCTGGCGCCCGCCTGGGCGTAAATGGCGATGTTGTCGGGCGTGATGCCGCCCACGGGCGCCAGCGCGATCGGCGGGCGCATGACGGCGCGCCAGGCCTTCAGCACGGCGGGGCCGAGCTGCTCGGCCGGGAACATCTTCAGCACGTCGGCGCCTGCCGCCAGGGCCGCGTAGGCTTCGGTGGGCGTGGCCACGCCGGGGCAGGAGGCCATGCCCAGCTGCTTGGCGCGGCGGATCACGGCGGCGTCGCTGTGCGGCATGACGATGAGCTCGCCGCCGGCCTGCTGGACCCGGGCGCAGTCCTCGGGATCCAGCACGGTGCCGGCGCCGATCAGGCAGTCGGTGGGCAGGGCCGCACGCATGGCGCGGATGCTGTCCAGCGGGTCCGGGGAATTCAACGGCACTTCGATCAGGCGGAAGCCCGCGGCATAGAGTTCCAGCCCTATGGCTTCGGCCTCGGCGGGCGTGATGCCGCGCAGGATGGCGATCAGGCCGCAGTGGGCCATGGCGGTTTGCAGACCGGGGTGGTTCATGTCGGGCTCCTATTCCGTGGAGGGCGAGGCGACCAGCCCGGCGCAGACGGCCAGGTGCCAGAGGCCGCGCTCGGTGGCGTTCTGCGCCTGCTCGGGCGTGCCCAGGCCGTAGTGCTGCATGGCCTGGATGTAGCGGCGGCACAGCGCGGGATCGCCGCAGAGCACGATACGGGGCAGTTCGCCCTGCTGTTCCAGCATGTCGGCCAGCGCGGCGATTTCATGGCCGATGAGCAGGCCCGACAGATAGTCGGCTTGCGACTCGGGCGCCAGTTCGCCGGTCAAGCCGAGCGCGCGCGTGCTGAAAATGGTGGACAGGACACCGGCGCGGCCGGCAGGCGCGCCAGCCACTTTCAGGCCGCGCTCGAAAGCGGCCATGTCGGCGCTGGCGGCGTCGGCCATGGTCCGGCCCAGGATGGTGTGGCCGCGTAGCGCGGCATAAACCTCGCCGGTCATGAAGGTGTCGAAATGCGTGACGCGGCCGCGGCGGGCGCTGACCCACTTCGAATGCGTGCCGGGCAGGCCGATCAGGACGCTGTCGGCGCTGCGGGTCGCCTGGTCCGCCATCACGCCGACGACCTGGGTCTCTTCGCCGCGTATCACGTTGGGCAGGCCATGACGCTGGATCAGGCCGGGCACGATATGCAGGGAGGGGCCACCCTCGCGTTCGACCTCGGTCAGCAGCGTGCCGATGCGCTGCAGGTCGACCGGCACGTCCAGGTAGGCGGCTTCCTTCCAACCCTGGGCGCTGCCGACCATGCCGCAGGCAATCACCGGGAGTGCGGGCTCGGCCCGCAGCCAGTCGCCGCATGCCTGCTCGAAGGCCAGTTCGAAGCCCGACAGCGCCGTGGTGGCGGCGCCGTCCTGCAGCGGCTGAGGCAGGCGCATGATGCCCCAGGGCAGGTGGCGCGTGTCCAGCGTGCGGCCTGCGGCATCCAGCCGGTAGGCGCGCAGCGAGGAAGTGCCCCAATCCAGCGCGATGAGCGCCGCGCGGGCGGGAGATCCGGTAGTCATCAGAATCTGTCTCGTTTCTGGCCGCAAATCCGGCTGCGGACGCGCGTTGAGGCTGGCGCGGAGTGCAGGGTTCTGCGGACCTTGTTGTCTGATGCCTGCCGGACGTTGGGAGCGCGCGGCGGGCGATGGGAAAAATTCTAGATCAGTGCTTGAAAAATCTCAAAATATAGAATCAAATCCCATATACAGGGAATATTTGGGTGGTGACAGTCCCTTCACCATCCCGTGCCCTCTCTGGGACATCACCCGGAAAGCGCGCCTTTTCCCGGCATCCCGCCGCGATCGTGCCGGTTATGCTTGCACTCGTTCTCTTTATCGCCCGACCCCGTTTTCATGACCACCTTGCAGACTCCCGACCGTACGCCCACCCTGGATCCCGATGCCGCCGCGCCCGCAGGCACGCAGACGCTGATGCGCGGCCTGGCGGTGGTGCAGGCGGTGGCCGGGGGGGCGCGCGACCTGAAGGAAATCTGCGCCCGCATTGGCGTGGCGCGCAGCACCACGCACCGCCTGGCCAGCTGCCTGGTGCAGGAACGCTATCTGCGGTCCTTGCCCGGTGTGGGCTATGTGCTGGGGCCCAAGCTGATCGAACTGGGTTTCCAGGCGCGCGAGGCCTTTCCCATGGCAACGCTGGCGCGTCCCTACCTGGACGGCCTGGCGGAACAGACGGGCGACACCATCCATCTCGCCGTGCGCGACAACGACGAGGTCCTGTACCTGGAAAAGATCCCTGGCAAGAAGGGGCTGGAAATGCGTTCGCGTGTGGGCCATCGCATGCCGCTGGCCGCCACGGGCGTGGGCAAGGCGCTGCTGCTGGATACCGAAGAGCCGCAATGGAAGGCGCTGTACCGCGTCGGCGCGCCGGTGTCGTCGCGTGCGCCCGGCGGCAGCCAGACCTGGGAGATCTTCCGCGACCGCATGCGCGACTACGCGGCCAACGGCTACGCGTTCGACCTCGAAGACAACGAGCCGTCCATCCGCTGCGTGGCGGCGCCGGTGCGCGACGCCTCCAGCGGCATCGTCGCCGCGATCAGCGTATCCAGCACGGTGCCCTACATGTCACTGGAACGCATGCGCGACATGGTCGCCGTCGTGCAGGGCGCGGCGGCGGGGATTTCAGCGGAATTGGGATGGAAGGTGGACCGCGGCTGAAGCCGCGGCCCGGCGCCTTATTCCAGCGGCAGCGTCAGCACGCCCTGCGGGGCCGGACGCATCATGACGCGGCGATACCAGGCCGACAGCGCCGGCGTGTCCGGGCGCTCGATCGGCAGGGCCAGCCAGCGGTGGGCGGAACAGACCAGGGCGATGTCGCCCATGGTCAGGTGGCGCCCGGCGATGAACTCGCGGCCCTGCAAAGCCTGGTCCAGGATCAGGGCGCGCGCATTTGAACGCTTGACCGAGTTGTCGATGGCGGCCTGGTCGCGTTTGGCCTCGGGCGTGCGGATCAGGCCCAGGAAGGCCGGTCCCATGACGCCCTGCCATTCGGTGGCTTGCCAGTCCATCCAGCGGTCGGCGTCCGCGCGCATGCACACGTCTTCCGGCCACAGGCTGCCCGCGCCGTAGCGCGCGGCCAGGTAGCGCACGATGGCGTTCGATTCCCACAGCACAAAGCCGCCGTCGTCGATGACGGGCACCATGCGGTTGGGATTCAGCTTGGCGAATTCAGGTGTATCGACCACGCCGAACGGGCCGCCCGCCTGCGTGAAGGAATGCGGCAGGGCCAGCTCGCGCACCGCCAGCATGACTTTCTGAACGTTGACGGAAGTCAGGCGTCCCCAGATCTTCAACATAACCATTCCTTGTAGTGTCAGACGGGCGGCAGCTGCCGCCGTGCAAAGCCGCTGTCGCGCGCAAAACGCGTCCAGTTGAAAGCGGGCCCGGGGTCGGTCTTGCGGCCCGGGGCGATGTGCTCATGGCCCCAGGCGGCGGCGAGCGGATAGCGCGCGCGCAGCGCCGGCGTCAGCCTGCGCAGCGCCAGGTACTGCTGTTCGGCGTAGGGCAGGGTATCCGTGCCTTCAAGCTCTATGCCGATGGAGAAGTCGTTGCAGCGTTCGCGGCCCACATGGCGCGACACGCCCGCATGCCAGGCGCGCTCATCGGTGGCGACGAATTGGATGATGCTGCCGTCGCGGCGGATGAAAAAGTGCGCCGACACGCGCAGGCCGCGCAGCCGTTCCAGCCAGGGATGCGAACCGTAGTCCAGCGTATTCAGGAACAGCCCGGCAACCTCAGGGCCGCCGAATTGCCCGGGCGGCAGGCTGATGTTGTGCAGCACCAGCAGCGATACCTGCGCGCCCGAGGGGCGCGCGTCGCGGTTGGGGGAGGGCATGAGCGAAATACCCGGGGCTGGCGCCAGCCAGCCATGACGATCCAGAAGCAAGGCCATGGGAAGAGAGCATGCGTGTTGATTCCAACACGCATTATGCCGTGCGGGGCGGCAAGCTTCTAATGAGGCGGCGGATCAGTGCTTGGCGGGGCCCAGGCGGGCGTGTTCCGCGCTGCACCAGATCTGGCCGTCCTGCTGCAAGGCTTCGGAGCGGGGCAGATGGATGCCGCAGTGGGCGCAACGCACCATGGATTCCAGTGGTTTGGGCCCGCCCGGGCCGGTCTTGGCCTTTTTTGCGTCCTGCGCGCCGGCCTGGCGTGCTGCCGCCATGCGCCCGGCCAGACGGGCCACGAACAGCACCAGGATGATCAGAACGATCCAGAACAGCAACTTGCCCACTTCAACCTCGATGCAGAATCATTTCCAGCACGAACCGGCTGCCGGTATAGGCCAGAATCAGGAACCCGAAACCCGTCAGCGTCCAGCGCAGGGCGACCCGGCCGCGCCAGCCCCAGATGTGGCGTCCGGCCAGCAGTACGCCGAAGGTCAGCCAGGACAGCAGGGTGAACACGGTCTTGTGATCGAACGGCAGGATCTTGCCCGTCAGCTTCATGGATGCTACCGAACCCGTGCCCACGGCCAGGGTCAGCACAACAAAGCCTATCCAGATGATGCGGAACAGCAGCTGTTCCTGAACCAGCAGCGGCGGCTGGGAATCCAGCACCCGGCCGACGATGCTGCGTTCGGCGGGAGCTTCCAGCGGGCGATGCAGGTGGCGGTCCAGCAGCGCCATCATCATGGCGTGCAGCGCGGCGATGGTGATCAGGCCATAGGCCGCCAGCGCGATCAGCAGGTGGACGCGCAGCCAGGCGTCATTGGCATGGGGCACGAACTGCCCCTGCGGGAAGAGCGCGGCCAGGCCGCTTGCGATGGTGGCGGCGGGCACTAGCAGCAATTGCAGGCCGTCTATGCGCACCAGCAGGCTTTCCAGCCAGAACACCACCATGCCCAGCCAGATGGCCGCGGACAGGGCCAGTGCCCACCCGATGAACAGATGCTGGGCCCCCAGCATCGATTGTTGCAGCCCAATTCCATGCAGAACCAGGGCACCCAGCAGGCACAGACGGGCGATCTTGCCGGTCTGTTCCACGCCGCCGCCGCGGGCCAGGCGGATCCAAAGGGACCCTCCGAGCACTGCGTACGCCAAGGCAGCCGCCGTGTGAAATACAATGCCTAGTGACATAGAAACCGTTGTCTGGATGGGGCCTTGGGGCGCATGCCGCCCGAAAGCGCAGAATCCGCGCCTGCGGCCACCGTTCAATCAACTAGTTTAAGCGGAAACGCCTCTCATGCTCGATAACCTAACTCAACGCCTGTCGCGCGTCGTCAAGACGCTGCGAGGGGAAGCCCGCCTGACCGAGGCCAACACCCAGGAGATGCTGCGCGAAGTGCGCATGGCGCTGCTGGAAGCCGACGTGGCCCTGCCCGTCGTGCGCGAGTTCGTCGCGCGGGTAAAGGAAAAGGCGCTGGGCGAAGAAGTCTCCAGCAGCCTCAGTCCCGGCCAGGCCCTGGTGGGCGTGGTCCACAAGGAACTGACCGCCCTCATGGGCGGCGACCTGGGCGCAGACTCCGGCGAACTGTCGCTGGCGGTGCAGCCGCCCGCCGTCATCCTGATGGCCGGCCTGCAGGGCGCCGGCAAGACCACCACCACCGGCAAGCTGGCGCGCTGGCTCTCCGAAGGCCAGCACACGCAGCACGGTCGCAAGACCGGCAAGAAGAAAGTGCTGGTGGTGTCCGCCGACGTCTACCGTCCGGCCGCTATCGACCAGTTGAAGAGCGTGGCGGCGCAGGTCGGCGTGGATTTCCTGCCGTCCGATCCCAGCCAGAAGCCCGAGGACATCGCCCGCAACGCGGTGGACCACGCGCGCCGCCACCACTATGACGTGTTGATCCTGGATACGGCCGGCCGCCTGGGCATCGACGAAGCCATGATGCGCGAGATCCGCGCGCTGCATGATCTGGTCAAGCCGGTTGAAACGCTGTTCGTGGTCGACGCCATGCAAGGCCAGGACGCGGTCAACACCGCTCGCGCCTTCGCGGAAGCGCTGCCGCTGACCGGCGTGGTGCTGACCAAGCTGGACGGCGACGCCCGCGGCGGCGCGGCCCTGTCGGTGCGCCACGTCACCGGCAAGCCCCTGAAGTTCGTCGGCGTCTCGGAAAAGCTGGACGGCCTGGAGCCGTTCTACCCCGAGCGCATGGCGCAGCGCGTGCTGGGCATGGGCGACATCGTGTCGCTGGTCGAGCAGGCCCAGAAGAACATCGATATCGCCGAAGCCCAGAAGCTGGCCGCGAAGATCAAGTCGGGCAACAAGTTCGACCTGAACGACTTCCGCGACCAGCTCGGCCAGGTGAAGAAGCTGGGCGACATGGGCTCGCTGCTGGAAAAGCTGCCGGCCCAGTTCCAGCAGGCCGCCGGCCAGCTGCAAGGCGGCCAGGCTGAAAAGCAGCTGCGCCGCACGGAAGGCATCCTGAACTCCATGACGGCAGCCGAACGCGCCAAGCCCGAACTCATCAAGGCCTCGCGCAAGCGCCGCATCGCGGCCGGTTCCGGCGTGCCGGTGCAAGAGGTCAACCGCCTGCTCGCCCAGTTCGAACAGATGCAGGGCATGATGAAGCAGATGAAGAAGGGCGGCATGGCCAAGATGATGCGCGCCATGGGCGGCATGAAGGGGATGGGCCGCTTGATGAAGTGATGCCCCACGGCGCGCGCACGGCGTGCGCTTGCTGTGTGCCCCCAACGCCGCACTCGCTTCGCTCGCTTGCTGCCCCCAAGGGGGGGGGCGCTTTTTCCTTGGGGCGGCCCGGCGGAAAAAAAATGGCCAGACATTGCGTCTGGCCAAGTAATCGCGGCTAGCAGGGGGCGCCTGCCGCGATGCAAGCCGGAAAGCGCATGGGTGCTTTCCAGCTTGTCCGATTTCCGCAGGTGATCAGGACAGGGGCGGGATGCGCAGCACCTGGCCCGGGTAGATCTTGTCGGGGCTGGTCAGCATGGGCTTGTTGGCTTCGAAGATCAGGTTGTTCTTGGCGCCCTGGCCCTTGCCATATTGCGCTTCGGCAATCTTCCACAGGTTGTCGCCCTTTTGCACCGTGTACATCTTGGCTTCCGGCGCGGCCTGTTTCACCTTCAGTTGGTTGTCCACCTGGGCCACGCCCACGGTGTTGCCCAGCGCCAGAGTGATCTTCTCTGCCGCTTCCGTGCTGAGGGCCTCGCCCGCCACCGTGACCTTGTCGCCATCGACCGAGATCTGCAAGCCGTCGGCATTCAGGCCGTGCTTATCCAGCTCTTTCTTCAATTCGTCCGCCGTCGCGGCCTTGGCCTCGCTGGCGCCGAAGAGCTTTTCTCCAACGTCCTTGATGAAATTGAGCAGACCCATAGTGTTTCCTTTATCTATGTTGCGGTGAGAAAACCAGTGCCTTCAGGGCTTTTGGCCCATGAACATTTTGCGCACGACGCCGGCGATCAAGGTCAGCACGGCGCCACCGACGCCGCCGCCGACCACGCTGCTGGCGATCGCAGAAAGATCCATTCCCGTATTGCCCGCTGCAACCGCGCCGGCTCCCGCGGTAATCATCGGGGCCAGCCAGGAACCACCCGCCAGGCCGCCGATGGCGCCTGCTATGGTGTTGCCCAAAGGACCCAGATTGAACTGCTGGAGCATCTTTCCCAGGCCATTGCCCCCGGCAGCGCCGGCGACAAGCTGGATGATCAGGTTGATGATGACTGCGGTGTTCATGATGCCTCCTCTGCCCATGAGGGCGATGTGCAACGCTAGAACAACAGCAAGACAAGAGTACGAAACCAGCAGGAACGATTATGACTCGCACATTCCCCGCGCGACGAGGGGTTAACGTGTAACAGGTTGCTAGCCTGTTGGCAGACTACGCAAGAATGCTGGTCAGTTTGCAGGGAATGCACCGCGGTGGGTCTAAACCGCATCCGGCGCGCGGCTACATGCGACAAGGGCCACTATCGCAGCGGCCCTTGTCTTTGCAGCTTTTCAGTGCGGCCCTGGCTTCAGCCGCCGCCGACGGCCACGACGATTTCGATCTGGTCGCCGTCCGTCAGCGCGGTCTGCTCGTGCTGGCTCTTCGGTACGATTTCGCCGTTGCGTTCCACGGCCACGCGCTTGCCGGCATAGCCCAGCGCTTCCAGCAGCTCGTTCACGGTCGTGTCCAGGGGAAACTCCCGTGCGTCTCCGTTCAGGGTGATGTGCATGCAGGTCTCCTCAGTTATCGCGCGTAGCCGTCGGTGGCGGCGATCAGCCGCGCCAACGTGCCGGGTTCGTCAAACGCATGACCCGCGTCCGGGACCAGGTGGAATTCGGCCTCGGGCCAGGCACGGTGCAGGTCCCAGGCAGTGCGCGCCGGGGTGCAGACGTCGTAGCGGCCCTGCACGATGGTGCCGGGTATGCCGCGCAGCTTTTGCGCGTCGCGGATCAATTGGCCTTCTTCCATGAAGCCGTGGTTCACGAAGTAGTGGTTCTCGATGCGGGCGAAAGCCAGCGCGGCGCGGTCGGCGGCATGGCTTTGCTGATGGCGCGGGCTGGGCAGCAGCGTGATGGTGCTGTCTTCCCATTTGCTCCAGGCCTTGGCCGCGCGCAACTGCTCGGCCGGATCGTCGCCCGTCAAGCGCTTGTGATACGCCGCGACCAGATCGCCGCGCTCGGCTTCCGGAATCGGCGCCAGGTACTCTTCCCAGCGGTCGGGGAACAGCCACGACGCGCCTTCCTGATAGAACCAATGGATCTCCGAGCGGCGCAGGCTGAATATGCCGCGCAACACCAGCTCGCTGACGTGGGATACGTGGGTTTCCGCATAGGCCAGCGCCAGCGTCGAACCCCAGGATCCGCCGAACACCAGCCATTTTTCCGCGCCCATGACCTCGGTGCGCAGACGTTCGATGTCCGACACCAGGTCCCAGGTCGTGTTGTTCTCCAGGCTGGCGTGGGGTTGCGAACGGCCGCAGCCGCGCTGATCGAACAACAGCACGTTGTAGCGCTGCGGATCGAACAACTGGCGATGCACGGGCGAGCAGCCGCTGCCGGGGCCGCCATGCAGGAACACGGCGGGCTTGCCCTGCGGATTGCCGCAGAGTTCCCAATAGATCTGGTGGCCGTCGCCAGTGTCCAGCGTGCCTTGGCGGTAGGGTTCGATAGGCGGATATAGCATCAGGCGACTCGCTTGAAGATCAGGTCCCAGACGCCGTGGCCCAGGCGCAGGCCGCGGTTCTCGAATTTGGTCAAAGGGCGGTAATCGGGGCGCGGCGCGTAACCGTCCGCGGTATTGGCAAGCTGTGGCTCGTTGCCCAGCACGTCCAGCATCTGCACCGCGTAGTCTTCCCAGTCCGTGGCGCAGTGGATGTAGCCGCCCGGCGCGATGCGGCTGGCCAGGAGCGAGATGAACGCGGGCTGGATCAGACGGCGTTTGTGATGGCGCTTCTTCGGCCAGGGATCCGGGAAATAGATATGCACGCCGGCCAGCGAGTCCGGGGCGATCATGTCGCGCACCACTTCCACCGCATCGTGCTGGATGATGCGCAGGTTGGGGATACTGGAGTCTTCAATGCGGCGCAGCAGCGAGCCGACGCCGGCGTTGAACACCTCCACGCCCAGGAAGTTGTCGCCCGGACGCGCCAGTGCGATCTTCTCGGTGGTCTCGCCCATGCCGAAGCCGATCTCCAGCACCGTCGGCGCCTGCCGGCCGAAGGCGGCGGCGGGATCCAGGCGGCGGGGCGCATACGCGATGGACCATTGGCCCATCAGGCGCTCGAGCGCGGCCAACTGGCCTTGGGTGATATGGCCGCGGCGATGCACAAAGCTGCGGATGTGGGTCGCGCCCGGGCTGTTGGGGGCGTGCGCGGTGCTGGCCAGCGCCGCCTGGGTTTCCGGGGAAACGGCCGCCGACGCGGCCTCGCCGCCAGGCGTTGCGGGGGTGCTTGCGGCAGCCGGGGCCGGGGCGGTCGCAGGGTTGTTTTCGGGGGTGTTCGTATTCATAGCCCGAATTGTAGTGGCAGGTCCGGCGCACCGCTGTCGCCCAGATGCACTAAATTGGGGACGTATTTAATCCGCAAAGGCCGAAGCCCTCCGGAGTATGGCGGCGACCGGCCTCCGGCAATGAAAAAAGGCGCGCTATAATCGCCGCCTCTGCTTCGGCTTTGCGCCGCAGGCACGACACCCGAGCGGGTGTAGTTCAATGGTAGAACGGCGGCTTCCCAAGCCTCAAGCGTGGGTTCGATTCCCATCACCCGCTCCAATTACGCTCCACATCCAATCCGTCGCTTTGGAATGCCATTCCCTAGGGCTGGGGCTTGCCACGCTTGCGAATCAAAGATGGTCTAGCGGCAACGCCGTGGTGTACTTGAGTTCCTCCATCGCAAAACTCGAGCTCACGTCAAACAGTTCGGCGACCTGGATGAGCTTCTTGTAGACGAAATCGAACCCCGCGATATCGGGGACCACCACCTTGAGAAGGTAGTCGGTGTCGCCGGTCATCCGATAGAACTCCATGACCTCCGGCATATCCTTGACGCCGAGCGAGAATTTTTCAAGCCAATTGAGGTCATGGCGGTTCGTCTTTATCGAGACGAACACCGTCACGCCCAGCCCCGCCTTGTTGTTGTCCAACAGGCAAACCTGGCGGCGAATCAGGCCGGACGCCTGCAAGTGCTGAATCCGCTTCCAGCACGCGGTCGGCGACAGGTGGACCTGTTCCGCGATTTCATTGTTCGAGAGGCGCGCATCTGTCTGAAGCAACGCGAGGATGCACCGATCTTTCTTGTCCATGGCTCACTCAACTTACCCTCACTCTTGCGCGGCAAACATATCCAGGATGCCGGTGCTGCCGCGCGGTTCGGAGGCCAAACCTGAGGCCGATGTTATAGATCGCCCCAGCTTGGGGCGATACAATTCATCGAGCCAGACCTACAAGAAAATTTATATTTGAACCGGCAAGCCGGAGGCGCGATGCAAGAGGTGGACCTTACTCTCACGCAGACTTTTTTCCTCGTCGCACAGGAGGGAACCTATTCGGCCGCGGCGCGCAGGCTGAACATCACTTACCAGTCGGTGGCCAATCACATCCGGCGCCTCGAGCAGCGCGTCGGCGAGAAGCTGGTGATCGCTGGGCGTGGCGCCAAGTCGATCAAGCTCACGCCGCGCGGCACCAGCCTTTACCGACTGCTGGCGCCGGAATTCGATGTCATGCTGACGCGCCTGGGCAGCCTGATCGATAAGGAGCGGCCGGTCATCCGTATCGGGATGCCGCACGCGATCTTTTACTACCTGCTGCCGCCGGTGCTGACGAAGTTTCGGCGGATGTATCCCAACGTCGAGATCGTCGGCTACGAAAAGGACGTCTCGCTGCCGGAACTGATCCGCAACGGCTCGCTGGATGTCTGTTTGAGCGAGCGCTATTTTGGCGATGCCGTGATTCCGCAGCGCGTGATCTGCGACTATCAGCCGGCGCTGGCGTTCCCGTCGAGCTGGCCCGCGCCAGCCGATGAGGCGGCTGTTCCGGAATGGGCTCTGGGACGGCCGCTGGTGACATATGAACCCGGCCAGATGCTCCGCAATATCGCACTGGACTATTTGTCGGTCGGCAACGAGCAGCCCAAGGTCGCGGTGTCCACCTCGACCAGCATGAGCGTCAAGCGCTGCGTCGACGAAGGCCTGGGCTTCGCATTGCTGCCCACCTGGTGCATCGACGAGTCGGAAAGGCGCCTGAACTGCATCGCGCTTCCCAACGCGCCGAAGATTCCCATCTATTTCGGCGAAGCCATGTTCCTGAAATCGAATCCGTTCGTCCGTACGCTTCACAAGCTTTGCCTGGAGATTTTTCCCACCACAATCGAAGAGCGCGCGAGCCGCTGGAACTCCCTCAAAGCAAGCAGGCCGAGACGCGCCCGACCCGCCGCGCGAAGCTGAGGCCTTTCATCCGTGCCGGGCGCCATCGCCACGATGGCGCCCGGCACGGGGAGGCTGGTCAGCCCCTGAGCGCTGACAGCACCTCGTCCAGCATCTTCTTCGCATCCCCGAACAACATGCGGTTGTTCTCTTTGTAGAACAGCGGATTGTCCACACCCGCATAGCCCGAGGCCATCGACCGCTTCATCACGATGGAGTGTCTGGCTTTCCATACTTCCAGCACCGGCATGCCGGCGATCGGGCTCGTCGGGTCTTCCGCCGCACTGGGGTTCACGATGTCGTTGGCGCCGATCACCATGGCCACGTCGGCGTCCGGGAACTCCTCGTTGATTTCGTCCATCTCCATCACGATGTCGTAGGGCACCTTGGCCTCGGCCAGCAGCACGTTCATGTGGCCCGGCATGCGGCCAGCCACCGGATGGATGGCGAAGCGCACGTCCACGCCTTTTTCGCGCAGGGTCTTGGTGATCTCGTACACCGTGTGCTGGGCCTGGGCCACGGCCATGCCATAGCCGGGAACGATGATCACGCTCTTGGCCTCGCGCAGCATGTCGGTCGTTTCGGTGGCGTTGACGGGCACGACTTCGCCTTGCGGCGCCGCGGCCTGGCCGCCCGAGGCCGCCCGCTTCGGCGCGCCGGAGCCGAAACCGCCCGCGATCACGCTGACGAAGTTGCGGTTCATCGCCTGGCACATGATGTAGGAGAGGATCGCGCCCGAAGAACCCACCAGCGCGCCAGTGACGATCAGCAGATCGTTGCTCAACATGAAGCCCGTGGCCGCCGCCGCCCATCCCGAATAGCTGTTGAGCATGGACACCACGACCGGCATGTCGGCTCCGCCGATAGCCATGACCATGTGCACTCCGAACAGCAGCGCGATCACCGTCATGACGACCAGCGCCGGCATGCCCGCAGCGGGGCCGGCGGCATCAAGGAACTGTTTGCCGAACCACATCACGGCCAGCAGCGCCGCCAGGTTGAGCCAGTGGCGGCCCGGCAGCAGCAGCGGCTTGCCGCCGATCCTGCCGTTGAGTTTGCCGAAGGCGATCAGCGAGCCGCTGAACGTGATCGCGCCGATCAGGATGCCGACATAGATCTCCACCTCGTGGATGGCTTTCTCCGCGCCCTGGAACTGCACCGAGGTATCGACATAGCTGGCGAAGCCGACCAGGCAGGCGGCCAGACCCACCAGGCTGTGCATGAGCGCAACCAGCTCGGGCATCTGGGTCATTTTCACGACCCTGGCAGCGTAGAGTCCGATGCCTCCGCCGACGACCAGCGCGCCAACGATCCAGGCAATGCCGTTGGGACTCACGCGCGGGCCGAGGACGGTAGCCAGCACGGCCAATGCCATGCCGATCATGCCGAAGAGGTTGCCGCGGCGCGAGGTTTCCGGGTTGGACAGTCCTCCCAGACTGAGGATGAAGAGAATGGCAGCACCGAGGTAAGCGACGGTAGCAAGCGATTGGGACATGTTCGTTTTCCTTATGCTCTGGTTGCTGTTACTTGCGGAACATGGCGAGCATGCGGCGTGTGACGGCAAAGCCGCCGAACATGTTGATGGCCGTGAGCACCAGGGCGGCGAAAGCGAGCCACAGGATCAGACCGTCCGGCCGGCCGCCAGCGCCGGCTTCGGGCGGCGCGATCTGCACCAACGCGCCAAGCGCGATGATGCTGGAGATGGCGTTGGTCACGCTCATCAGCGGGGTATGCAGCGCCGGCGTGACATTCCACACCACCATGTAGCCGATGAAGCAGGCCAGCACGAACACCGTGAAATGGCCCAGGAAGGCCGCGGGCGCGTAGGCGCCTATGCAGGCAAACAGCACGGCCGCCACGCAGAAGACCATGGCCAGCGCTTTGGCCGACATGGGCACGCGGCGACCATGACCGTGGCCGCTCTTCTTCCCGGCCATCGGTACGGCGGCCGCCTTGGGCGCAGGCGGGGGCGGAGCCTGTTTCAGTGGCGGAGCCGGCCAGGTGATGGCGCCGTCCTTGATCACCGTCAGACCCCGGATAGCGTCGTCTTCCATGTTGACGATCGCCATTCCGTCCTTGGCTTTGCACAACTCCTCGGCCAAGCGCAGCAGATTGGTGGCGTACAGCGTGGATGATTGCCTGGCCAGGCGCGACGCCAGGTCGATGTAGCCGATGATGGTCACGCCGTGGCGCACCACGGCTTCGCCGGGCACGGTGAGTTCGCAGTTGCCGCCCTGTTCGGCGGCCATATCCACGATCACGCTGCCGGACTTCATGCTCTGCACCATCTCGGCCGTGATGAGCTTGGGGGCCGGCCTGCCGGGGATCAGGGCGGTGGTGATGATGATGTCGGCGTCCTTGGCCTGCTGCGCATACATCTGGCGCTGCGCGGCCAGGAACCCCTCGCTCATGACCTTGGCGTATCCGCCGCCGCCCGAACCGTCTTCCTCGTAGTTCACCTTGACGAACTCGCCGCCCAGCGACTTGACCTGGTCGGCCACCTCGGCGCGCGTGTCGTTGGCGCGCACGATGGCGCCCAGGCTGGCGGCCGTGCCGATGGCCGCCAGGCCCGCCACGCCTGCGCCGGCGATGAAGATTCTGGCCGGGGGGACTTTGCCCGCCGCAGTGATCTGGCCGTTGAAGTAGCGACCGAAGGCGTTGGCCGCCTCGATGACGGCGCGATAGCCGCTGACGCTTGCGGTGGAGGTCAGCGCATCCATCTTCTGCGCGCGAGAGAGCGTGCGCGGCAGGCAGTCGATGGCCAGTACCGTGGCGCGCCTGGCGGCCAGTTGCTGCATCAGCTCGGGGTGCTGGGCCGGCCAGATGAAGCCGATCAGCATGCCGCCTTCGCGCATCAGGCCGACCTCGGCGGGGCTGGGCGGGCGAACCTTGAAGATGATGTCCGATGCGGCCCATAGGGCTGCGGCGCCATGGACGATCTCGGCCCCGGCGGCACGGTAAGCCTCATCGCTGAAATTCGCGGCTTCGCCGGCGCCGGATTCGACGGCGACCTTGAAGCCAAGCTTGATCAGTTTCTCGACGACGTCGGGCACCGTGGCGACGCGCTTTTCCAGCGGGAAGGTTTCCCGTGGCACGCCTATGCGCTGGGCCTCGCTACGTCGCGGCGGGTGGATGGAAGTGTTGGACATGGCCAGGTCTCATCAGGTTTGAAAATCGGTATGGCCTGGCGGCCTGAAGACCGCCAGTGCCGACGCTTGCCCGCAATCGTCTGTCGCGACACATGAATCGACCGCGCAAGCACATTGAAAATAGGGGCGGATATGAGCCGGCATTGCGCCTTACCCGATTTAGCCAGTCCGCCGTCGCCAGATTGTCAGGATTCGGCGGTGATTATTTTTCTATTTTTGCCCTCGGAAACGGTTAAAAATAGAAAAGTTTTCACCCGCTGTCCTCATAGACTTGTTCTCGTCATCAGTGGTCATCGACTTCCCTTGGAAGCGCTGGCCGTGCATCCACGGAGATTGAAGTTCATGAGGGAAAGCACTCAACTCGTCAGCGCAGGCCGGCATCCGGAACGTTTTGGTGGCCTGGTGAATACCCCGATCTGCAGGGCATCGACGATACTCGCGGGGAGCATGGCGGAATGGGAAGGCATGAAGCGCGCCCGCGCCGCGCAAGAGCCGGGCGCGACCACCTATGGCCGCTATGGAACCGCCACTACCCACGCGTTCGAGGAGGCCATGGCTGCCCTGGAAGGCGGCCACCGCTCGTTGGTCTTTCCCTCGGGCCTGGCGGCCATTGCCACGGCGCTCACCGCATTACTCAAGGCCGGCGACCATATCCTGGTGTCATATAGCGCCTATTCCCCGACCCGTTCCTTCCTCGATCGCGTGCTTAGCCGTTTCGGGGTGGACGTACAGGTCTACGACCCTGCTTGCGGCACGAGCATTGAATCGCTCATGCGGCCCAATACGCGCGTCGTATTTGTCGAATCGCCGGGTTCCGAAACACTGGAAATCCAGGATATCCCTGCCATCGCGGCAGTCGCGCACGCGCACGGCGCCTTCGTCGTCATGGACAATACCTGGGCCACACCCTTGTTCTTCAAGGCTTTCGAGCATGGCGTCGATGTGTCCATCCACGCCGCGACCAAGTACATCGTGGGCCATTCGGATGCCATGCTAGGCGTGGTGACCTGCAATGAAGCCACCTGGCCCAAGATCAAGGAGACGACGCAGGAAATGGGCCAGACGGCCAGTCCTGACGATATCTTCCTGGCGCTGCGCGGACTGCGCACCTTGGGCGTGCGGCTGCAAAAGCATATGACGTCGGGAATCCGCGTGGCCCAGTGGCTTGCGCAGCAAGCCGAGGTCGAGGCCGTGGTGCATCCGGCGCTGCCGTCGCATCCGGGCCACGCCATCTGGAAACGTGATTTCAAGGGAGCGAGCGGCCTATTCACAGTAGTCCTGCGCGCAAGCGATGACGAATCAGTGGCCGCCTTTGTCGATGCGCTGCAGCATTTCGGAATCGGCGTGTCCTGGGGCGGCTTTGAAAGCCTGGCCATACCGTTCAGCCCGGGAAAGCACCACGGCGATCGCTGGCCTCACAAGGGCAAGGCAGTACGCATGCATGTGGGGCTGGAGGATCCGGAAGACCTGATGGCCGACCTGAAGCAGGGTTTGGCCGCGATGGTTGCTTGCCAGGGGGCGCGGCAGCAAGATACTCGGAACGAAGTCGCCCGCTCGGCTTGAACCCCTACCATTTTTGACTCTGCCATTATTGGAGATATACATGAGCAAGATGAAGATCACCGGGTCCTTCGTGGCCCTGATTACCCCGTTCAACAAGGACGGCAGCCCCGATTACGAAGCTTTCCGCGAACTGCTGAAATTCCAGGAAGACAACGGCACCAGCGCCGTGCTCATCATGGGCTCCACGGGCGAGGTTTCCATGCTGTCGCAAAAAGAGCGCCAGGACATCATCGTGGAAACCGCGAAGATGAAGACCGGCAAGATGAAGCTCTTCTATGGCTGCACCGGCAACAACACCGAGGCAACCATGGATTACCTGCGTTTTGCACGGGCCAACGGCGCCGATGGCGCCATTCTGGCCGCGCCTGCCTATATCTGCGCCTCCGAATCGGACATCGAAAGCTATTTCCTCGAAATCGCCGACGCCACCGACCTGCCGCTGGGCATCTACAACAATCCGCCGCGCGTCAAGAGCGACCTGCACTGGGACCAGCTGCTGCGCATCTTCAAGCATCCGAACTACGTGGTCCACAAGGAATCCACCACGCGCGTGGGCCAGGTGGCGCAGGTGCTGTATGGCGCGCCCGACGTGTCCGTGATGTGCTGCGATTCGCCCAACCTGGGCCTGGTAGTGCCGACCATGAGCCTGGGCGGCCATGGCACGGCCAACATGACCGGCAATATTGCTCCGGCAGAGTTGACAGAGATTTCCCAGCCCTGGACCTCGCCCGAGGTCAGCTTCAGCTTCCGCGAGTCCTATTTGCGCAATCTGCAATTGCTGCACTACTCGTATTCGGCCATCAATCCGGTCGCCATCAAGTCACTGATGAAGGCCGTGGGCCTGCCCGCCGGCGAACTGCGCAAGCCGCTGCGCGCGCTGGAAGGAGAACCCTTGCTCAAGGGCCTGCGCGCGGTCAAGGCGCTGGGCCTGGACAAGAAGTACGGCTGGAGCTCGCTGCAGCTGAAGGCCGCCTGATCCGAGGCAGGACGAGTCCGGAAAGGACTTGCGTCGGAGGAGAATCCGCCTTGCGGCTTTCTCCGACGGAACTCCTCTCCGGCCATTTCATGTCATGGCCTGGGCTGCGCCTTTGGAATAGGAAACGCTATGGATTTGGGAATTCGAGGCCGCCATGCGCTGGTTTTCGGCGGCAGCAAGGGAATGGGCCGCGCCTGCGCCCATCAGTTGGCGAGCGAAGGCGTCAACGTGACCATCGCGGCGCGCACGGAAAGCACGCTGTCCAGGACCGCCGATGAAATCACGGCGGCCACGGGAACTCGCGTCCGATATGCGGTTGCCAATATCACCACGGATGAAGGGCGGGAGGCGGCGCTTTCGGTGTGCCCCGCGCCCGATATCCTGGTCAACAATGCGGACGGAGCGCCGCCCGGTGACTTTCGCCAGTGGACCCAGTCTGATTGGCATGCGGCCCTTGATGCCATGGCCCTCGGACCGATCGACATGATCCGCCGGGTCGTTGATGGCATGATGGACCGGAGGTTCGGCCGCATTGTGAACATCGTTTCGCGCAGCGTAAAAACCCCGCAGCTCGAACTCGGCCTTTCCAATGGCGCGCGTTCCTGCCTGGTGGGTTTTGTTGCGGGCCTGGCGCGCCAGACGGTGCGGCACAACGTCACCATCAACAACCTGCTTCCGGGAGTCTTCGCCACCGATGCGCAGCGGCATCACATAGAAGGAATGCTAGAGCCGGGCGGCAAGAACTTTGACCAGCTGTGGGCGGAGCGCGGCTCCAACAATCCCGCTGGCCGCTACGGCGAGCCCGAGGAATTGGGCGCGCTTTGCGCATATATCTGCGCGGCCCAATCCGGCTATATATGCGGCCAGAATATCTTAATAGACGGCGCCGCCTATCCGGGCACCTACTGATTCGCCTACGATCATCCCGCTTTCCACACCACCCCTCTTTCATGGATTGCGGGTCCCAGGAGGGGAGTTGTACTCGTTGCCCAACCATTTTCAATGAGATCGTTCGTCATGCGTAATACCCCATTTCGTTCTCGCCGCTTTTGCATGAAAGGTATTGCGGCCGTTGTCGGTGGCTTGGCCGTGCTGGGTTCGGTACAGGCGCAGTCGAAACCGGACGCCTCCTATCCCAGCCGCCCGATTACCATCGTGGTGCCTCACCCTCCTGGCGGTTCCGTCGACGGCCTTGCCCGCATATTTGCCGTGAAGCTTGGCGAGGAGCTGAAGCAATCGGTCATCATCGACAACCGGGCGGGGGCGTCCGGGATGGTGGGAGCCGGCGTGGTCGCGCGCGCGGCGCCGGATGGCTATACGCTGTACCTGAATGCCTCGATCCACAACATCAACCCCTTGCTTTATGGGAAGAAGATGACCTTCGATGCGGTGAAGGACTTCACCCCCATCAGCGGTCTCGCCCAGGGCGCACTGATATTCAGCGTGAACAACGATGTTCCTGCGAAGACCGTGCAGGAATTCGTCGGCGCGGTGAAGGCAGCCCCCAACAAATACAATTTCGCAACCACGGGCTTTGGTTCGGCGGGGCACCTCGCCATCGCGCAGTTCGCATATGAAGCCGGCCTTTCCGATCTGCAGATCCCGATCGTCCTCTACAAAGGCGGGGGCCCCGCCTTGACCGATTTGATCGGCGGGCAAGTCCATGCTCTGGCCGATCCGATGCTCTCCTCGCTGCCCATGGTCAAGTCAGGCAAGATACGCGCGTTGGCGGTAACCGGCGACAAGCGCAGCGCCTTGCTTCCGGACGTGCCGACGATGCGCGAAGCCGGGTTGAAGAATTTCGAGTTTTATTCCTGGTATGGCTTGTGGGCGCCCGCCAAGCTGCCGGAGCCGATACTCAAGAAGCTGGAGGTCGCCACGCAGAAAATCATGACGTCCGCCAGCATGAAGGAGCAGCTCGACAACCTCGGCTTTGAAAGCTCATACAGGAACAGCGCGGACTTCGCGCAGTACATCCAGGCCGAGACGGCCAAATACAGCGCCATCATCAAGCAGGCCAATATCACCGCGGACTGAGGCTATTTCCCTTGCACCGGAGCGCCCCATCGAGGGGCGCTCCGAGCGCTGCGGCAACGCCGCGTCCCACCTTGGACCAGATGGCTATGCGGCGCGATCCGATTTGAAGATTGCCGGTATCTCCAGGGCCCGGACCAAAGGCGCGGCTTCTTCCCAACGCATCACCTCCACCAACGCGGACTGGGCGCTGCTTCCCTGAGTCAAGCGGGAAGTGCCCACGTCGATCGTCAACACGTTGGGGTTGCCGTGTATCTCCAGATTCTCGTCGGCAGCGTCAAACCATGCTCCCGTAGGCAGGGCCACCACGCCAGGCTTGAGGTCGGCGTCGATAACCGCGGTTGCAAGGCACGCGCCACGGTCGTTGTAGACCTTGACGAGATCATGTTGGCCGATGCGCCGCGCTTGCGCATCCGACGGCGAGATGCGCAGCGCTTCCCGGCCATTGATCTTGAGATCCACCGATGTTTTGCCGCCATCCATTTGGGAGTGGAGCTTGCCCGCGGGCTGCGGGGTGAGCAGGTGCAGCGGCCACCGGGCAGCCTTGGGTGATCCAAGCCACTCGTCCGGCGTCAGCCAGCAGGGATGGGGCGGACAATCGGCATAACCGAATCCGGCGATTTTCTCTGAGTACAGCTCGATGCGACCCGACGGCGTACGCAGCGGATTTCCCTCGGGATCGCGACGGAACTCTTCGAACAGCACAAATGGTCTTTCAGGCTCGGGTATGTCCACGAAGCCCCGGCTCCAGAAAGCAGCGAACTCAGGAGCCATATAGCCACTGCCGCGCCATTCCTTAGCCATGGCTTCGTAGATATGCCGCACCCACTCCATCTCGCCCCGGCCTTCGGTAAAACCATGCTCATAGCCGCCTAGCGCGGCCAGTTCCCGGTATATGTCGAAGTCATTGCGGCTGGAGCCGATCGGCGCCAGGGCCTGGTGCATGGCGAATACGTGGCGATCGCGGGTCGATCCGCCTATGTCATTTCGTTCCAGCGTGGTGGTAGCCGGCAGCACGATGTCCGAGCGGCGCGCCATGGGTGTCCACCAAATCTCGTGAGCGACTATCGTTTGCGGCCGGCTCCATGCCCGGCTGAATCGATTCAGGTCCTGCTGGTGATGGAAGGGATTGCCGCCGGCCCAGTACACCATCTTGATGTCCGGATAAGTGCCTTCCCGCCCATTGAATTCGTAGCGCTGGCCAGGCTGCAGCAGCATGTCGGTGACCCGGGCAACAGGAATCACCGAGCCGGTCGGGTTGCACCCTGATTCCATGGCAGGCCCCGCAATCTCCATGCGCGGGTTTCCGGCGCCATTCATGGAGGCATGTCCAAATGCAAAGCCCCCGCCGGGCAGCCCGATATGCCCCAACGCAGCGGCGAGCGCAATGCTTGCCCAGTACGGCTGTTCGCCGCGATGAGCACGTTGCAATGACCATGCGCAAGTCAGCATCGTGCGAACGTTGCGTGCCTGGCGTGCGAGCGCGCGGATCGTGTCGGCCGGGACATCGCAGATCGCCTGGGCCCATTCGGGCGTCTTGGGGGTTCCGTCTGTCTTGCCTTCGAGATAGTCGCGCAGGGCCGGAAATCCAACGCAATGGAACTGGAGGAACTCCTCGTCCTGGATGCCATCGGCGATCAGCGCCTGGATCATTGCCAGCATCAGGGCGGCGTCCGTGTTGGGACGAATGGGAATCCAGCGCGCACGCACGCCGGCAGGAACATCCCCCCTGGTCGGGCTGATGACCACAAGCTCCATGCCCGCCGCCACCGCCCGTTCGAGCTGCCCGGGCACGGGATGGTCGCCGGCGCCGCCTGACGTGATCTGAGTGTTGCGCAACGGCATGCCGCCGAATGCGATCAACAGCCGCGTATGGTTCGTGACACTGTTCCAGTCTGTCACACGGCCGGTCACCGGCGTATAGGTGCCGATCACATGGGGCAGCAGGAACTGCGCGGTGCCCCAGCTATAGTTGCCCGCCTGATTCGTAAAGCCGCCGCCGGCATTCAGGAACCGGTGCGTCTGGGTGCGCGCATGGTGCAAGCGGCCCGCCGATGACCAGCCATATGAACCGCCGAAAATGGCCTCGCTGCC
Source organism: Achromobacter sp. (assembly GCF_036567245.1). Classification (GTDB taxonomy): domain Bacteria; phylum Pseudomonadota; class Gammaproteobacteria; order Burkholderiales; family Burkholderiaceae_B; genus Achromobacter. The sequence continues at coordinate 10,437 of NZ_DATCUY010000279.1, read as the reverse complement.
ATGCTCCGTCCTCACGCGCTGGAGTTCCGAATGGACCGCCGCAAGGGCTTCGTCCCAACTGACCTCCACGTAGTCGTCACGCCCGCGCTCGCTCCCGTCGCACAAGTGCCGATCGCGCAGCCATCCCTTCCGAATGGCCGGTCGATTCACCCGTAGCGGCGAGTGGACCATGGCAGGCATCGAGCGCAGGATGTCCGAGGGCGCGCTGTCATGGACGAACGGCTCGCAATCGATCAGCCGGCCGCCTTGTGTGACCGCGGTGAAAGCGCCCCAGTGTGAGAGCGAGAGGAAGCGGCGAATCTGTTCAGTCATGATTTGACGAGGTTCTGGCCCGGGGCTCGCGCATTTCAAGCATCGGGACCGATTGCGGATATTCAACGCGCCATTAATGCTAACAACACCGCTGGTGAATTTTTTTTCCATTAGCGCGGATTGGCGTCCGAACAATGAAATAAATTTCACTTCTGCCCCATTTATTCTTGAATCCGGTCAGGCGTGGCGCCGCCGGGCTCCCCCTTCCGATTACGTCCCAGATATCACGATAGACCAAGACAACCACGTCCATGAAAGTTCTCATCCTCGGATCCGGCGTAGTCGGTGCCGCAACGGCCTACTATCTCCACCGCGAAGGCCACGAAGTCGAAGTCGTGGAGCGCCACCCGGCGGCAGGAATGGAAACAAGCTTCGGCAATGCGGGCGGTCTGTGTCCGAGCTTTGCAGCGCCGTGGGCTGCGCCGGGAATGCCGATCAAGGTATTGAAGATGGCGTTGAAGGCCGATGCCCCGGTGCGCTTTTCGCTTTGGCCGGAATTTGAAAGGCTCCGTTGGACCCGGCGATGGCTGATGGAATGCAACGCGCCGCGATTTCGCATCAACAAACTGCGCATGCAGCGCGTGGCCCACTATAGCCTCGCCTGCCTGAAACAGCTTATGGCCGAGACGTCGATCGCGTTCGATTTCCATGCAGGCGGCGTGTTGCAGCTATTCCAGACCGAAGCGGAGTGCCAGTACGGCAATATTGCCGCCAGCGCACTGAAGGAATTCGGCATTCCCCACAGTGTGTTGAACGGACGCGATGCGCTGGCGGTCGAGCCCGCCTTGCGAGACGCCACCGCCAAGATCGCGGGCGGCCTTCATTTGCCGTCCGATGCTTCCGGCGATAGCCACGTTTTCTGCCAGGCGTTGACCGCTTGGCTTCAGAGTGCAGGCGTGAAGTTCCGCTTCGATACCGATGTGCTGCGATTGCTGCATGAGGGCGGACGGGTGGTGGGCGCCGAGACCTCTAGTGGTGTGCTGATGGCCGATGCCACGGTTGTCGCCTTGGGCAATCAGGCCCCGGCATTGCTTGCGCCGTTGGGGATCAAGCTTCCCGTATATCCGCTCAAAGGCTATTCCATTACCGCGCGGGTGACCCATGTCGAGCAAGCGCCCAACATGTCTGTCATGGATGAACACAACAAGGTGATGATTTCCCGACTGGGCAACAGAATCCGCGCGGCGGGCATGGCCGAACTGGTCGGCCATGACTTGTCATTGAAGGCGGGCCGCAAGGATGTGCTGGTCCGAGCCGTGCGCAGCCTGTTCCCAAATGGCATCGACTACGCGAATGCCACCTTTTGGGCGGGCCTGCGCCCCATGACGCCGGACGGCCCCCCCATACTCGGAATTTCTGGCTGGGACGGCCTATTCCTCAATAGCGGGCATGGCTCGAATGGCTGGACCCAGGCATGCGGCACGTCCCGAGTCGTCGCGGATCTGGTGTGCGGTCGCAAGCCTGAAATCGACCTCGAGGGACTCACGCTTGAGCGCTTTCGTAGGTAGCAGGCCGATTCATCCCGGCAGCTCGCGGGCTAAATCCTTGGCCCGTGCACTCTCCGCCTGACCGGAGAACCCCGGTCTACAGATGGAAATCGCCGGCGGCTTCCGGTTGGTAAAGCACTTTCCTGATCCCGATCCGGCGGGTCCGGTCCGAAATCCGCCAGTCGATGGCATCCCCTTCCTGGTAGCCCAGGATGGCGGCGCCGACGTCGGAACACACGGAATACTTCCCGGCAGTGCTGTCTGCGTCTTCAGGATAGACCAGGGCCACTTCAATTTCTTCGTCGTCCAGCTGCAGCAAGGCCCTGGAGTTCATCGTGACCACGTTCCGCGCCACCTGCTGCGGCGTGACGACGATGGCTCGCTCAAGCTCGTGCTCGAGTTCGACAATAGTCGGCCCCTGTTCGAGTTCTATCAGGCTCTTGAGCCGGGCCTTGTCGATTTCAGTGATGTAGATATCAGTGGAGTCGCCAACGGCGCCTTCGCGCAAGAGCCGGAGATAACGCCCCGCAGTCATGGAAAATGACTTCAGCGTCGGCGTTTCGCTTTCAAGCAGAAAGCCGGTGCGTAGAAAGGTCTTCAGCGAGCGCGCGTTGTCCGGGTGGATCTTGGCGATGAGCTTTTCGGCCCGCATGTCGAGGAAGGCCAGCTTCATGCCTTCGCGGATCGTGCTGGCGCCGAGGTTTCGGCCCCAGTTGTCGCAGTCTCCGATGACCAGGACGATCTCGCAGTCCGGGCCGGTCTTGACGAGGCGCACGAAACCGACCGGGACGTCGTGCCGGTCATAGGCCATGAAGAACCGGCCGCCCTGGTTGAACAAATGGGTCAGGATCGGCAGCTGAGTCCGATCGATGGCTTGCTCGATGAAGCGGGAGACATGGCGCGAATCGCTCAGATAGCAGGTAACGCGCTCATCTTCCAACCAATCCATCAGCGTCAGCGCGTGTGTCCGGGTAATTTCCGGGCACAGCGAAATGAAAGGCTTGTTCATCTTCACCACACTAATTTGTAAAGGATGAAAGCCCTTCATGGCGATGGCCATGACGGTTCTTTCTGCAAACCGCGCATTTTAGGACGTAATGCGGATGGATGCTGGGCAGGCTGGAAGCGGGCGTCGCTTGCAAGGCCGGGGAGGCGTGTCAGATCGGATGAACCCTGCGCCGGCGCATGATCCACTGCCAGGAATCCACGAACAGTTTTGCCGACACGGAAAAAGCGATCAGGACGGCCGCGCCAGCAAGAGTGGGCCATCGATGCGCCCAGGACTGCTTGAACACCAGGAGGACGAGCATATGCCCCAGCGCGGCCATCACTGGCGCGCCGATCATCCATCCCGCGACGAACCAACGGTCGTGACGGGTAAAGACCTTCGCGAAACTGAGGTGATAGGCCACGCGCGCTACATAATAGGACAGCACCAGGGTCAGGAAAATGAATGCGATGCCAGCGAGCGTAAAGTCTTCGGATACGCGGACCTTGTGCCAGCTTTGAAGTATCGGGTCACCGATCAGAATCCACTGGTTTACCGGCGGATCGTAGTGCACGATCGGAATGATTCCGACGCCGCGTGCAAGCCACGACAATCCGTGGAAGCAATACCAGGCAAAGATGATCGAAGCTGCTGCGCCGAACAGCAGGCGCAGTTTGTGGCTAGCCACAGCAGAAACTCCCATCGCGCTTGAAGTTCCCTGAGTATGCCACGCACATTCCTGGCGATCGCGGCAGCCAGTCTCTAAGCTTCGCTTCCATACTGCTCCATCTTCCACCGGGCCCGCGGTCCTCGCTGCGTATACTCGCGCCGGTAATCTGCAGGCGTTACGCCGAACTTGCGCTTGAAGGCGCGGCGAAAGGCTGCGACGTCCAGATAGCCGCAATCGTTGGCTATGTCCTCCACCGAACGCAGCGTCACTTCCAGCCACATCTGGCTCTTTCTCATCCGTATATCGGTGAGGAATTCATGCGGCGTGATCGCCAAATGCGTCCGGAAAAGGCGTGCCAAGGTTCTTTCGCTGACCGCCGCATGTCGCGCGGCGTCGCCTATCGTCGGGGCTTCCTGCGCATGCGCCAACAACCACTGCACGGCGCGATAGAGCGGGCTGTCCCGGGTCAGCCCGCTGACCTTCTCTATGGGCAGCGTCGAAGCGATGATCTGCCGCGCGGGATCGAAGACGAGCTTGTCGCGCGATGCGCCGGCCAGTCCGGCGATGCCCGTGCGGTCCATCAGCTCAAGCACGCAGTCATAGGCCAATGACGGTGTCCCGGCCAGCAGGATTCGCTCGTTGGCCCAGACAATCGGATCGTTGGCGATGGCCAGGTCCGGATGGGTCCGCGCGAAGCCCGACTGGTACGCCCATTGCACCGGTGTCTGCGTCTTGTCCAGTACGCCCGCCGCCGCGACCAGCCAGACGCCGGTGCCGACCGCGCAGACGTAGCGCTTGTCGGCCACCGCGCTGCGGATTTCGCGCAGCACGGCTTCATTGCTTGCGACGCTGGCGCGCAGCTGCGGCACCGAGACCGTTTCCAAGGGCGGCACGAAGATGGCGCGCTCCGTTGCTGCATCCGGCGCGCCCGGCGGCATGAAGCACAGATGTTCCATTTCCGCCGGCAGGGCCGCGTCCGCGCAGCGCCACGTCACCACATGGCCGCTCGCTTGCCCGCTGCGGCTGCGGGCAATGCCGTTGGCGGTGCGGAACGTATCGATCGCGGCATGAAGGGGGCCGTTCAATCTGCCGACGGGCAGCAGCAGTTCCACATGCAGAGGGTAGTTGTCTGGAGCGGCACCCATGATGTCTGTTTGGAGCGCGGTGTTTCCGCAGGGAATCGAACAAAATCAACACGCAGATATTAGATTAACCGATCCCTCCGAGGAGCTTTTCGTGCCTTATGCAACCGCACCCGACGACACCCGCATCTACTACGAAACCTATGGCGACGGCGCGCCCGTCCTGTTCATCCATGGCGGCGGCGGCAACACCATATGCTGGTACCAGCAGGTGCCTTTCTTCGCCAGGAAATACAAGGTCATCGTGATGGATCTGAGGGGCTTCAAGAATTCTCCCTGCGCGCCGGAGCGCAACCATCCGCGCCATTACCCCGCGGACGTGCTGGCCATACTGGATCAGGAAGGCATAGGCAAGGTCAACCTTGTGTGCCAGTCGCTGGGCGCATGGGCCGGCCTGCCGCTGGCCGTGAAGCATCCGGAGCGCGTCCAGACGCTGTTTATCAGCGGCTCGCCGACGCCTGCCTATTCGCCCGAAACCTGGGAGATCCTGTGCAAGGCCGGCAAGACCTTCGATGACGGCCGCCACGACCTGCGCAGCAAGAGCATAGGCTGGAACCGCAAGAACGTCGAAGCCCGGCCCGAGATGCTGCATCTGTACGGTTGCATCAAGGCGCTCAATCCCAAGGGTTTCCTGGCGCTGACCATGCAGGCCGACGACGTCAAGATCCACCCCGCCGAGTTCGAGGGCTACCGCGTGCCGACCTTGATGACGGGCGGCAGCCACGATGATTTCCTTACGCCGGAAAGCCACCATCTGGTCGCGAGGCTGTTGCCCGACAGCCGGAAATACACCTTCGTAGATTCAGGCCACTCTCCGTATTTCGAAACGCCGGACGAATTCAATCGTGTGGTGCTTGAGTTCCTGGATGCGCACAACTAGCTCCCGATCCTGCAAGGAGGAGACCAAATGACTGCCATCAAAAAAACGCTGGGATTCGGGTTGGCATGCGCCATGGCGCTGGCTAGCGCCGCTGCCGCGGCGCAAGCCGGCTACCCGAGCCGGCCCATCCGCTGGATCGTTCCCTCTCCCGCGGGCGCGCCTATCGACGCCATCGGCCGCAAGCTGGGCGAACTGATGTCGGTGCAACTCGGAGCGCCCATTGTGATCGAAAACAAGCCCGGCGCCGGCAGCACCATCGGCGCTACCGAAGTCGCGCGGGCCAAGCCCGACGGCTACACCTTGATGTTGAGCGTGGGCGACGCGCTCATCTCTTCGGTCGTCACCATGAAGGTGCCCTATGACCCGCAGCGCGACTTCACGCTGATCAGCAAGGTAGCCGCGTCCGGTCCGGTGCTCATCGCGAATAAAAACATGCAGGCCGGCGATCTGGCCGGTGCGGTCAAGGAGGCTCGGGCCGCGGAAGTTCCCCTGGCCTATGGTTCGTATGGTCCAGGCTCGTACCCGCAGCTGATCATGGAGAGCCTGGCCAGGCAGTCTTCGGTAAAGTTCATCGAAGTCCCGTACAAGGGATCGCCGCCGGCGATGACCGATCTGTTGGGCGGACAGTTGGCGTTTACCTTCACTTCCACCAGCATTGCCGCGCCCATGATCGCGGACGGCAAGGTCAAGGCCATCGCCGTCATCGGCGACAGGCGTTCGGCGCTACTGCCAGAGGTGCAGACCTTCGCCGAAGCGGGATACGACGCCTTCATATTCAAGAACAAGGCCTGGATCGGTTTGAGCGGTCCGGCAGGCATGCCCGCGGATGTAGTGCAAAAGCTCGCGACGGCGGCGCAGCAGGTGGTGCGCGATCCGGAGTTCGGCAAGTATCTGGCAAACATCGGCTTCGATGCCGTAGGCAATTCGCCGGAGGAATTCCTGCGGGAGTACCGGGAGGAATATGCGGTGGTGCCGGGGCTGATCAAGGAGCTTGGCGTGGCAGCGGATTGATCATCGGATGCTTTCGGAATACCAGGCCTGCTGATACGTATTCGATATCAAATATCAAATTCTTAATATTGGACAGGCCCATCAAGCACGCCTAAAGTCATCCGCTGGACCACAAGGCCAGGACCGCCGTCTAGAGCGGCCGGCCATCCACCAAGGAGACTTCCATGCTGCACCGCAGACAAATGTTGACGGCCATGTTGGCCGTCGCGTTGGCTGGCGCCGCCGGCCATCAGGCCGTGGCGCACGCCGAAACCTTCCCCTCCCGTCCGATCAAGTTCGTCGTGCCGTTCGGCCCGGGTAGCGGCACCGATACCTCGGCCCGCTATTTCGCCCGCCAGTTGCAGGAACTGACCGGGCAGCCGGTGGTGGTGGAGAACAAGCCGGGCGCCAATGGTTTCATCGCGGTGAAGAACGCGCTGTCGGCGCCGGCGGACGGGTACACGGTTTTCATCGGCAGCAATTCGACGCTGGCGGTCAATGCGGCGCTGTTCAAGGCGCTGCCCTATGACCCCGTCAAGGATTTCGCGCCGCTGACCATGATGATGCGCTCGCCCGCGATGCTGGCTGTCAGCCCCCAGGCGCCGTACGGCACCTTGAAGGACCTGATCGCCTATGCCCAGGCCAATCCGGGCAAGGTGAATTTCGGCGCCGGTTCGGCGGGCTATCAACTGATGGGCGAATTGTTGAATGACAGCGCCAGCCTGAAGACGGTCCATGTGCCTTTCAAGGGCGCCGGCGACGCCATCATGGCGGTGGCCGCGGGCACGGTGGACTACACCTTCGCCGAGGTCACCGCAGTGCAGGAACTGGCCAAGGACGGCCGCGTGAAGGTGGTGGCGGTGGCCTCGGACCAGCGTGTCGGGACCTCGCCCGACGTGCCGACGGCGGCGGAGGCCGGCTTGCCGGGGTTCGAGGCCTATACCTGGGTCGGCGCGATGGTCAGCGCCAAGACGCCTGCCGAGCAGACGGAACGCCTGGCCGAGCTGTTCACCCGCATCTCGAAGATGCCCGAAACCCGCGCCTTCTATGAACGCCTGGGCGCCACGCCGATGACGGGCGGCCCCTCGCAGATGCGCGAGTTCCAGCAGAAGGAGATCGCGTTGTGGCAGCGCATCGTCAAGAAGGCCAACGTTCCCCAACAATGAAGGAAGAGGCGGCCATGACGGCACCAGCCCTGCAGAATGTGAAGGTGCTCGATCTGTCGCGCGTGCTGGCCGGCCCCTGGGCCGCCCAGACGCTGGGCGACCTGGGCGCCGAAGTGATCAAGGTGGAGCGGCCAGGCACGGGCGACGATACCCGCGCCTGGGGACCGCCCTATGTGACCGATCCGGCCGGACAGCCCACGGGCGAGTCGGCCTATTACATGTGCGCCAACCGCAACAAGCAGTCGGTCAGCATCGACTTCACCAAGCCGGAGGGGCAGGAGCTGGTTCGGCGGCTGGCGCAGCAATGCGATGTGCTGATCGAGAACTTCAAGACTGGCGGCCTGGCGCAGTACGGCCTGGACTATGCCTCGCTGAGCAAGCTGAATCCCAGGCTGGTGTATTGCTCGGTCACGGGCTTTGGCCAGGATGGTCCGTATGCGCACCGCGCGGGCTACGACTTCCTGATCCAAGGCATGGGCGGCCTGATGAGCATCACGGGCCACCCTGACGGCATGCCTGGCGGCGGGCCCATGAAAGTGGGCGTGGCGCTGACCGACATTCTGACGGGGCTGTACGCCAGCACCGCCATCCTGGCGGCGCTACAGGCGCGTGAGCACACCGGGCGCGGCCAGCATATCGATCTGGCCCTGCTCGACGTGGGCGTGGCGTGCCTGGGCAACCAGGCAATGAACTATTTGTACGGCCAGCAGGCGCCGCGCCGCATGGGCAATGCGCATCCGAATACCTTGCCGTATCAGGACTTTCCGACGGCGGACGGGCACATGATCCTGGCCGTGGGCAACGATGGGCAATTCGCGCGGCTGTGCACTGCCGTCGAACGGCCGCAATGGGCCGAGGACGAGCGTTTTGCGTGCAATGCGGCGCGGATCGCGCATCGCGATGAACTGATCGAGGGCTTGCGCGCCATCACCGTCACCCGCAGCACGCGCGAGTGGATCGACCTGCTGGAACAGCACGGCGTACCTTGTGGCCCCATCAATACCGTCGCGGACGTGTTCGAGGATCCGCAGGTCCAGGCGCGTGGCCTGAGAATGAGCATGCAGCACCCGCAGGCCGGTGAAGTGCCGCTGGTCGCCAGCCCCATCCGCCTGTCGGATACGCCAGTGAGCTACCGCCACGCGCCGCCGCAGCTGGGCCAGCATACCGACGCCGTGCTGGCCCGTGTGCTGGGCCTGAGCGCGGAGGCCCTCCAAACGCATCGAATCAATGGAGTCCTGGGATGAGCAGTCTGAATTCACTTGCGTTGCCGCTGACGCGGATTCCGCCCGAAGACGAGGCCTTGCGTCCCGCCGTGCGCGCTTTCCTCCAGGATGCTGTGCGCAATATGCCCGCGCATATCCGGGCGCGTTCCTGGGGCGGCTACGACACCGCCTTCAGCCGCAGTGTCGGCGAACGCGGCTGGATCGGCCTGACCCTGCCGCGCGAGTATGGCGGCGGCGGGCGCAGCGCCTTCGCGCGCTATGTGCTGGTGGAGGAATTCCTGAACGCTGGCGCGCCGGTCGGGTCGCACTGGATCGCCGATAGGCAGAGTGCGCCGCTCATCCTCAAGTACGGCACGGAAGAGCAGAAGCGCTTCCACGTTCCCCGCATCTGCCGCGGCGAGTCATTCTTCTGCATAGGCATGAGCGAACCCAACTCCGGGTCGGACCTGGCCAGCGTGCGCACGCGCGCCGTGCCCAACGACCGCGGCTGGCAGCTCAACGGCCAGAAGATCTGGACCACCAACGCCCACCACTGCCAATACATGATCGCCCTGGTGCGCACCTCGGGCGGACCGGAGGACCGGCACAAGGGCCTGTCCCAGGTCATCGTCGACCTGTCCCTGCCCGGCGTGACGGTTCGGCCTATCGAGGACCTGTCGGGCGACAGCCACTTTTGCGAAGTGTTCTTCGACAACGTGCAGCTGGGCGACGACGCGCTGGTGGGCGCCGAAGGGCAGGGCTGGGAGCAGGTGACGGCCGAATTGGCGTTCGAGCGCAGTGGTCCGGAACGGCTGTACTCCAGCATCGTGCTGTTCGATCAATGGCTGGGCTATGCGCGCCTGCCGGCCAATCGCACGCCCTCGGCCCAGCGGCTGGCGGGCAAGGTGCTGGGCCAGCTGACGCCGCTGCGGGCCATGTCGGTATCGGTGCAGGAGAAACTGACGCGCGGCGCCAGCCCAATCGTGGAGGCGGCGCTGGTCAAGGAACTGGGCACCACGCTGGAGCAGATGATTCCGGCCTGGATCGCGGAAGACCTGTACTCGCGCGAGGCCGAGGACATACCGGTGGAATTGCTGATGACGCTGAAATACGTGACAGAGGCGTCACCCTCGTTTTCCTTGCGGGGCGGCACCCGCGAGATCTTGCGCGGCATGATCGCGCGCGGCCTGGGCCTGCGTTGAAGGAGCATGACATGAGCGATAACGATCTGTACGCCGATGCCGCGCGCCAAGTGCTGGCGGACCATTGCACGCCGCAGGCGGTGCGCGATATCGAGTCGGGCGGAGAGTCGGCCCGCCGGCTCTGGCAGCAATTGGAGGCCGCCGGCCTGGCCGATGCGCTGCTCGGTGAAGACGATGGTGGCTCCGGGCTGAGCCTGGACCAGGTGTTCGGCGTGCTGGAGCAATGCGGCGCCCACGCGCTGCCCTTGCTGCTGGGTGAAACCATGATCGCACGCGCGCTGCTGCCGGCCGCGCAGCGTCCGGCAGGCAGCATCGGCCTGGCGAGCGGGCGGCAACAGGCTGACGGCGCGTGGCAGTGTGCGCTGGTGCGTGGAGGCCGAGTGGCAGACAGCGTCTTG
>NZ_DATCUY010000278.1:0-7046 GCF_036567245.1 Achromobacter sp. | reverse complement strand
GACGGCGCCGTGGCGCTGGTGCGCGAAGACGTCGGCCGGCACAACGCGCTGGACAAGCTGGTCGGCGCCCTGGCGCGCCAGGCCATGCATGCCGGCGACGGCATCGTGGTGGTATCCAGCCGCGCCAGCTTCGAAATGGTGCAGAAAACCGCTGCTGCCGGCGTCGCGGTGCTGGCGTCCGTCTCCGCGCCCACCGCCCTGGCCATCCGCCTGGCCCATGAAGCCAACGTCAGCCTGCTGGGCTTTTTGCGCGGCGACGACGCCACCTTGTACACCCATCCCCTACGCATCATCTCCTGAACCGGACCTACGCAAGCATGGAAATCGGCAACCTGATCCGCATGGCCAACCGTATCGGCCAATTCTTCGAGGCCATGCCCGACCGGCAGGAAGCGCTGGAAGGCGTGGCCAACCATATCCACAAGTTCTGGGAGCCGCGCATGCGCAATGAGCTCCTGGGCTTTCTCGAACAAAGCCCTGACGGCGATGCCGGCGGGGAACGCCTGCATCCGCTGGTGCTGGAAGCGGTCACGAAAAACCGTCAGCGCCTCACGCCGCTTGCGCGCGTGGCCTAGCGTAGCGGCGCGACGCAAGACAACAAGAGCATCACAAAAGAAGGCGGCGGGACCGGCCAGATACCGGGCTACGCGCGCCATAGAGCGGCCCCCAAGAGGAGACAACATGCAAAGTACTGCCACGCTGGACCTGCCCGGTTCGAAGCCGGGATTTTTCGACAAGGAACGCACCATCGCCGGCCCGGGCTTCTCGCGCTGGCTGGTGCCCCCGGCCGCCCTGGCCATCCACCTGTGCATCGGCATGGCCTACGGGTTCTCGGTGTTCTGGCTGCCGCTGTCCAAGGTGGTGGGCGGCGCCAAGCCGCTGGCCTGCCCCGCGGACATGAGCCTCGTCGCCGAGCTGTTCGCCACCAACTGCGACTGGAAGATCTCGACCATGGGGTGGATGTACACCCTGTTCTTCGTGCTGCTGGGCTGCTCGGCCGCGCTGTGGGGCGGCTGGCTGGAACGCGCCGGACCGCGCAAGGCGGGCGTGGTGTCGGCCCTGTGCTGGTGCGGCGGCCTGGTCATTTCGGCCATCGGCGTGTACCTGCACCAGATGTGGATGCTCTGGCTGGGGTCGGGCGTCATCGGTGGCATCGGCCTGGGCCTGGGCTATATCTCGCCCGTGAGCACGTTGATCAAGTGGTTCCCGGACCGCCGCGGCATGGCCACGGGCATGGCCATCATGGGCTTTGGCGGCGGCGCCATGATAGGCGCGCCGCTGGCCGACCTGCTGATGCGCCACTTCGCCACGCCCGATTCGCCCGGCGTATGGCAGACCTTCCTGACCATGGCCGCGGTGTACTTCGTTTTCATGATGTCGGGCGCGCTGGGCTACCGCGTACCGCCCACCGGCTGGAAGCCCGAGGGCTGGACCGCGCCGGCCAAGCATGCCGGCAACGCCATGATCACCAAGGGCCACGTCCATGTGCAGCGCGTCTGGGGCGTGCCGCAGTTCTGGCTGGTGTGGTGGGCGCTGTGCCTGAACGTCACGGCGGGCATCGGCATCCTCGGCATGGCCTCGCCGCTGCTGCAGGAAGTATTCGGCGGCGGCCTGATCAACCAGCCTGAGCTGGGCTACACGCAGCTGGACAAGAGCCAGTTGGCGGCCATTGCCGCCATCGCCGCCGGCTTTACCGGCCTGCTCAGCCTGTTCAACATCGGCGGCCGCTTCTTCTGGGCCAGCCTGTCCGACAAGCTGGGCCGCAAGACCACCTACTTCGTGTTCTTTGTGCTGGGCTTCGCGCTGTACTCGGCGATTCCCTGGACCGCGCATATCGGCGCGCTGGCCCTGTTCGTGGCCGCCTTCTGCATCATCCTGTCCATGTACGGCGGCGGCTTCTCCACCGTGCCGGCCTATCTGGCGGACCTGTTCGGCACGCAGATGGTGGGCGCCATCCATGGCCGGCTGCTGACGGCCTGGTCGGCGGCGGGCATTTTCGGGCCGGTGCTGGTGAACTACATCCGCGAATACCAGCTGTCCATCGGCGTGCCGCGCGCCCAGGTGTACGACATCACCATGTACATCCTGGCGGGCATGCTGGTGCTGGGCTTCCTCTGCAATCTGGCGATCCGGCCGGTGAACGCCAAGTACTTCATGAGCGACGAAGAGCTGGCCCGTGAAAAAGCGCTGGCCCACGAACGCGCGGTCGCCACGGAAACGCATGGGGTCGGCGCATCCACGTTCCGCACGCCGGCGGCGCTGGTAGTGTTCGCCTGGGCTTGCGTGGGCATCCCGCTGGCCTGGGGCATCTGGATCACCCTGCAGAAGGCCGTGGTGCTGTTCCACTGAGGCCTGCATCAGGCATCGCGGCGGGCTGCGCCTGCCGCGGCGGGGCGTGAAGCTGCTACATTGGCAGCCCGCGCCCCTTCTTTTTGCTTTCTCCATGACCACCCTGCCCCGCGCGCCCCGCCTTGCTGGAGCGACACGTTGACCATCCCTGAAATCCGCTGGGAAGAAAACCAGACCCCCCATTCCGCCCGCTGGCGCTCCGAATCCGGCGCCGCGCCGCCCAAGCGCGTGGTGGTCGCGGACGACACCATGACCGCGGACATGGCCTACCGCCAGGCCTGCGAAGGCGTCGGCCTGCTGTGGCGCGGCGATTTCCAGAATGCGCGGCAACTGCTGCAGGCCATCACGCGGCGGGTCGACAAGCGCCCCCGCAAGCCCGTCGACACCCTGCTGGACGCCTTCAACCAGCACCGCCAGATCCAGTCGCAGCGCGCCCGCATCCTGGGCATGTTGCTGATCCCGTTCGACGCCGGCCACGGCATTCCGCTGCGCCGCGCGCCCGACGCGCAACTGGCCTGCGAGGAAGCCCACGGCCCCGCCAATGAGCCCTATGTCGCGTCGCTGCGCGAGCTGCTGGGCCTGATCGGCGCCTTCGAATGGCGCAAGAAAGGCGTGGAAATCCCCGCGCTGAACGCCCGCATCCATCCGCACTACGGCGTGTTTTCGCCGCTGCGCGGCGAGTACGTCGATCTGGTGGCGCACACCCCGATGCCGCGCGGCAGCGTGGCCTTCGATATCGGCACCGGCACCGGCGTGCTGGCCGCCGTGATTGCACGCCGCGGCGGCAAGCGCGTCATCGCCACCGACACGGATCCCCGCGCCCTGGCTTGCGCCCGCGAAAACCTCGAGCGGCTGGGCCTGTCCAAGCAGGTCGATGTCGAAGAAACGGACCTGTTCCCCGAGGGCCGGGTGTCGCTGATCGTCTGCAACCCGCCATGGCTGCCCGCTCGTCCCAGCTCGCCCGTCGAACATGCAGTCTACGATCCCGACAGCCGCATGCTGCGCGGTTTCCTGAACGGACTGGCGGCCCATCTGACGCCCAACGGCGAAGGCTGGCTGATCCTGTCGGACCTGGCCGAACACCTGGGCCTGCGCAGCCGCGAAGCGCTGCTGGAAATGATCAGCCTGGCCGGCCTGCAGGTCATCGAGCGCATCGACACGCGGCCCACGCACGGCCGCGCGCAGGATGCGAGCGACCCGCTGCACGCGGCGCGCTCGAAGGAAGTCACGTCCTTGTGGCGCCTGGGCGCAGCCTGAGGCGTGGCCCCGCTGGGCGGTCCTAGGCCCGCCCGGCCGCCACGTTCACGCTGATGGCGATGATGAAGACGTTGAAGAAAAACGCGATGACGCTGTGTGTCAGCGCGGTGCGGCGCAAGCGCCGATTCACGATCTGCACGTCCGACACCTGGAACGTCATGCCCAGCACCAGCGCAAAGTAAGCAAAGTCCCAGTAGTCGGGATCTTCCGTACCCGGGAAATCCAGCCCCTTGTGCATGGCGTTGCGATGGCCGTAATAGCCATGCGCGTAGTGCAGCGCGAAGATCATGTTCATGTAGAGCCATGACAGGATGATGGTGGCGGCGGCGGCCAGCATGGCCAATACGCTGCCCACGCCGCTCTCGCCCTGCAGTTCGACCCACAGCGCCATCATCACCATGCAGGACAGCGCCACGCTGCTCCACAGCACGCCCGTGCGTCCGACATCCTGCTGCTGCGCGTGGTGGCGCATGGCCGCAGAACTGGTCCGGCCGAACACCCGCGCCGTCATCAGCAGGAACACCAGCGCCCCTGCGTCGAATCCCAGCAACAGCGCCAGGACCCAGGGCACGCCCAGGGCGTACAGGCCGCCCGCCATGGCCAGCAGCAGCGCGGCGCACCCGACCAGGCGCCGGTGCGCATGGAAGAACGGCAAGGCAGAGCCGGACGCAGCGTCGTCCTCGGGATCGAAATCCTTGAGCGGCGGCATGCGGCGCTCCTTTAGACGTGAACAGGCCCTAACGCTAACCGATGCCGAGCAAACCGGCCAGTGCGCCGCCGAACAGCAGCCATAGCGGATGGATGCGGGTGAAGCTGCCCAGCAGCGCCACCACGGCGGCAATCACGCCCAGCAGCCAGGTATGCACCGAAGCCTCGGTGATAAGCGCCGCGCTGGCCGCCACCAGCCCCACCGTCATGGGGAAGATGCCCGCCTGGATCACCCCGCGCCATGGACGGTCCTTGAACCGCTCCCACAGCCCCAGGGCGATCACGGTGATGATGGACGACGGGCCGAACTTGGCGATGGTGGTGACCAGCATGCCCAGGCCGCCAGCCACGTGCCAGCCCACCAGCGTGACCACCATCAGGTTGGGCCCCGGAGCGGCCTGCCCCAGGGCGAACAGCGCGGAAAAGTCGGCTGCCGTCATCCAGCCATGCACGTCCACTACCTGCCGCTGCATCTCGGGCAGGATGGTGTTGCCGCCGCCGAATGCCAATACGGACAACTCGGAAAAGATCAGGGCCAGGGCGATCAGGGTGTGGATCATCGACGTTGCCTCCAGACCATCAGGATGCTCAGCGGCGTCAGCACCGCCATCGTCGGCAACAGCGGAATGCGCAGCACGGCGATGGCGATGAAGCAGGCCGTGGCCACCACGCCGGCCAGCCAGTCGCGGCGCTTGATCACGGGCAGCCCGATCTTCACGGCCATCGAGATCAGCAGGCCCGCCGCGGCCGCGGCCAGCCCGGCGAACAGGTGCTGGATGTGCGGATCGTTCTGGAAGCGGTCGTACACCATGCCCAGCAGCACCACGATGGCGGACGGCGCCAGGATCAGGCCCATCAGCGCCGCGAAGGCGCCGCGCGGGCCGCGGAACTTCATGCCCAGCGCCACCGACAGGTTGATGATGTTGCCGCCGGGCAGGAACTGGCACAGGCCCAGCAGATCGGTGAACTCGGCGCCGCTGAGCCAGCGGTGCTTTTCGACGACCATGCGGCGCGCCAGCGGCAGGGCGCCGCCGAAGGCCGTCAGGCCGAGCATGAGGAATCCGTAGAACAATTGCCCGCAAGTGGGCGCGGGCCGGAGATCGGCCTCGGGGATGGAAGGTGCTGCTGCGTTCATCATTTTTATGCCGGCGCCAGTGTAGCGGCGCGGGGTGGAACCAGGGGAAGACAACGAGATTGCAGCCTACTCTTCGCCTCGGATAATGTCTAATATATGACTATCTATATATTCATATCGGTTGAATATGGCATCCGTAGACTTGAGGCTGTTGCGCTACTTCCTGGCCGTGGCCGAGGAATCCCATCTGACCAAGGCCGCGGCGCGGCTGGGCATACGCCAGCCGCCGCTCAGCCAGCAGATCCGCGTGCTGGAGCAGGAATTGGGCGTGACGCTGTTCCACCGCCTGCCGCGCGGCATGGAGTTGACCGAAAGCGGCCGCGCGCTGCTGGACGATGCGCGCAATATCGTGGCCCTGGTGGACCAGGCCGTGGAAGGCGTGCGCCGCGTATCGCTGGGCGAGGCCGGACGGCTGACCGTGGGCTTCACCGGATCGGCCGCCTTCCACCCCTTCGTGCCGTCCGTCATCCGGCGTTTCCGCGAGGCCGCGCCCAACGTGCGGCTAGTGCTGGAGGAAAGCAGCACCGGTGAACTGATGGAAGCCGTGGGCGCGGGCCGGGTGGACGCGGCGTTCATCCGCGGCCCCTACGGGCTGGGCCCCGGCGTGGTGGTGGAGACCGTGCTGGAGGAACCGATGCTGGCCGCCTTTCCCGCCGACCACCCGGCCGTCAAGGGCCGGTCGCGCAAGCGCATCGCGCTGTCCGAACTGGCCGATGAATCCCTGATCCTCTATCGCCGCCACAGCGGGCCTGGGCTGTATGACGCCATCATCGCCGCCTGCGGCGCGGCCGGCTTCAGCCCCCGCGTGGCCCAGGAAGCGCCGCGCATGCTGTCCACCCTGAGCCTGGTGGCGGCGGGCCTGGGCGTGTCGCTGGTGCCGGCGTCGCTGCGCCGCGTGAATATCGAAGGGGTGGTGTACGTCAACCTGGCCCAGCCCGCGGAATTGCGCGCGCCGCTGAACCTGATCTGGCGTGACGAATCGCTGTCAGGCGCCACCCGCAAGCTGATCGACGAAGCCCGCCGGCAGCGGGAGGAATCACTGGCCTGAGCGCGCGGCGCTACACTGCCCGGCACCCGCACTCCGCATTGCAGCCATGCTTCCAGAATCCCCCATCGGCATCTACGACTCCGGCGTCGGCGGATTGAGCGTGCTGCGCGCCATCCGCGACGCCCTGCCCCACGAGTCGCTGCTGTACGTGGCCGACTCCGCCCACGTGCCCTATGGCGAAAAAACGCAGGACTACGTCGAGCAGCGCGCCAACACATTGGCCGACTACTTCGTGTCGCGCCAGGCCAAGGCCATGGTGGTGGCCTGCAACACCGCGACCGCGGCCGCCATCGCGCAATTGCGCCTGCGCCACCCGGAACTGATCATCATTGGCGTTGAGCCCGCCATCAAGCCGGCCGCGCACCTGACCACCAGCGGCGTGGTCGGCGTGTTCGCCACCACCGGCACCTTGGCCAGCCCGAAATTCGCCGCGCTGGTCCGGCGCGAGGCCCCCGAAGTCCGCATCCTGTTCAGGCCCTGCCCCGAATGGGTGCGGCTGGTGGAACAAGGCGTGCTCAGCGGCCCCGAGGCCGAGGCCGCGGTGCGCGC
>NZ_DATCUY010000277.1:0-14918 GCF_036567245.1 Achromobacter sp. | reverse complement strand
GCCCGCCCAGGCGGCCAGCGGCGCCGCGCAGCAACCGACCTGCGGCTGCCGCCGGACGCAGCAGCGAGGGAGTCGTCAGTACACGGGCAAGCGCGGAGCGCAGCAAGCGCTGCGTCAACGGGCGGGCCTTGCTTTTTTCGATATGCTCGCGCGCGCCGTCGATGATGGCGTGATACGAGACACCGGCCGCGCAAGTGGTTTCGCACGACAGGCACGACAGGCAGCGGTCCAGATGGCGCACGGCGGCCGGGCTGGGCGCGTCGCCGCTGTCCAGCATCTCGCGCGCCAGCGCGATCCTGCCGCGCGGTGAATCAAGCTCTTCGCCATCGAGCACGTAGGTAGGGCAGACCGCGGTGCAGAAGCCGAAATGCACGCAACTGTCGGTGGCGGCGCGGACCGCGTCTTGGCGGTGGATGGTGATGGTCTTGGGCATGGTGCGACGGAAGCTTGCCGGCCAGGGCCGGGATGAAGCTCATTCTGCCGTCACGAGTGGCGCGGGGCTGTGCCCAGCGCGCCAGCGGACGCCGCCCAGGGCGTCATTCAGCTGCGAGTCTGCCCTTGCTTGAGCAGATTCACGGGCAATTCGCCGTAGCGTTCGGAGAACCGTCGCGTGAAGTGGGAGAGATTGTTGAAGCCGCAGGCAAAGGCGGCCTCGCTGACCGTGCGGGTCTTGCCGGCCGCCAGCAGCTCATGTGCGAGCGCCAGGCGGGCCTGCACCACGTAGGCCTCGAACGACAGCGCGGCATGCCGCGCGAACAGGCGGTGCAGGGTGCGGACCGATATGCGGCAGGCTGCGGCCACCGTTGCGGGCGACAGGTCCGGGTTGGCGATCGCCGTATCGATGTGGCGCTTCACGCCGACGAAGCTCAGTTCGGTGGAAGGGGGCGCCGCGACGTCCGCCATGGATGCGCACTGCAGTGCGACGATTTCGATGACGGCATCCAGCAGCGTGTCGACGGTGCGGTCCTGGAGCTTGACCTCCGTATCGGTCAGCAGGCGCATGGCTTCGGTGAGCACGGGCGCGAATGGCATGTCGGCCGGCAGGCTGGCCGGCGCGCGCAGCCGCCGCATGCCTGGGGCGCGCGCGCTCAAGGCGTGGCGCGGCAACAGGACCAGCCGGCGCGAGGTCGCTTCCGGAAACGTGATGTCGAATGCGGATCCGGTGTCGAGCAGTCCGAATTCTCCTGGCCGCAGGCACAACTGCTCGTCACCCTGGGACATCAGGGCGCTGCCCTGCAATTGCAGGCTGAGCATGAGGTGATCGCCATTGAGACGGCTGACTTGGCGCTGGGAGCGCCGGATCATGTGCGGGGAACTCGCGAAGTTCACCAGTCGGACCCCCGCGCGGTTCTGGCTGAACATCGTGCCCGCGAATCCGGCGTCCGGTTCGGCGCGGAATTCAGAATCGAGCACACCGGCGCAGACCGCATCCTGCCAGAACGCCAGGGCGTGCTGGCCGTGATCGTGGGTGCTCCAGTTGTGCCATTCAGGTGCCATCTCGGCTCCGGGGTCCGTTGCGTGCTGTCGCTGCCAGCGGCATCGGCTGGCACGTTGGGTCGTGCCCAATGTAGCGAGGCGGTGGAGAATGGGCCATCCGTGCATTCCCCAGTGCACCAGGTCCAACCAATGGAGCGTGGCATGAAACGGCTTTTATCTTTGTGGGCAGGTGCTGTGCTCGCGGTGTCGGCCTGTGGCACCGCGGCGCAAGAATATCCGGCGCGGCCCGTGCGCATGATCGTGGGCTTCGCGCCTGGCGGCGGCAACGATATCCTGGCCCGCCTGATGGCCGAGCAGTTGCAGCGCCGCCTGGGCCAGCCCTTCATCGTGGAGAACCGGCCCGGCGCCAGCGGCGCCATCGCCATCGGCGCCGTCAAACGGGCCGAGCCGGACGGCTACACCCTGCTGGTGGGGCCGAGCAGCGGCATGACCGTCAATCCGGCCATCTATGACAACCTGGACTACGACCCCGTCGCCGATTTCGCCCCGATTTCCCTCGTCGGAGACATTCCGATGATTCTGACCGTCAAGGCGGACAGCCCGGCGCGCTCGGTGGCCGATCTGGTCGGCCAGGGCAAGAAGAGCGGCAAGCCTCTGTTCGCAGGCTCGGGCGCCAACTCCTTCCAGCTGGCTACCGGACTGTTCGCCAAGCGCGTCGGCCTGGAAACGGAGGTGGTCAACTACAAAGGGAACTCCGCCGTGGTGGCTGCATTGCTGGCCAGCGAGATCGATTTCGCGCTGATCGACACCGCCGCCGTATTGCCGCAGATCCGCAGCGGCCGGCTGAAGGCGCTGGCCGTCACGGGCGCGAAGCGCTTCACCTTGTTGCCCGACGTGCCTACCGTCGCGGAGTCCGGCGCGCCGGGCTTCGCCATGTCATTCTGGTCGTCCTTATACGCCCCGGCAGGTACGCCGCCAGCCGTCATCGAGAAGCTGCAGACCACCGTATCCGTCGCCGTGCGAGAGCCCGCCGTGGCCAATCGCTTGCTGGAACTGGGCATCGATCCCGTAGGCAGCGCACCGCAGGTGCTGGCCGACACCATGGCCCGGGAGATTCCGATGTATGCCGCGGCCGCCCAAGGCGGCGAATCTGTCGCCTGTGCAGTAGCTGCGTGGCAGGAGGCTGTTGAGGCGAGGACCGGAGGCCCGTGGCCGGCCTGCCACGCATCAATCTCCGTCCAGAAACCCCCTGAGGCTGTCGAGTTCGCGCCGCAGCAGGCGCGCGGTTTCAGCCTGGCGCGCGATGGGCATGCGATCCGTAATGGCGCTCACGCTCATGGCCAGCACCGGCGCGCCGTCGGCGCGGGTCAGTGCGCAGCCTACCCCCAGGGCGCCGCTGACCGCGTAATTCTGCATGACCGAGTAGCCGCGCTGGCGCGTGTTGACGCGCAGGCGGTCGATCATTTCGGCGCTTATGCCGCCGTATTCCTCGAGCCGCGACGAATTGGCCTTCACCACCCTGCGGGCTTCGGCATCTGGCAGCGCGGCCAGCAAGGCCATGCCCGCCGATCCGACGCCCAGCGGATGCCGCTTGCCTGCATGGCTGGCGAGGATCTGCATGGGATAGTCGCCGATCTCGCGGTGTATGCCGACGGAGTCGGTGCCGTCCCGGCCGATGAGGAACACCGCATCGCCCAGTTGCCGGGCCAGCCGGCGCATCCCTTCGACCGCCGCAACGATGAGGTCCTGGCTTACGTCGGGCGGGGTCCACAGGCTTGCCCGCAGGCGGTCGGCATCCTCGCCGGCGAAGAAGCGTTTGCCGGCCTGGTTCCGGCGCACCCAGCCGCTGGCCTCCAGCGCTAGAAACAGACGTTGCACATTGACACGGTCCAGGCCCGTGCGGGCCGCGACTTCGGTCGCCCCGAGCCCGGCGGGCGCGACGGTCTGCAACAGGCTGAGCACGTTCAAACCCTTGAGCAAACTGCGGGGGCCGGAGGTAGGGGAGTCTGTCTGCATATTCCTAAATAAGCCTTGGTGTGCTGTATGTGTACACATTCTATATAGGAATTGTGCATTTTACGTACTATCCGGTTCCACCAAATCAAACCAAGGAGACAACGATGCACAAATCCTGGAGGTACTTGCTGCGGCGGCCGGCAGTGTTCAGCGGCCTGGCCATGGCGCTGAGCGTTTGCGGCTTCATGGGCCAGGCCCGGGCGGCCTATCCAGAGCGCGCGATCACGCTGCAAGTGGGTTTCGCCGCAGGCGGCCCGACCGATGCCATGGCGCGGACGATCGCGTCCGAGATCGGCGCGGAGCTGAAGCAGACGGTCGTGGTGGAGAACAAGCCGGGCGCCGGCAGCAATATCGCCGCCGCGCAGGTCGCCCGCGCCAAGCCGGATGGCTACACGCTGCTGATGGTGGCCGTCACCAGCGCCATCAACCAGACGCTTTACGATAAGCCTGGCTTCAATCTCGTCACGGATTTCGAGCCTGTCGGGCTGGTGGGAAAGATCCCGAGCGTGCTGGTGGTGAATCCGAAGCTGCCGGTGCATAGCGTGCAGGAGCTGGTGGCTTACGCGAAAGCGCATCCGGATACGCTGACTTTCGGCTCGTCCGGCAACGGCACCTCGATCCATATCGCGGGCGAGATGTTCAAGCGCGCCGCCGGTATTGACGTCACCCATGTTCCGTATCGCGGCAGCGCCCCGGCGGGCGTCGCGGTCATGGCCGGGCAGGTTTCCTACATGTTCGACAACGTGCCGACCGTGTGGCCCTTCGTGTCGACCGACCGCATGCGTGCGCTGGCGGTGACGACCAAGGAGCGCATCGCCTCCGCTCCCCAGTTGCCCACCATGGCCGAATCGGGCTTCCCGGATTTCGACGTGTCGTCCTGGTATGGGTTGATCGCCCCTGCGCATACGCCGCCAGAAGTGATACGCGTGCTGGACCAGGCTCTGCAGAAAGTGCTGGCCCGCGCCGACTTCCAGGAACGCATGAAAGGGCTGGGGGTCATCCTGCAGCCGGGCACGCCTGAGTCATTTGGCACGTTCATGAAAGGGGAAGTCGAGCGCTGGGCGCCCATCGTCAAGGCTTCCGGCGCCCGCAACGAATGAACCGCGAGGTCGTGAAAAAAATGTCTTGCACAATCAGCAAATCGGCCCTGGACGGGGTCGTGGTCCTGGATGTGTCGCGCGTGCTGGCCGGCCCCTTTGCCGCGCAGATGCTGGGCGACCATGGGGCCGACGTCATCAAGCTGGAATCGTACGACGGCGATGACACGCGGGGTTATGGACCGCCGTTCGTCGATGGCGACGCGCCTTACTACGTGGGCCTGAACCGCAACAAGCGGGACCTGGCCGTGGACCTGTCCAGCCCGGCCGGCAGAGAAGTCTTGTTCAAGTTGCTGGAGCAGGTAGATGTGCTGGTGGAGAACTTCAAGCTCAGCACCTGGCGCAAGTGGGGCATAGAGGATCCAGCAGCGCTGGCGCGCCGTTTCCCCCGGCTGATTCATTGCCGGATTTCCGGATTCGGCGAAACCGGAGAACTGGGCGGCCTTCCGGGCTACGACGCCGCGGTGCAGGCGTTGTCGGGTCTGATGTCGATCAACGGCGATCCGGCGCTGGATCCCGTGCGCATCGGCATCCCGCTGGTCGATACCTCCACTGGCATGAACGCGGTCATCGGAGTGTTGCTGGCCTTGTACGAGCGCGAGAAATCCGGGCAGGGGCAGTCGATCGAGGTGACGCTGTTCGACACCGCGCTAGGCATGTTGCATCCGCATACCTCCAATGCGCTCAACGGCGGCAGGTCGGCGCGCACGGGCAACGGACATCCCAACATCGTGCCCTACGACCTGTATCCGACGCGCGGCGGCAAGCTGTTCGTGGCCGTAGGCAACGACAGGCAGTTCGCGCGCCTGTGTGAAGTGATAGGCAGGCCGGAGCTGGCCCGCGACGCGCGCTTTCGCAGGAACAGCGACCGCGTGGTCAACCGCGACGCGCTGCGTGCGGTGTTGTCCGAGCGGCTTGCCGATTTCGACAGCCAGCAGCTATTCCGTCAGTTGATGGACCTGGGTGTGCCTTGCGCGCCCATGCTGAGCGTGGAGCAGGCGCTGGCGATGGAGCACACCGCCACCCGCCAGATGTCGGCGTCCCTTGGCCAGTACCGCGTCACCGGCATTCCGATCAAGCTGGAGCGCACGCCTGGCGCATTGCGCCTGCCGCCGCCAGGTATCGGCGAGCACAGCGAGGACATCATGCAGCGCTTCGGCTTCAGCGACGCGCAGATCCGCGCTGCACAGGAGGCCGGCGCGGTGCGCCAGGCACAAGTACAACAACCCAGGGAACCACAATGATCAAGATCGAAGAATCGGACCGCCTGGCGGTGGTCACCTACGACCGCGGCGAGCGCCGCAACGCGCTGTCGCTGCAGGCCATGAATGCACTCATCGACGTGGCGCATCAATACCAGTCGCGCGTCGACATTACGGCCATCGTGCTGGCGGGAAGCGCGCAGGGATTTTCGGCGGGCGTGGATCTGAAGGATCCGCAGCGTTGGGCCATCGAGGAGAAGTCGCTGGACGAGCGCCGCTACCTGGCCTCGACCGGCGCCCGCATGTGCAAGGCATGGGAGAGCCTGCCGCAGCTCACCATTGCCGCCATCGAAGGATTCAATGTCGGCGGCGGCATCGCGCTGACCCTGGCGTGCGATTGGCGCGTCATGGCGGACAACGCCTTTCTCTTTGTGCCGGAGGTGCAGATCGGCATTCCGCTGGTATGGCATACCGTGCCGCGGCTGGTAAGCATGGTGGGCGCATCGCGCGCCAAGCAGATCATGATGCTGGGTGAGCGCATGCCCGCCGCCACGGCGCTGGAATGGGGCCTGGCGGATTGGCTGGCGCCGGCGGGCACGACGCTGGAACGCGCCACGGCGCTGGCTCGCCAGGTGGTGAAATCGCCGTCGCACGTGATCAAGATGAGCAAGGAAAGCGTCAATGCCCACGCTAATGTCCTGAACTTCGTCAGCACCTATATGGACGTGGACCAGGCGCTGGTATGCGGGCAGAGCGCCGAAGCGCGCCTTGCGCGCGAGAAGTTCATGTAGCGCGGGAGACCATGGTGCACAAGAAAAAACTATTGATGCTGCTGCCGATCATGGCGCTAGGCGCGGCGGGCGCGGCGCACGCGCAATGGCCGGAACGACCCCTAACCTGGATCGTGCCTTTCTCCGCGGGCGGCCCGATGGACATCGTTTCCCGGCCGGTCGCCAAGAAGATGGGCGATATCCTGGGGCAGCCCGTCGTCGTCGAAAACCGCACGGGCGCGGGGGGAGCCCTGGGCGCGGACTACATCGCGCGCGCCAAGCCGGACGGCTACGTCATCGGTATTGGCAGCGTAGGCACCCAGACCATCGTGCCCAATGTCGCAAAGTCGGCCAAGTACGATCCCGTAAACTCCTTTTCCAACATCGGTTTGCTGGGCCGCTATACCAATGTGCTGCTGGTCAGCGCCCAGGCGCCGGTGACCTCGGTGGCGGACCTGGTCGCGCAGGCGCGGCAGCCCGGCGCCAACGTCACCTTCGGTTCGGCCGGCTACGGTTCGTCCAACCATCTTTCCGGCGAACTGTTGCGCGCACTGACCGGCGCGGCCATGACGCACATCCCCTACCGCGGCAGCGCGCCTGCCCTGACGGACTTGCTGGCGGGCAATACCAGCTTCATGTTCGACACGTTCAACACCGCGATGTCGCGTATCCAGGCGGGAAACTTGCGCCCGTTGGCCGTCACCAGCCCGAAGCGCTCGCCGTTTCTGCCGGATGTGCCGACCATGGACGAGGCTGGCGTTCGCGGCTACTCGGCGGCAGGCGGCGAACTGTGGTGGGGAGTGGTCGGGCCGGCAGGCATCCCCGCGCCGGTCATGGACCGCTTGAACGCCGCGCTGCGAGAGGCGCTGGCGTCGCCGGACGTGCAGAAGCAGCTGAAAGACCAGTACGTCGAGATCTGGAGCAGTACGCCCGAGGAGTTCACTGCGGTGGTGCGCGCCAGCTACCAGAGCTGGAGCAAGTTGGTGAAGGAAGCGAAGATCGAGGCGGAATAGGCCGTAGAAGGCCGCCGTGCCCGCCCGGAGGGCGGGCGGCAGGCCTGTTCGGGTCTGGTGGCAAGCACGCCCTCTGCGCCAAAAGGAAGATGTGAGCTCCCACCCTGTCACCGCCTGTACCAGTACCGCCGCTGGCCTTCCTCGATGTCCGATCCGGGCGTAGCCTGTCGTGTCTTTCATTCCACAACAGGAGACCCACATGGTGACGGCGAAGCGGATGGGCGCGCCCTATGGCGTCGAAATAACGAATGGCCGGAATGTCCTGCTCTCGGACACGCAGAAGGAAGGCAAAGGAGGAAACACAGGCATGCGGCCGCATGAGCTGCTTGCAAGCGCGCTTGCCGCCTGTGTCTGCATGTCCATCGACATGGCTGCGCAGCGGGCCGGCGTCGCCTTGCCCGAGAGTACGGTGGATGTCGCCATCGAACGCCTGGACCACGAAACCGGATTCGAGGTGAGCTTGCGCTTCGCGGCGGCGCTGACGGCGGCGCAGCAGGATCTGGTTCGGGGGACCGTGCAGGCATCGCCGGTCGCACGAACGTTGGGCAAGACGGTACGAGTGCGGCCTGCTGTAATCCTGGACGCCTGACCAGGGGCCCCGCCGCATGTCGGCAGAATGCGCCTCTGCCCGCGCCTCACCTATTGGCTGAACTCGTAGACGTAGCTGTTCGCCGACCCCGCCGCGCGGTTGTATAGCGGGCACCAGCCGTTCACCGGCGCGACTTCGCAGTAGCGGTTGCGGCCAAATACCTGGGCGATCTTCCAGCCCTGGGTCTGGTCGGCGCGTTCCAGCTGGTACTGCATGCGCACGCCGCGTTCCTTGCGGTCACGCTCATCGTTGTCCACCGGGAAGCCGGGGGTCGAGGGGGTGGTGTTGCGGATCTGGGCGACGACGAAGGCGCGCGTGTCGGACTGGACGTCGACGTTGACGACGCTGCGTTCGTAGGTTTCCAGGCTGCATTGCTTGTCGCCGTTCTGCCGGGCCTGGAGTTGCGCCGTGGACAGGGAGTCTTCGGCGGCGCTGAGCGGACGGTACAGCTCGGCCAGTTCCTTGCAGGCGGTGGCCGTGTAGCGGTCGTGCGCGTCGCGGACCTGCCACCAGGATTTCACCGCCGCTTCCGGCGTGTTGGCGGCCAGTTGCAGTTGCGGCGCGGCGGCTTGGAGCCGTTCCCAGGGAGTTTCTTCCTGCTTGGAGCAGCCCGTCAGGGCGAGCGCCAGGACGAGCAGTAGGGCGGGCTTGGTCACAGTACTGAATCGGGTAAACAAATCGGGGGCACCATGATAGCGCTTTCGCCGTCGGGGCCGTCCGTCACTGGGGGCGCAGCGCCCGCTTGTACGCTTCCAGGGTGCTGAACATCTTGCCCGCCAGCCGGAAGTTCGCGTCCGCGTAGGCGCGGGCGTTGCCGACCATGGTCTCGGTCTGCCTGGGGTTGCGGTGGATCTGCATGATGCGCTCCGCGTAGCTGGCGACGTTGCCCGCCGGAGCCAGCCAGCCGGTCTGGCCCGGTATGACGATTTCCGGCAGGCCGCCGACGTTGCTGGCGACCACGGGGCGCCGCGCCGCGTAAGACTCGGGCACGACGCGCGACCAGGCTTCGGTGGCCGAAGGCACCAGCACGACGTCGGCGGCGCGGATCATCTCGGCAACATTGTTGCGGTGGCCGGCAAACACCACATGCTCGGATATGCCCAGATCCACGCTCAGCTGGTGCAGGCCATAGGCATAGGGTTTGGTGCTGGCGGTGGGCATGCCGACCACCAGCGCGGTGGCGGGCAGGCCCTGGTTGCGCAGCCGCTGCACCACGCGCAACAGGTCGGCCTGGCCTTTCTCGGGACGCAGCATGCCTATGGTGGCGATGACCCAGGCGCTGTCGGGGGCGCGGAGGCCCAGTGCCTGCCGGGTTTGCAGGCGTGCCTGCGGGGTGTCGCCGGGCTGGAAGAACTCGTCGGCGGCCCATTCTCCGACCACGCTGATCTGCTCCGTGGCGGCCAGGCGCGCCGCCAGGATTTCCTGCTTGCCCAGCAAGCTGGTGGCGATGACGTGGTCGCAGCCGAATTTCCATTCCAGCCGGCGCCGCGGCGAACTGCGCATGGGTTTGGCGAAATGGCGCGTCCTGACGACCGCGCACAGGTCGCGGCACAGCGCGGCGGTCTTGCCGTCCGCCCGGCTGTGGCTGTCGATGACGTCGATGCGCAGCGCCTTGACGGCGCGGCGCAGCTTCAGGACCGTGGCGGGCGAGTAGGCAGAATCGAAGTCGATGTCGACTGCGCGCAGGCCGCGCTGCCGCGCTTCGCGCCCGATCTCGCTGCCCGCTGGCGCCGCGATCGCGACTTCGTATCCATGGCGCTGCAGCCATGCCGATTGTTCCAGGACGCGGAACTCCAGCCCGCCCAGGCTGCGCTCAGCCAACGTATGCAGGATGCGCATGATGCTCCATGACTTTGCGGCAGGCGGCCAGCACGTCGTCGGGCGTGATGGAGTTGATACCGTCGCGGGGATGGCGGGGAACGACCGCGGCGGAGTAGGGCCGGTCCCAGAACCACTCGGGATTGGACTCGTTGAAGACGCCGACGTAGGGAACGCAGGCGCCTTGCGCGATATGCGAGGGGCCGCAATCGTTGGCCACGACCAGGCGTGCGCGCAGCATGATGGCGCTGAGCTCCGGCACGGAGCGGCAGTAGGCGATCGAGAATTCCGGACGCTGCAGGGTTTCGAGCCTGTCGCGTTCTGCGGCCTCCTGTTCGCCCAGCACGAACAGGAAACGGGTGTCCTGGCCCAGCAGCAGTTTGAGCCTCTTGGCCAGGCGCAGGTAGTTCAACAGGCTCCAACGCTTGAATGCGCCAGAACCGCCGCCGGGAATCAGCACCACGTCGGCGCCAGGGGCGTCATGCAAATGAGGATGCGCCAGCGTCTGGAAGCAGCGCCGCGCCGTGAGTTCGGCATCGAATCCGCGGTACGACGCCAGCAGGCGCAGATTGGCCAGGCCGATGTATTCGGCAATGTTCTTGCGGTGGCAATGCGTCCAGACCAGATCGCTCATGCGTTCGTTGCGAAAGCCGAAGCGCAAGGCTGGCCGGCGCAGCAGGTTGAGCAGGCCGAAACGTTCGCTGCTGTGATGCAGGCTGACGCAGACCGGGGTGTTCTTCCTCAGCGTGCGCAGGTAGTCGCCGAAGGTGGCGGCGCGCACGAACTCGTCGACCCAGGGCACGCCGCGGTAGAAGCCAGCCAGATCGTCGCGGGCGACCACCCGGATCCGTCTGGACGCCCACCAGGTTTTCAGTTGATAGAGCGCCGGCAGGGCGACGATCTGGTCGCCCAGCCGCGGCTGGCTTCTGACATAGACAACGACTTCCGGCATGTTGACCTCGTTTGCGCGGCGGCATTCGTTTGGGGATCCAGGGACCGCTGCCGCGCAATGTATCGATCGAGCCGAACGAATCTTTCCGAGGTCCTTTAAAGAGTGTGAAAAACATGTCGGCGCCACTGCACAAAAATAAACAACCGTTAGGCAGTCGCCGGCCATGCCGCAGCGGCGTACCTATTTGGAGCCGCCGGTGTTGGGGTACCCCGGAGGCGGCATGGCGCCGCTGCCCGGCGTGCTGGGCACGTTGTCGTTGGCCTCGCGGTGACGGCCCTGCTTGTCGGTCATGTGCTTGTCAGACTTGGTCTGGTCGCGCTTGTCCAGGTTGGGCGGATTGGTCGGCGTGTTGGGCGTCGCATTCGGCGCGGGCGGTATCTGTCCGGGCGGCACGGGCTGGTTGGGGGGGACGGCGGTGCCGTCGTTCGGGGTGTTGGACGGCGAGGTGGGCATGGCGGACTGCGCCAGCGCGCTGGCTGAAGCCAGTCCGGCGGTCAGGGCCAGTGCGTAGGTAAAGGCTCGGATTTTCATGAGGACGCTCCTATGTGGGATAGCAGGATGCGATCCGCAAGCGCCGTGCCCGTTGCGGCTCGTCCGGAGCCATCGTGCGCGCATCGGAAAAATGTACCGACCGCTGTCATCGGCCTGTAGTCCAGGGCAGCAAGGTCAGCGCAGCCGTGGCGTCGGTGTGCGCGGCAAAGCGTGACCCGGAGATATCGGGCGCAGGCGGCTCCGGATGGGTACGGCGCTTGCTGGAGTGCTCATCCCGGATCGGCGCACGGGGTGCCGCCGCAACCGGAGTTCAACGTGGGGATGGGCCCCGCACAGGAGAAACGCATGGAGCATCAAACCAATATTGTTGGCGGACCCAAAGGCTCGGCAACCGGGCCTGGCCCGGAAGTCATGGCCGCGGACACCCTGGAGGGTAACGATGTCGTCAACGCCGCGGGCGAGGGGTTGGGATCCATCAAGGACATCATGATAGATGTGCCGCGCGGGCGAGTCGCCTATGCGGTGCTGTCGCGGGGCGGCATTCTGGGGATGGGTGACAAGCTGTTTGCCATTCCATGGGCGGCATTGACCCTGGACACCGACCGCAAGTGCTTCATCCTGAACGTGGACAAGGAGGTGCTGAAGAACGCGCCGGGCTTCGACAAGGATGACTGGCCCAGGATGGCGGACGAAAGTTGGGCCCTGAGCGTGCACAAGTACTACAACCAGGACCCCTACTGGTAAACCGGCAGTGGTGAAAAGGGCGGCTCGCACGGCCGCCCTTTTTTGCGGCAGCCGAGGCCTCACGGCGTGACCTTCCCAGGCGGCAGGCACACCGCTTGCTGAGGTAGCGGACTGCTGCATCCCCTTACCTTCAGGAGTAGCGTCATGGACAAGTTAGAGCGCGATACGACGGCGCCTTGCGCCGAGATTTTGAGCGAGGGCGAACGCAGGGCGCGGCGCACGCTGGAAGCCGCCCGGCGCCTGCTCGATCCCCAGGCGGAGCCGGCGGTGGAAGTCTCGTCGGTCGAGGCGGAACTCATGCGCTACGTCAAGGAAGCGTATCGCCGGCGCTCATACACATACAGTTGAGCGCTACGGCTGTTGCTCGTCCCAGACCGACATGTGCCGGTATTGTTCGGCGCGCGCCAGCGTGCGGTAGAAATCCGCGCCGACCCGGATCAGCCTTTCCAGTTCCCCGGGCCGCAGCCTCGGCTGCAGCGCCACCAGGCATTCGGCGTAATTGGCCAATACCTCGGGCCAGTCATTGAAGTCCCGGTCCATCGCTGGCGTGGCGATCATTTGTGCCAATAGTTCCTCGCGATCCATATGCATGTTCCGCAGCAAGCGTACTGGTTGCAGATGCGCTTGCAGGTCTGCGCATCTGTCCTTCGGGGATTCAAATCCGGGTCGGGGCGTCTCCTGATTTTTGACCGCATCCATATGTTTTTGCATTAGCGGGGTGTTTGGCATTCGCCAGCAATCGCTGTTCCCGCTCATCGCACCTGGATGGTTCGGCTGACCGTGTCGCTGGTTGACGACGCCTTTTTTCCAGGCATGGCGCGCCTGGTCCGGCTAGCCGCCGTTTTGCGGTGCGGAGCATGATGGTTCTCTGTAGAGCTGCACACGGCGTGTGCAGCAAGCGGCATGCCTGGCCTTGCGGTCCTCCCCGGGCGCCGCGCGCTTACCACCCCGCCGCGTACGCCGGACGGCGCGGGTCCGCGCCGCCCCAGCGCACGCCGCTCTCCAGGTCGTGCCGGACCATGCAGACGGCGCCGGCGCGCCAGCTATGTCCGTTCCACCATTTGACGTTATGACCCATTGCGGCAAGCGCGTCGCCCACGCCGCGCGCGACCAGGTCTTCGATCATCAGCCGGCCCGGCATGGCGTTGTGCGGTTCGAACGACGAGGGGAAGCTGAAGCTTGCGAAGCGCGGAGCCTCGACCGCCTGTTGCACGTCCATGCCGAACACCTCCATGTTCAGGAAGGTCTGCAGCATGGCCTGGTACTGCACGTCGCCTCCCGGCGTGCCGAAAGGCATGACGTACTGGCCAGGCCGGATGGCCAGCGAGGGGTTGGGTGTCAGCCGCGGACGGCGGCCCGGCCCGATCGCGCAGGGATGGCCGGCTTCGGCCCAGGATTGGCTGCCGCGCCCGGACGCGCAGATGCCGGTCCCTGGAATGACGGGGATATTGTAGGAACCGTCGCTGGGCGTGGCCGAAAAGGCGTTGCCCTCGCTGTCCACCACCGCCACGTAGGAGGTATCCAGACGCGGATCCGTGCGCGCCATGTCATCGGGGCCGGCGGCTTGCAGATGGATGTCGCGCGTCTCGGGCAGCGCGCCCGCCGGCGGCATGTCCGGACCAGCGCGATCCCGGGCGATCATGGCCAGCCGCGCGCGAGGAGTTGGGGCCGCTGGTGATCAGGGCGGCAAGGGCGATCAGCAAACGCAATTGATGCGGACTCGGCGTGCAAGCCGCGGCGTGGCGCTCGCAAGGGTCACGGCTGGGCAGCCCCCCAGCGGCTGGCCGAGAACTTTTCAGCCATCATCAAGCCGCCGCGTCCCGTCGCCATTTCGGCGATGACCTCGCCCACCGCCGGCGCGATTTGAAAACCTCCGCCCGAGAAGCCGAAGGCATGCAGCAGCCGCGGCACCCGGGGGCTGAAGCCGATGACCGGGTTCTTGTCGGCGAAATAGCCTTCGATGCCGGACCAGCAACGGATCACGCTGGCGCAAGCCAGGGCGGGCAGTACGGACGGAGCGGCGCGTCCAAGCTCGGCGAGCGCGGCGCGTCCGGGCCGGCTGCGGTCTCCCGGCAGTGCGCTGCCGTAACCGCCGCCCATGACGACGTTGCCGCGCGCGACCTGCCGGGCATAGAAGCCGCCCCCTTCCACGCCCAGCGACACGCTGATCTGCGGCGTGAGCGGCTCGGTGACCAGCATGGTCGGATACTTGACCTGCAGGGGCAGGTCGTCGTCGAACCATCGGGCCACCGCCGCGCCCCAGGCGCCCGCCGCATTGATGACCGTGGCGGCGCGTATCCGCCGGCCGTCGGCGGCGGTCAGCAGGAAGTCGCCGCCCTGGGTATCCGCATGGGTGATGGCGCAGTGTTCGAGCAGTTGGGCGCCGGCGCGGGCGGCGGCATGGGCGAAGGCGGGCGCGACCAGGCGCGGATTGGCCTGGCCGTCCTGCGGACACAGCGAGCCGCCGGCGAGGTCCGGACTTAGCGCGGGAAAGCGGCGGCGCAGCTCGCCGACGTCGATGATCTCCAGGCCCAGGTCGAAGTCGCTGACCTTGTCGCGGTAGGCGCGGAGCTTTTCCAGGTCGGACTCGGTGCGTGCCAGTTTCAGGTGGCCGCTGCGCACGTATTCCGCGTCGGTGCCGATGAGCTCGGGCAGGCGCGACCAGATGCCGTGCGCGCGCTGCGCCAGATAAAGCTGTTCGATCGAGCGTCCCTGCCGGCGCACGCCGCCGAAGTTGACGCCGCTGGCGCGCGCGCCGCTCGCGCCGCCGTCGATAAGCGCGGTGGCG
>NZ_DATCUY010000276.1:0-4079 GCF_036567245.1 Achromobacter sp. | reverse complement strand
TCTATGGAGACCGTTTCACCAGAGGAGTCTCGTAAGATCGAGAACCGACTTTCCCACCGCGTCGGTCGGTTCGTCGCAAGCGCCGACCGCCGCCGTGGAAAAGTCTCAGCGCCTTGCACACGGAAATTCGGACACTCCCGGAGCTGCCAACTGTTGGGTACGGGTCCGCTCTGATTGCTGATGATCTCGGCAGTTTGATTTTTCTCTTTGATCTTGGTGATGTCGCGGACCACCCGCTTGTTGGCAGCTTCGACGCCGCCGTGGATGACTTCGATCTCCGACGGGAATCCCGAAGGCCCCCACCGAACCTCCGCCTCCTTCGGTACCTCCAATGCATAGCGCCCCACGCAGACGCGCTTGGTCTTGGCGAACAGTTGCTGCAGGCGGGGGCTGAGCGTGGTGGGTTCAGGCATGGCGGTGTCTTTCTGGTAGGCATGTCGGGTGGGCAGCGTGCAGGCCTGCAGCAGCAGGCCGAGCGCCAGGAGGGCGCCCAGGAACGGGCGCGACGGGTGTGAGGGAAGGGTGCGTCGCATGGTCACTTCCATTGGTCGGTCTTGGCGATCTGCACGAGGGCGTACAGGGTGGAGGCGGCGACCTGGTCGTCCGCATAGCTGGCCTGGTGCTCGTAGCCACTGCTTTCCTTGCCGTGCACGAAGCCGTGGCCGATGATCTCCTGCGCCGACCGCCAGGCCGGCACGGTCTCGTCGCCCGCTTCGGCCGCCGGCTGGCGCTGCAGGGTCAGCACGCGCGCACCGGCCTGCACGGTCAGGACCTTCTTGCCGTCGTCGGTCAGCAGCGTCCAGGTCGCGGGCGGCGGCAGCGGCGTGGTGTCGCCCGGGTCGAGCCCCTCGGTGACGCGGAACACCACCTCGCCATAGCTGCGGCGTACCGGCGAGTCGCACCAACTGGCGTAGGTCAGGGGGTAGAAGGTCTTCTCGATGGAATTGGAGAACTGGTACGCATCTTTGACACGGGCGTATGCGGCGTCAACTGTTGCAGTCGGTAGGTTGGACTTTCGCGGATTGACCCAATCCGGATTGATCAACCGCCACCAAGCCTGCGCCGGCTGCGTGTAGATCGCCTCCAGCGCCGTCTGCGGCAGGCTCGCCATCATGTCGGGCCAGCTCGCCAGCGTGCGGCTCCCGTTGGCGTCCACCACCCGCAGCCAGCTGGCGCCATAGGCCTGCGCCGGCAGCATCTCCAGCGGCGCCGGCGCATTGGCCAGGATGGCCGTGGCATGTTCCCCGTCGGGGCTCAGGACTTGCGCCGTGATGGTGTCGGAGATGGCAAAGGGGCCACCGTTCTTCTCCTGAAAACCGAAGCGCAGGCGCTTGTAGGCCGTGCCCGCGCCGAGCGTGGGCATGACGTTGTGGTACACGCCCAGGATCTTGCCCTGCAGGTTGCCGTATTGCGGGTGCACCAGCGCGCGCGCCACCAGGCCGCCCATGCTGTGCGTGACGACCATGACCTTCTCGCACTCGAAGCCGCGCGCCTGGTAGCCGTTGATGAGGCCGGTGATGCGCTCGGCGATCTTCTTGGCCGATTCACCGTTGCTCTGCAGCCAGTTGTAGCCCATGGCATGCACCGGGTACCAGCAGGCCGCGATCTTGCGCAGGTCGTCTTCGGTGAGGGCCTCGCCCTGGAGGATGGCGCCGAACGCCTTGGGGTTCTTCCCCAGGATGCGCATGGGGTCGGGCGGCTCGGGCGGGGGCGCATGCGGCCTGCCCGGCGAGGGCGGCTGCGCCGTCCAGTTCGGGGCGAGTCGGCCGTTCACGAACATGTTGTTGAGCTGGCGTTCGATTCTCTGCAGGATCTCGCCATAGGGGCCAGCGAAGAGGATTTCGCTCCAGCCGCGCCAGCGGGCCTTCTGCGCGGCGCTCTCGACCATGCGCTGCTTCTCCCACACATCGGCCTCGGGCGGCGGCTTGACGCCATTGGTCAGCAGCGGCGGTATCGGGCGCAGGCTGTCGGGCACGTTGCGGTGCTGGGCATCCGACGCCTTGGTGAGCGTGCCTTCGGGGTCGAAGCGGCCTGCGTCTTCCGAATACCTGTAGATGTCGACCTCGGTGGCGTCGGGGTCGAAATTGAGCTGGCGCTGCGCGGGGCTGGCGTTGCGGAACCAGGCGCCGTAGCCGTTGCCCAGCGCCGTCTCCAGCGAGCCGATGTCGTCGGCCTTCCAGGCCTTGTTGTCGGTGCGTTCGAGTTCGTCCTGCCGCTGCCTGGTCATGCGCAGGTTGCTGCCCATGATGCCGGGCAGGAAGACGATGGGGATGACCTTGCGCGGCGGCAGCTTCACGTCGTGGATCACCTTGTCGTCGGTCGGGGTCATCCACACCGTGTATTCGGCCCAGCCGCCCACGCCCTGCGTGAATTCGCCGGCGTGGTTGCCGTGCTCGTTGAGGTCGTCGGTCATGGCAGTTCTCCCTTGTAGCGGACGGTGTAGCGGGCCAGGCCCGGGCTCTTCTGCAACGGGGTGGTGCCGCTCGCGGCGCTCTTGCCGTCAAGGACGTTGCCGTCCGGGCGCAGCAGGTCGTAGGCCACTTGGGGCGCCGGTTTTCCCGTGCTGTCGAGGAAACGGACCTGCTGGTCGAAGCGGCTGGTGGGCATGGCGTTGAACGACCACGAAACGCTCTTGGGGGCCAATGTCTCGAGGCTGCCGTAGAACAAGACCGGCGATGGCGTGAGGAACTTCGTCAGGTCGCTGATCTCGACCATCGAACTGCCGCCCCACAGGCGCACGCCCTTGGTGCCCCGGATGTCGACGTAGTCCGACTGGCTGGTCAGGGCGATCCGCTGGTCGGCCACGAGGTCGATGTCGCCGCTTTGCGCCTGGATCGAGATCCGGCCTGCCGCGGCGACGAGGTTCATGCCGGCCTTCTGCACGAACAGGGCGATCCTGTCGACCACGCTCGCGAACAAGCCGCCACCGGCGGCAACGGACAGATGCTCGCCGGTGGTCAGTTGCGTGTGCTGCCCGCTGGCGATGTGCGTGCTTTGGGGCGTGCTGCTGGCAATGCCGGCCGGGCTGGCGAGCACCAGGTGCGGCGCTGCGAATTCGCCTTGCGCCTTGCCGTCGCCCTTGATCGCCTGGTTCTGCGCCTCGACCGCCTTGAGGACCTCGCTTTGATCGGCACTGCTGGCTTGCGCCTCGTGGTGCTGCGCCACGGCGGTGATCTGTTCCAGCAAGCTGCGGGCTTCGGTCAGCCGCCGTATCGTTTCATCGATCTCCTTGATGTGGCCCTGCGCGTCGGCGCGCGCTTCGGTCGTGAGCAGCAAGCCTTCCTTGGCGCGGATGGCCCCGTGCGCATCGGTGCGCAGCTCGAAGCCTTCGCCGCGCTCTTCCTTGCGCCCCGCGTGGTCCTCGATGCGCGTGATGTGGCCCATGCTCAGCGAGCTGGACTGGTGGTCGCTCTTGAGCTGGACCTGGATCTTCTGGTCGGTGTCGTCCAGGATCAGGTGGTTGCTTCTGCCCGCGGCGCTGTTGCCGCCCTCCTTGGTGAGCTCGCGGCTGCGAAAGCCCGACAGCGCCGCCTGCCCCGGCAGTTCCCAGGGCGGCAGGTTGTTGCGGTTGTACAGGCTGGCTGTGCACACGGGCAGGTCCGGGTTGCCGCCGTAGAAGTCGACCAGCACCTCCTGCCCGATGCGCGGGATGTGCACGCCGCCCTGCTGGTTGCCGGCCCCCACGCCGGGCGGGCGCACCCAGCAGCTGCTGTTCTGGTTCTTGCCGCCCTCACGGTCCCACGGGAACTGGATCTTGATGCGGCCGAACTTGTCGGTCCAGAGGTTCTCCCCCGGTGGCCCGACCACCAGGGCCGCCTGCGGGCCACGGCTCCAGGGCGTGGGCCGGGTGAGCGCCGGGCGCAGCGGCTCGCTCATCGGGTGCGCAGTGAAGTCGACTTCGATCTTCCACTGCTGCCTGCGGTGGGCTGCGGCGTCCTTGACTTGGCTGGACTGCGCCACGTCTTCGATGACGAGGTGGGTCTCCAGGACCAGGTACTCGGCGTTGGCCTGGCGCCGCGGGTGCCTGCGCAGCGCGAAGGTGCAGCCCGGCACCATGCCACGCAGGTTGCCGCTGGCCT
>NZ_DATCUY010000275.1:0-4107 GCF_036567245.1 Achromobacter sp. | reverse complement strand
GGCTTGGCGGCTTTCGCCGTCTTCGCGGCAGGCGCGGCCGCGGCTGGGGCGGGCAGCGGCGCGTTGCAGCTGAAGCACAGGGTATTGGAGGCCGGATTCTGCCAGTTGCAGCGGGGGCATTGCATGGGCGGCGGTGGCGGCGCGAGAAAGCCGCATGAGCGTTGGGAGTGCGGATGTTACCGGGAAAACCCCGATCCCTGGGCGGGCGCAAAGCACGACACTTCCGGGCATGAAACCCGTCCAGCCCCCTGCGCCACATCTCCGCGATATCGATCCCGTCTCCTTGCGCCTGTTCCTGGCGGCGTTGGAAGAAGGCAGCTTGGCGCGCGCCGCCGCCCGCGAGAACATCGTGCCTTCCGCCGTCAGCAAGCGCATGTCGGAGATGGAGGACGCCTTCGGGGTGCCGCTGCTGGAACGCGGCGTCAAGGGCGTGCAGCCCACGCCGGCGGGCAATGCCCTGGCCACGCATGTGCGCATGGTGCTGCAAAGCATGGACCGCATGCGCCGCGAGATGGCGGGCTTTGCCACCGGTGTGCGCGGCAGCATCCGGCTGGCGGTCAGCGTGGCGGCCCTGTCCGGCGAACTGCCGGCGCAGATCCAGTCTTTCCGCCGCGCTTATCCCCAGATCGATATCTCCCTGGAAGAGGGCACCACCCAGGAGGTGTTCCGCGCGGTGCTGGACGGCCAAGCCGACGTGGCCGTGGGTTCCGACTTCGGCCATGATGGTTTGCAGGTCTTTGCTTGCGGCCGCTGCGACCTGGCGGCGGTGGTGCCTGGACAGCATTTGCTGGCTGATCGCGAGACGCTGGATTACGCCCAGCTCTTGCCTTTCGAGCAGATCGAGTTGAACCGCGACAACGGCATCAGCGCGGTGTTCCAACAAGCGGCGCAGGACACGGGCGTGGCGCGGCGCATCAGCGCGCGGGTCAGCTCGCATGAAACCATTTGCATGCTGGTGGCGCGCGGCATGGGGGTGGCCGTGGTGCCTATGTATCTCAAGGCGCGCCACGCCAATCTGGACATCCGCTTCATTCCGCTTTCCGGTGCATGGTCCAGCACTTCCTTGTGCATTGCCGTGCTGGGACTGGAGGCGTTGCCGCCTGCCGCCCGTGTGCTGCTGGCGCATCTGGGCGTGGCCGACGCAGGCACCGCCGCCTGATTCCCGCAGGGCTCAGGGCTTTCCCGGACGTTCCCAAACGAGAATGCCCCGGTGCTGAAAGACCGCTACCCGCTGGCCCGGCTTGCCGCTGATGATGCAGGGATAGGGGCGGCGGCATGCATAGGCTTGGCCCGCCGCCCGTTCTTCATCGCGTCAGGCGCAAGGATATGCAGATGGCTGCAACACCGGCTTCACTCTTCATGGACCACACCGAATTGCCGCTGCGCGGCATCAAGGTGCTGGAGCTTTCCCACATGATCATGGGCCCGGCGGCCGGACTGGCGCTGGCGGACCTGGGCGCTGAAGTCATCAAGGTGGAACCGATAGAAGGCGACCGCACGCGCCGGCTGAAGGGCTCGGGCAGCGGCTATTTTCCGGTCTTCAACCGCAACAAGCAGAGTCTGGCGATCGATCTGAAGACCAGTGAAGGGCAGGCCGTGGTGCGCCAGCTGGCCTTGCAGGCCGATATGGTGGTGGAGAATTTCCGCGACGGCAGCCTGGCTCAGTACGGGCTGGACTACGAGTCGCTGTCAGCAGAAAACCCCGGGTTGATCTACATCTCGCTCAAGGGCTTTCTGTCCGGCCCCTACAAACAGCGCACCGCGCTCGATGAAGTGGTGCAGATGATGGGTGGGCTGGCTTATATCAATGGGGGGGCGGATACGCCGCAGCGCGTCGCGGCCTCGGTCAACGACATCCTGGGCGGCACCTTCGGCGTGGTGGGCGCGCTGGCGGCGCTGCACGACCGCCATGCCACCGGGCGCGGCCGGCACGTGCGCTCCGGCCTGTTCGAGAACAACCTGCTGCTGGTCGCGCAGTTCATCGCCCAGTTCCAGCTGACGGGCGCGGCGCCCAAGCCCATGGGCGCGGAACGCCGGCCGCCCTGGGGCGTGTACGACGTGTTCGAGACCTCGGACGGACGGGTGTTCGTTGCCGTCGTCGGCGATGCGCAGTGGCGCAACTTCGCCCAGAAATTCCTGCCGCCCGAGTGGGCCGCGGATCCGCGCCTGGCTACCGCCGTCGACCGCGAGGCGGCGCGTCCCTGGCTGGTGCCGGGCGTGGGCGAGATTCTGAAGACCTGGAAGACCGACGAGCTTTGCGCGGCATTGGAAGCCGCTGGCCTGTCATATGGCCCGATACGCCAGCCGCACGACTTGCTGGACGACGCGCACCTGAATGCCGGAGGCGCGCTGCTGAAGACCAGGCTGCCGGATGGCGGGGAGATATCCGCGGCAGCGCTGCCCATCGAGTTCGATGGCTTGAAGGCCGGCAAGCGTTCCGATCCGCCGCGGCAGGGCGGCGATACGCAGGCCATCCTGCAGGGGCTGGGCTGGGATGCCGCGCGCATCGAGGCTCTGCGCACTGCCGGAGTCATTGCATGAAGGGGCTTTAACGCCCGCTATCGGTCGAGGCGGCGCAGACCGCCACGACTTCCATCAAAGAGGAGACAAGATGATCCGCAAACTGTTCGCGGTGGCCGCATTGGCCGCCGCCTGTGTCGCACACGCCCAGGACTACCCCAACAAGCCCATCCGCATCATCATCCCGTCCACGCCAGGCGGAGGCACCGACTACATCGGGCGCTTGATGAGCACCAAGCTGCATGAACTCAACGGCTGGTCCGTCATCCCCGAGAACAAGCCGGGCGCGGGCACGGCGCTGGGCTTGGCGGAGGCTGCGCGTTCGCCGGCCCAGGGCTATGACCTGGTGATCGGCCAGTCCGACAACGTCACCCTGATTCCGCTGCTGATGAAGGTGGCTTACGACCCGGTCAAGGACCTGGCGCCGGTGGCGCTGGTGGCCACCACGCCGATGGTGCTGCTGGTATCGGAGAACTCGCCGTACAAGACGCTGCCCGAAGTGATAGCTGCCGCCAAGAAAGATCCCAACTCGATCTCCTACGGCACCTCGGGCACGGGCGGCGGCGTGCACATCGCCATCGAAATGCTGCAGCATGCGGCCGGCTTCAAGATGCAGCACGTGCCGTACAAGGGCTCGGCGCCTGCGCTGGCGGACCTGATGGGCGGGCACCTGCAGTTCGCGGGTTCCTCGATCTCGTCGGCGGCCACGCTCATCAAGTCCGGCAAGGTGCGCGCGCTGGCGGTGACCTCGCCCAAGCGCAACCCGGCGCTGCCGGAAGTGCCGACAGTGGCGGAGCTGGGCTACAAGGATTTCAGCGTGGTGACCTATTACGGCGTGCTGGCTCCGGCCAAGACGCCGCCGGCCATCGTGTCGCGCCTGAACAGCGACTTCAACAAGCTGCTGGCGCGCAAGGACGTGCAGGAGGCGCTGGCGTCGCAAGGGTTGGAAACCGATCCGGTATCCACCGAGCAGTTCGCCGCGCTGATCCAATCGGACATCGGCAAGGCGCGCCAGACCATCGAGAGCGCGGGCATCGTGGTGCAGCAGTAGGCTTGGGCAAGAACAGGACAGGACAGCACATGAACCAGGAAATCAGGCTTTGCGAAGTGGGTCCGCGCGACGGGCTGCAAATGGCCAAGGGCATGATGTCCGCAGCCGACAAGCTGCGCTGGATCCGGCAACTGGCCGACGCCGGCCTGCGCGAGATCGAGGCGGGCAGCTTTGTTTCGCCGCGGCTGGTGCCGCAGATGGCCGACACCGGCGCCGTCCTGCCCGAAGTCCTGAAGATCGACGGCCTGACCGTGGTCGCGCTGGTATGCAATCTCAAGGGCGCCATCGCTGCCTACGAGGCCGGCGCGCACGCGCTGTCGTTTCCCGTTTCGGTCAGCGACACGCATAGCCGCGCCAACGTGGGCAAGGGCACCGACGCGCAGGTGGACGTGCTGGCGTCCATCGTCGATTGGGCGCGGGCGCAGCCGCGGCCCATGCGCATCGATGCGGCGGTCGCCACCGCCTTCGGTTGTTCACTTGAAGGCGTGGTGCCGGTGGGCCGGGTGGCGCAGGTGGCCGCCGCCGCCGCGCTGGCG
>NZ_DATCUY010000274.1:0-13029 GCF_036567245.1 Achromobacter sp. | reverse complement strand
CCGCACGCGCAACGGCAGGCTGCCGGTTTCCGCAGCCGGCACCTGCGGCGCGGATTCGGGCGCCTGGGCCACGGCCACCGGTGCAGGGATCGGCGCCGGAGCCGGAGCAACCGCGGGTGCGGATGCGGCGGCGGGGTCCTTATGCTCCAGCGCAAGCTGCCTCAACACGGCGCAAATACGCTCAAACACGGCTTCATCGGGCTCTTCGGAGGCCCGATAGGCATCCAGTTGGCTTTTGAGCACGTCTTTCGTTTCCAAGAAAATATCGATCATGTCCGTGCGCAGCGCCATTTCGCCGCGACGGATCGCATCCAGGAGGTTTTCCAGCAAATGGGTCGTGCCCGCGAGCTGCGTGAAGCAGCCGAACGTCGCCGCCCCGCCCTTGATCGAGTGGGCCGCGCGGAAAATCGCGTTGAGCTGTTCGATGTCGGGCGCGCCCACATCGAGCTCGAGCAGCAGCTGCTCCATCTGCGCGAGCAGCTCGTCCGCCTCGTCGAAAAAGGTCTCGTAAAACTGACTGAGGTCCAAACCAGAACTCATGACCCGTACGCCTTCAAAAATGAACCTGCTTACGCGCCGGCCTGCTCGTCGAGCAGTTCAGACGCCAATTCCACCAGCACATCGGGGTCGACCGGCTTGGAAAGCCAGCCACAGACCCCCAGATCCCGGGCGGCCATCTTGCTGTCCACATCGTCCTCGGTGGTCAATACCAGCACCGGCACGTCCAGGTACTGGTCTTCCTGGCGTAAACCCTGAATCAGCTCCAGGCCGCCCATGACCGGCATATTCCAATCGCTGACCACCAGGTCGACCGGATGGCGCCTGGCCATTTCCAGCGCTTCCTGGCCGTTGCCGGCCGTCAAGACCTGCCAGCCCGCGCCCGTCAACGTCGCCTGGACGATCATGCGCATCGTCGCCGAGTCGTCCGCCACAAGAATCGTTGCCGCCATTGCTATCGAACCCCTTCCGCGGGCGGCTTGCTCTCCGCCTCGCCTGGTTTGGTTGCCGTCGTGGCCTGGGCCGCGGCTTGCGCCGCTTCCACTGCCGTTCCCACCTCGCGGGCATCCTTGGCGCTGACGTCCGCGGCTGCGGCGTTCTCGTTTTCGATGCGCCGCTGAGTGCTCTGATTGAGCACCACTAGGCTGATACGTCTATTAACGGCCGCATACGGGTCATCTTTAACCAGGCTCATGCTGGACGACAGCCCCTGGATGCGCAGGACCTTGCTTTCATTCATGCCGCCGGCCACCAGTTCCTGCCGCGACGCGTTGGCGCGGTCTGCCGACAGCTCCCAGTTGCTATAGGCGCGCTCGCCGCGCGCGTATTGGGATGCGTCGGTGTGGCCGGAAATGCTAACTTTATTGGGCAATTCGTTCAGGACCGGCCCCAATTCCCGCAGGATGTCGCGCATGTAGGGCTGCACGTCCGCGCGGCCGGTCGCGAACATCGGACGGTTCTGGTTGTCGATGATCTGGATGCGCAGGCCTTCGGTCGTCAGGTCGATCAGCAGCTGCGGCCTGAAGCTTTTCAGGACGGGGCTGGTCTCGATGACGTTCTCGAGCCGCTTTTTCAGGTTTTCCAGGCGATGCTGCTCGCGGCGCTCGGCGTCGCCCATCGGCTGCGCCTCGACGCGGTTGCCCTGCGCGCGACGCACATCGCCTTCGCTGCGCAAGGGGTCTTTGCCGCCGCCCGGCACCGCGCTGGTCTCGGCCGAGCTGCTGGGTCCGCCGGTGATGGCGACGCGCAGCGGCATGCGGAAGTACTCCGCGATGCCCTTGAGCTCTTCGCGCGGCACAATGCTGATCAGCCACATCACCAGGAAGAACGCCATCATCGCGGTGATGAAGTCGGCGTACGCAATCTTCCAGCTGCCGCCGTGATGCCCGCCGCCATGTCCGCCCTTCTTGCGGCGGATCACCACGCGGTGATTGTTTACCGTGCTCATGGCCCGCTCCGTCAGGCCTTGCCGGTGGCGGTGGACTTGGCTTGCCGGACGTGTTCTTCCAGTTCACCGAAGGTCGGGCGCACGGCCGAGAACAGCACCTTGCGGCCAAACTCCACCGCCAGTTGCGGCGGATAGCCGTTCATGCTGGCCAGCAGCGTGGTCTTGATGCATTCCAGCACCTTGGTCGCTTCGTCGCTGCGGCGATCGATGCGCGAGGCCAGCGGACCCACGAAGCCGTATGCCAGCAGAATGCCCAGGAAGGTGCCCACCATGGCCTTGGAGATCAGGTCGCCCAGAATCGCCGGAGGCTGGTCCACGGCGGCCAATGCCTTGATCACGCCCAGCACCGCCGCCACGATGCCGAAGGCCGGCAGGCCGTCGGCCATCTGTTGCAAGGCGCGCACGGGCACTTCACGCTCATGGCGGTAGGTCTCGATTTCCTCGTCCATGAGCGTCTCGATTTCGAACGAGCTCATGTTGCCGCTGATCATGATGCGCAGGTAGTCCGTGATGAACTCCATGAGCTTGGCGTCTTTGGCGATGCGGGGATACTCGCTGAAGATCGGGCTGGACTCCGGGTCTTCGATATGCGACTCGATGGCCATGAGGCCCTCGCGGCGCGCCTTGTTCAGCAGCACGTACAGAAGCGCCATCAGCTCCATGTATACGTCCTTGCCATAGCGCGAGCTTTTCAGCGAGTCGGGTAGCGCGGCCTTCACCAGCATCAGCGACTTCTTGCTGTTGCTGGCGAGGAAGGCCCCGAAAGCCGCCCCGAAGATCAGCGTGAGCTCGAAGGGCTGGTATAGCGCGCCCAAATGGCCGCCCAGCGCTATGAAGCTGCCGACGACCGACACGCCCACCACGAGAAAACCGATAACAATCAACACATCAGGCCCCTGCCAACGAAGTCTAAAACCGGCGTCAATGATCCCCTGTTATCCCCGACCCAAAAAGGCGGGTTACGGGGGGTTTTCCAGGGCTTTTGATGTATTTGGATACCGCCGGTCAGAGCCGGGCGGTGTTCGCAACGGGCGCGGGACGGGTGCCGGCGCGCGCCTTGGCCGCGGCGCGCGTCTTGCCGGCGCGGGGTGGCGGCCGGCAGATCGCGCACACGAAATCCGACTGGGGATCGTGGGCGTGGGCGATGAAATGCCCCCCGCATTGGCGGCAGGCAGACATTTGCAGCATGCCGCTATCGAAGAACCGCACCAGCATCCAGGCGCGCGTGAAGCTCAGGACGGGCTCTGCGCCTTCTGCGGCATCCGTGCCGGCGTTTTCGAGATAGAGGCGATAGGCGTCGATGGTGGCGCGTATGCCCTTGCTGCTGGTGCGCGTATTCAGGAACGAATACACGTTATAGAAGAGCGAGGAATGGATGTTCGGCAGCCAGGTCATGAACCAGTCAACCGAAAAAGGCAGCATGCCCTTGGGTGGCGAGCAGCCGCGGATTTCGCGGTACAGGCGCGCCAGGCGGTCATGGCTGAGGCTGGTTTCAGCCTCCAGCACCTGCAGCCGGGCTCCCAAAGTGATCATGGAGCTGGCAAGCAGAATGTCATCCGCTTCCTGCGAAACGCTCTTGGTGGCCATTACACGTGTTTCCGGATGGAATGATCAGGCCGTCAGGCCAATTCTTCGACAGGCTGCTTGGCCAGCAGGATGGTGGCATGCGCTTGCTGCAGCGCACCACCCAGAACGTCATGGGTCAGGGCGGACAGCAGGCTGTAGTCATCGAAGCGGAAGCGGCACAGCAGCGAGCTGGAGCTTGCAAGCTTGACCAACTGCGCCGGCGAAAGGCGCATGAGGATGTCAGCAAC
Source organism: Achromobacter sp. (assembly GCF_036567245.1). GTDB lineage: Bacteria > Pseudomonadota > Gammaproteobacteria > Burkholderiales > Burkholderiaceae_B > Achromobacter. The sequence continues at coordinate 9,270 of NZ_DATCUY010000274.1, read as the reverse complement.
CTCATTGCTGAATCCCAGGCGGAACATCGACGCCGCGTAGTCGTCGCGCAGCATGCGCTGCGCCAGTAACAAATAGGACAGATTCACTTCGCGAATGTCTGTCAGCAATGAATTTTCGACTTGTTGCACGCCCAACTCCCTATTCCCTATCCCGCCGATGGGGGCTTGTGTAAGCAAAAACACCGGAACTCCGCTGCCTTTGCATCCGATACATCCTGCTTTGATGCGAAATGTATCATTTGTTCGCAATTTAAGTAAAATTTACCACAGCTAATGTCATTTTCTATGACTTATATGACAAAAGTTTGTTGATGTTGCGCAACTTGCCGCTTTCGATACACCTTGACATATAAATTCCATACGAATTTACGTCAATTTGCCAAATAAGCATTCAAAACATTGCGTACTTTGAGGAATGAAACGCTGTTGTTTGCCGACAATGGCAGCTTGCAGATCACTAAATCCAGCTAGCTTTAGCGCAGCCGCGCGTTTGTCGACAATGTCGCAAATTGACAACAATCGACAATGCGTCACGATGGACACCGCCCGACATTCCCGCAATGCCCCACGCAGATGACAGCCTGGTCGAATATGCCCCGCTAGTGCGGAAGCTGGCCCTGCAATTGCTCGCCAGGCTTCCCGCCAGCGTAGAACTCGACGACCTGATACAGGCCGGCATGATCGGCCTGCTCGACGCCGTGCGCCGGTATCAGGAGACCGCCGACGCCCAATTCGAGACCTATGCCACCACCCGCATCCGCGGCGCGATGCTGGACGAACTCCGCGGCCAGGATTGGCTGCCGCGCAGCGTGCGCGCCAAGGCGCGCAAGATCGAACAAGCCATCCAGCAGCTCGAACAACGTTTGATGCGCGCCCCGAGCGAAGCCGAGATCGCGCAGCAGCTGGCCATGCCGCTGGACGAATACCAGACGCTGCTGCACGACGCCCAGGGCGTACAGATCGTGCATTACGAAGATTTCGCCACCGAGCCCGACTCCGCAAGCGGCCAATCGGACTGGGCCGCCACCCTGAACCATGGCGCGGCCGGCGGCAATCCGCTGGATTCACTTTTGGCCGGTGATTTCCGCCAGGCCCTGATCCACGCCATCGACGCCCTGCCCGAACGCGAGAAGCTGCTGCTGTCGCTGTGTTACGAGCAAGGGCTGAACCTGAAGGAAATCGGCGCGATCCTGAATGTGACCGAGGCGCGGGTTTGTCAGCTCAGGTCGCAAGCGACGGCGCGGATACGCGCGAAGCTGAAGGAACAGGCGTGGCAGGAGTTGCCCCTGGAGGGGCAGATTGCGCAGGTGATTTAGTCCGAGAGCTGGACAGCGGCGCCATGCCTTGCCTGGCGGATATCCGACCGAATTTCCACCCTATTCCGCCCATTTCCCGCGAACCATTGCGGGTAGCCTGCAACATTCATGACTTGAACCGCCCATGATGAAGACGTCGGTTCAGCCCCATCAAGCCCAGGAATTCCCATGTCCGACACCGATGTGCTCAACCAGGTTCTCTCTGACGCCTACGACGAGACCCCCTATCAATCGAACGCTTTCTCGATCAGTGCACCGGGACGCTTGCGCGCGATCGCAGCGTTGTATGGACTGAGCGCCCCTCCGGTGGAGAGCGCTCGCGTGCTGGAGTTGGGATGTGCCGCCGGGGGCAATCTGCTGCCCTTCGCAGTCGCCCACCCGGACGCCCACATCGTCGGCATAGACCTGTCGCCCCAGCAGGTCGAGGCGGGACAATCCATCGTCAAGGCGATGGGGCTGCAGAATCTCGAACTACGGGCCATGAGCATCACCGACATCACCCCGGAATTCGGCCAGTTCGACTACATCATCGCCCACGGCGTCTTCAGTTGGGTGCCTCCCGAAGTACGGCAGGCCATTATGCGCGTTTGCCGCGAAAATCTGACGCCTGAGGGCGTCGCGTACATCAGCTACAACACGTACCCGGGCTGGAAGGCATCGGACATCGTCCGGGATGCGATGATTCTGAATAGCTTTGGCGCCAATAGCCCGCAGGAACGCCTTAAGCGGGCCAAGGATGTGCTTGGCATGCTGGAACATGGGCTATCCAGCGGCAATCCCATGGGCACGGCCTTGCAACAGGCCGTGCGCCAACTGCGCAAGCACTCCGACTACTATCTGATGCACGAACATCTCGAAGCGGTCAACGCGCCGTGCTACTTCCTAGAGTTTGTTGCCGCGGCACAGGAAGCAGAATTGGTATATCTAGCCGATGCCGAACCTCAGTCGTCAATAGCATCCAACTTTGGTGACAACGTCGCTGTCTTGCATAACGCCCTGTCCGCTGATGCGCCGCGTGAGATGCGCGAACAGTACCTGGACTTTGCTATCGGCCGTCAATTTCGCAAGAGTCTTCTAGTCCATGCAGACAGGGCGGGATCCATACTCGAACAGCCAGAAGCCAATGCCTTCGAAAACATGCATCTGGCCGCGCGACTGATCGCACATAAGGGACCCGCAAGTGCCCGCCAAAAGGAACGTCACTACCACACTGCAACGGGAGCCGGCATCGGATCGAACGAGCCAACTTTCGTCGCCGTTGCCGAGGCGCTACGGGAAGCCTGGCCCCAGCCCCTGGCTTACAGCGCACTATTGGGTGCCGCCAGAGCGAAGGTGAAAAAAACTACGCCGCAGAATCAACTGAACGAACTGGTCCTCAATCACTTGGTGACTCTGCTTAGCGTCAATGCGCTCGAATATCGATTTGAGCGCGTCGCTTATGATGCAGCGGCGCCCAAGCCTCAGTGGATCCCTGGACTGGAACATCTGCAGCAGCGCGCTGCCAACGGTAATCTGCCTGTAGGGCTTTACAACCTGTGGCATCAGCACGTCCAACTTCCCAAGGATGAAGCAACTCGGTTCATCATCAGCAAAGTCGACGGCGAGAATTCCACTGCAGATCTGCGCACGCTGGTTCGCGACGCTCTGGCGGCGGGAGACATCGCACACCCTTCTGGCAAGTCCATGAAACGGGTCCGCAATCTTGAACCGGTGGCCCAAACCTTGCTGAACGACGTGCTGGCCGGTTTGCGGAATCAAGGGTTGCTACGATGAGCGACTGTCATATTCAATCCTAATCTGTAACACACTGACGGAGGCCTTGAGCTTCCGTTTCATTGAGAAGCCCCCTCAGAAAGGTCAGAACAATAAATCATGCGGCCTTCGCATATTTGGCCTAAAGATTGGTTTGAGGCTGTCGTTATCCTGGCAACGGAAGAGTTTCAGCAACAACGTCGATACCTTCCCGTTACAGTTGGGCGGCCTAGCTGCCCGGTTTGAAGAAGCCTTTCTCTCTTGGGAGCCTAAACATGGCTGCAGTCATTAACACCAACTACCTGTCGCTGGTTGCTCAGAACAACCTCAACAAGTCCCAATCCGCTCTGGGCACCGCCATCGAGCGTCTGTCGTCGGGCCTGCGCATCAACAGCGCCAAGGACGACGCCGCCGGTATGGCCATTGCCAACCGCTTCACCGCGAACGTCAAGGGTCTGACCCAAGCCGCCCGGAACGCCAACGACGGCATCTCGCTGGCCCAGACCACGGAAGGCGCATCGGCTGAAGTTAACACCCACCTGCAGCGCGTGCGCGAATTGACCGTGCAAGCTTCCAACGGTAGCTATTCGCAAGAACAGCTGGATTCGATGCAGGACGAAATCAATCAGCGCCTGTCCGACGTCAATCGCATCTCTGAACAGACCGACTTCAACGGCGTGAAGGTCCTGTCGGCCTCGGCCAAGCCGCTGACGCTGCAAGTTGGCGCCAATGACGGCGAGACCATCACTCTGAACCTGTCGGAAATCAGTGTCAAGACGCTGGGCCTGGACGGATTCAACGTGAATGGCTCCGGTGTAACGCAGAACCGCAGCGCTACCGTTACCGACATCATCTCGGCGAAGGGCACTGAAACCTCGGCGGGTTCGGGTATTTACAATGTCACGACGACCCACACTGCCGTGACAGCGGAACAAGCTTTCAATAAGCTCGCCAATGGCGATACCGTCACGAATGGTACCAACGTCTACACCTACAACGCCGAAAAGGGCAACTTCACGTACACCAAGACCGCACTTAACACTACGGCTAATGCGGCGAAAGATCTCGGTAACGCGCAAGTGCCCACTACGGGTACCGTGAAGGGCGTTTATACCAATAGCTCCACGTCTGCTGAGTTCGAGGTCGATTCGACCGGCAAAGTGACGCTGAATGGTCAGCAAGCATATCTGACCACTACGGGTGTCCTGACCACGAACGACAAGGGTGGCGCAGTGGCTACTCTTGGCAACATGTTTGACACTGTCTCGAAGCAAACCGTGGCCGGGACTTATGACAATGCTGGAGCCAACGTCACTGTTGGCGGCGTGAAGTTCACGCAAAGTGCCGCCGCCGCCGCAACTGCCGGCCTCCAGTACACGGCAACCGCCTCGAAGGACACAGTCCTAAACTTGGCCAAGGCAACGGGCACCACCACTATTGACATGGGCTCTGGCATCTTTGCAGCCAAAATCACGCTGACCGATGGTACGGCCAAGGCCGTAGCTGGCCCCCCTGCCGTTGCTGGCACGTTCCTTGACGCTAAGGGCAATTTCACCAGCGTTGAAACGTTTGACACCGAATATACGGTCAACAAGGATACCGGCGAGATCAAGGTTTCCGGCGGCACCGGCACGGGTGACTATGCCCCCAAGGTCGGCGAAACGGTCAAGGTTAACAGCCAAGGCCAATTGACCACGGAAAACACCAGCAAGGGCACCAAGACCGGCGACCCGCTGAAAACCCTGGATGCTGCCTTCAAGGTCCTGGACAAGCTGACCGGTGAACTGGGTGCCGTGCAGAACCGTCTGGAATCGACGATCGCCAACCTGAACAACGTCGTGAACAACCTGTCGTCGGCTCGCTCGCGTATTCAAGACGCGGACTACGCCACGGAAGTGTCGAACATGTCGAAGGCTCAGATCCTCCAGCAAGCCGGTACCTCGGTTCTGGCGCAAGCCAACCAAGTGCCGCAAACCGTTCTGTCGCTGCTGCGTTAATCACGCCGCAACGCCTGACGGTCGGGTAGACGCAGAGCCGCAAGGCTCTGCCCTCCCGGCACCGCACGAGGGCCCTCACGCCCTTGTCGAGACAAACAAGCCGGCATATGCCGGCTTGTTTCTTTTTGGGGAACGCGTCGCTTGCACTTCCCGCCAGCCCCGCCTGAACACTTCCCGGCCATGGCGGCAACACCGCACAAGGCAATTTCGGCGTGCTGCTGATACTCCAGCCATCCGAGTCCCAATCAAGCCCATTTTTTTCAGACTATTCCCCTTTTTCACTCCCCCCAATTGCCTCATACTCGCGACTGCACGTTTTTGTATCTATAGTTTTCATAACATGACCGCGACGCCACCCGATCCACTCGCTACGCAGCACGGCAGCACCCCGGATCCCGATACCCAGGCGCCGATGGATGAGCAGACCCTGCGTCTGCGCGAAGAGAACCGCGCCTTGCGCGAATTGTTGGTGGCGCAGGCGCAAGCCGGCCCTGCTCCGCAGGAGCCCGGTCCGCTGCGGCGGCTGTTCTGGTGGTTGATTTCCGCGCCTGGCGCTGCGCTGGTCGGCTGGCGCGCCTTGGTGGGACGCGAAGACGCGCGGCCGATTACCGGCAAACGTGTGGGCTATGCCACGCTGACCGTGCTGTATACGCTGGCGATCTACGGCGCGCTGGTGCTGTTGGTGGTGTCGTGGAATTCGCCGAATACGACGGTTTCCGGCGCCACGGCTGCCGGTCCGGTACGGGTACCTCTGACTCCCGTTCCGACCCCGCATGCGGAAGCTCCGCTCGGTCAGCAAGAACTAAGCTCGGTGGCAGTACCAGTACCAGTACCAGTGCCTGTTCCGGGTCCGGATTCCGGTTCGGCTTCGGGTTCGACTTCGGGTTTGGCTTCGGACCCGCACTCAGACTCGCCGGCATCCCAACCTGAGCCCAACCCCAAGCCAGAGCCGACGTCGACGGAATCGCAACCTGCCCCGTCCGCGCAGCCCGAGCATGCAGCCGCGCCGCGCCCGGCAGCGAACACGGCGGACACGGCAACCGCTACACCCAGGTCTACCCTGCGCGTAACCGAGATACCCGCCGAAGACCCCATGGCCTGGGTCGGCGAGCTGAGAAACGAGTTGACGCGTTGTGCAACGCTGGGCTTCTTTGAACGTCCCGACTGCGCCTGGGCCGCGCGCAAGCAATTCTGCGAGCCCAACCACGCATGGGGCATCATCAAGGAATGCCCAAACCGGCCGTGAAGGCGCGGGCCTGCAGGTAAGACTCCTGTTTGCGGACACGCCTACTCAGCTCGAGCCTGGGTTGAGCTGAGCGTGGCCTGGGCCAAGCCTGCAGGCACCCACACCGCAACAAACAACAGCCCCGCTTCTTGCGCGAACGGTGCTGAAACCATCCCTGTCGGCCACCACGCCAGACTGCGAACGCCTATCCTGCCTGCTGCCCCCCGTCTTACGCCCGCAGCCATGGCAACACGCGTCCACATCCTTTTTCCGCGCCTATCTACGCGCAGCAGGCCGTTCGGTCCAGTCTTTCACGACTCGGCGGGTGGTGGAAGGTGCTTGCCTTCTATATCTGAACGGATATAATCATGAACAGAAAGCTGCTGTACTGGGAAGGTTCAGCCAAGAAAGACTTCAAGAAATTCCCGATCGAAGTTCAGAAGGATCTGGGCGTGGCGCTGTTCGTCGTCCAGTTGGGTGGCACACCGGTCGCGGCCAAGCCGTGGAAGGGATCGGGTTCTCGGGTATATGAACTGGTCGATGACTACCTTGGCGATACCTTCCGGGCGATCTATACCGTGCGACTGGGCGACGCCGTCCATGTGCTGCATGCTTTCCAGAAGAAGTCCAAGCGCGGCATAGCCACGCCGCAGCCGGACATCGAGCTCATCGAGCAACGCTTGAAGGCAGTATTGGCCCGGCACTCGTCCGACAGGAGTAAGCAATGACACGCAAAGACCATTCCCCAGGCACCGACAACGTCTTGCAGGACCTCGGTTTCGAGGATGCCGCGGAATTGTCGGCCAAGGCGGCATTGGCGCTCAAGCTCAATGAACTGATCGATCAGCGCGGGCTCAGCCAGATCGAAGCCGCTACGCTTACCGGCATGACCCAGCCCAAGGTCTCCCAGATTCGCCGCTACAAGTTGCAGAACATCTCGCTGGAGCGCTTGATGCGAGCCTTGGTGTCGCTGGATCAGCATGTCGAGATCGTGGTGGAGCCGGCGCGGCGGGCGCATGCGCCGGGCATTACCGTTGCCGCGTGAATATCGGCTTTCACAGGCCAGGATTCCCGTGCATTAAGCCGCAGTCCACGCGATAATCCCGTGTCGGCTTGAACCGCCTTCCACACACTAGGACATCCCGAGCATGGACGCTTCGATCAACAGTACCGTCAACAACGCCCTGGCTTTGCAGGACGCGAATGTCATGCAGGAAGTGCAGGCTCGCGTGCTGAAGAAGGCGCTCAATGCGCAGGCAGATACGGCCTTGACGCTGATGCAGTCGCTGCCCGTGCTGGCCGTGGACGCCACGCTGGGTTCGCGCATCGATACGCACGCCTGAAGCACGCGCAGCAAGACTGGTTTTTCCGCTCCCGCTACGCGATTTGCCATCCATATAGCGACGGCCGTTACGTTAGCGGCGAACGAGCGATAAAAAGCGCCGGACCCCATGCAGGGCCGGCGCTTTTACTTTGCGCGAACAGATGGCCGGCCGCGGGCGGCCGGCCCGCGCCTTACTTCTTCTTCATCGGCGGCAAGTCGGTGCAGACGCCTTCGGCGACTTCGGCCGCCATGCCCACCGACTCACCCAGGGTCGGGTGCGGATGGATGGTCTTGGCGATGTCGACGACGTCGGCGCCCATTTCCACGGCCAGGGCCAGTTCGCTGATGAGGTCGCCGGCATGGGTGCCGACGATGCTGCCGCCCAGGATGCGATGCGTTTCCGCGTCGAAGATGAGCTTGGTGAAGCCTTCGTCGCGGCCATTGGCGATGGCGCGGCCGGAGGCGGCCCAGGGGAACACGCCCTTCTCGATCTTGATGCCCTGCTTCTTGGCTTCGTCTTCGGTCAGGCCGACCCAGGCCACTTCCGGATCGGTGTAGGCCACCGACGGAATGACGCGGGCGTCGAAGAAGGACTTCTGGCCTGCGGCGGCTTCGGCGGCGACGTGGCCTTCATGCACGGCCTTATGCGCCAGCATGGGTTGACCGACGATGTCGCCGATGGCATAGATGTGCGGCACGTTGGTGCGCATCTGGCGATCGACCTCGATGAAACCGCGGTCGGTCACGGCGATGCCCGCCTTGTCGGCGCCGATCTTCTTGCCATTGGGGCTGCGGCCCACGGCCTGCAGCACCAGATCGTAGCGCTGCGGCTCCTTGGGAGCGCCCTCGCCTTCGAAGCTGACGTAGATGCCGTCCTTCTTGGCTTCCGCGCCCACGGTCTTGGTCTTCAACATGATGTTGTCGAAGCGGTAGGCGTTCTTCTTCTGCCATACCTTGACCAGGTCGCGGTCGGCGCCCTGCATCAGGCCGTCCAGCATTTCCACCACATCCAGGCGCGCGCCCAGCGTGGAGTACACCGTGCCCATTTCCAGGCCGATGATGCCGCCGCCGACGATGAGCATCTTCTTGGGCACTTCACGCAGCAGCAAGGCGCCGGTGGAGTCGACGATGCGGTCGTCCTGGGGCAGGAACGGCAGCTTCACCGACTGGCTGCCGGCGGCGATGATGGCCTGCTTGAAGCGCAGGGTCTGGGTCTTGCCGTCGGCGGCCTTGACCGTCAGGTGGTTGGGGTCGGCGAACTCGCCTACGCCGTGCACCACGGTGACCTTGCGCGCCTTGGCCATGCCGGCCAGGCCTCCGGTCAGCTTGGCGACCACGCTGTCCTTGTAGCCGCGCAGCTTGTCCAGGTCGATCTTGGGCTCGCCGAAGCTGATGCCGTGAGCGGCCAGCTCGCGGGCTTCGTCGATGATGGCGGCGTTGTGCAGCAGCGCCTTGGACGGAATGCAGCCCACGTTCAGGCAGACGCCGCCCAGCGTTTCGTAGCGTTCGACCAGGACCACGGACAGGCCCAGGTCAGCGGCGCGGAAGGCGGCGGAGTAGCCGCCGGGGCCAGCGCCCAGCACCAGCATGTCGTACTCGCCGTCGGCCGAGCCCTTGAAGCTGGCCGCGGCGGGCGCGGCGGCCGGAGCCGCAGCA
>NZ_DATCUY010000273.1:0-2491 GCF_036567245.1 Achromobacter sp. | reverse complement strand
GATCGCCGGCACCGATCACTCGGTGAACATCTCGTTCCCGGTGGGCGCGCTGATTACCGTGCGTGACGGCCAGCAGGTTGCCGTGGGTGAAGTTCTGGCGCGTATTCCGCAAGAATCGCAAAAGACCCGCGACATTACCGGTGGTCTGCCGCGCGTGGCCGAGCTGTTCGAAGCCCGTTCGCCGAAGGACGCCGGCATGCTCGCCGACGTTACCGGCACGGTCTCGTTCGGCAAGGACACCAAGGGCAAGCAGCGTCTGGTCATCACCGACCTGGAAGGCGTGAGCCACGAGTTCCTGATTCCGAAGGAAAAGCAGGTGCTGGTGCACGACGGCCAGGTGGTGAACAAGGGCGAAATGATCGTGGACGGCCCGGCCGATCCCCACGACATCCTGCGCTTGCAAGGCATCGAGAAGCTGGCGACCTACATCGTCGACGAAGTGCAGGACGTGTACCGTCTGCAGGGCGTGAAGATCAACGACAAGCACATCGAAGTGATTGTTCGTCAGATGCTGCGTCGTGTGAACATCGTTGACGCGGGCGATACCGAGTTCATCCCGGGCGAGCAGGTCGAGCGTTCCGAGCTGTTGAATGCGAATGACCGCATGCAGGCTGAAGATCGTATCCCCGCCACGTATGACAACGTGCTGCTGGGTATCACGAAGGCCTCGCTGTCGACCGACTCGTTCATCTCGGCCGCTTCGTTCCAGGAAACCACCCGGGTCCTGACCGAAGCCGCCATCATGGGCAAGCGCGACGACCTGCGCGGCTTGAAGGAAAACGTCATCGTCGGCCGCCTGATCCCGGCCGGTACCGGTCTGGCGTACCACCATGCCCGCCGCGACAAGGAAGAGCTGGAGGCCGCGGAACGCGAAGCCGCCCGCCAGTTGGCCAACCCGTTCGAAGACTCGCCGGTTACGGTGGGCTCGGATGCGGAAACGCCGGCATCCGACCTCGGCGCCGAGGATTCCGCCGAATAAGCGGAAACACCCGGCAGGGATGCCGCGCGCAGTCCGGCGCGGCATGCCCGGAATCGAAAAGGCCGCTGATGCGAATCAGCGGCCTTTTTTTGTTCGGCGCAAGGGCGGTTACTTCGCGACCTGTGCCTGAGCGTGGCGGAAGACTGGGCCCCAGACGGGATGGCCAGCTTCGTTCGGTGCCAGCTCGAAGGCGGGGTCCAGGGCCAGGATGCGGGCGAAGCTGTCCTCGCACAGCCGGGGATACTTGCTCACGCAGTAACTGAACGCCTGCAGCTTGTAGGCTTCGATGCGCACGGCCTTGGTGGAGGTGGCCAGGGCGTCGGAGGTGGCGACGCCACGGATGACTTCTCCATAGCGGCCGGCGCTGTATTTGTCGCGTACTTGCTGCAGCTGGTCCAAGGCTTCTGCGGTGGGCGGCGCTTCCGGCTGCTTGGACGTAACCCCGGCGCAACCCGCCAGTATGGCCGACAAGCCGAGCAGACTACTCAGAACGCGAATTTTCATGGCTTCCAAAGATGTAGAAGGGTTTAGCAGTACGCTATCGTGCCACAGCCTGATGCGCTCGGACATTTTCCGCAATGTCCTTGCGGTGCGGATTGGATAATATTCGCCTTATTCCATAGTTAATTGAGCTGTCGCGCGACAGCGCCAGTCCCGATCATGTCTTCTTCCGCCGGCCTCTTGACGCCGCGTGGCCCCTTTTCCGGCGCCGCGCCGCTTGCTCTGCGTCCGTTGAGCGCCATCGCCGCCAGCACGGCGGGGGGCGTGCCGGAAACCCGCATCAAGCGGCTTCTGTCCGATCTGCTGCCATCCTTGATGGCCCTGCATGCCCAAGGTGAAATCTGCGGCGATATTTCGCTGGATACGGTGGGTATGGACGAAAGCGCCCGGGCCCATCTGGTGCCGGAACTGGTCGTGGCGCGTTCGCGCCGCGCCACCCGCACGCCGACCCCTGGTTTTGCGCCGTTCGAGCTTTATTCCGATTCGGTGGAATGGCCCCGCGGCCCCTGGAGCGACATCTACGCCTTGTGCGCGGTGATGTACGCGCTGGTCATAGGCAGTAAGCCCGCGCCGGCGCCTGAGCGCCGCGCGGAGGATACCTACGAGCCGCTCGCCTCCCTGGGATTGCCGAAGTACAGCCAGGACTTCCTGTCCGTGATCGACGCTGGCCTGGCCATGGCGCCCGGCGACCGGCCGCAGACGCTGGTCGATCTGGCCGCCATGCTGGGCATTGCCGCGCAGGTCGAGATGGCGCCGGATCCGGTCGCCCCGCTGCGGGCGTCCCACGCGGCACCGCCGATGGCCGCCACTGCGGCACGCCAACCCGCGCGTGGGCGTCATCCCCTGCTGGTGTTGTTGCTCATCGTGGCGTTGGTCGGTGCGGGCGTATACGCCTGGTTCGAGTCCGGAATGGGTGCGCCCAACGCGCTGATCACCCGGTCCGAAGTGGTTCAGCCCAATCCGCCGGCGGTGCATCCGATGCCGCCACCGCCGTTGCCCGCGCCGGGGCCC